>NZ_JBSGDZ010000008.1:0-305519 GCF_053602655.1 Sphaerisporangium sp. NPDC004334
TCGTCCTGGCCGGAGGTGTGGTCCTTCTCCAGGGTGGCGCGCATCGACTCGTACTGGCCGAACCGCTCGAGGATCTGGTCGTTGGTCCAGCCGAGCGCCTTGAGCAGCACGGTCACCGGCTGCTTGCGCTTGCGGTCGACGCGCACCCCGACGCTGTCGCGCTTGTCGATCTCGAACTCCAGCCAGGATCCCCGTGAAGGGATCACCTTGCACCCGTAGAGGTCCTTGTCGGAGGTCTTGTCGACGTTGCGCTCGAAGTAGACACCGGGGGAGCGGACGAGCTGGGAGACCACGACCCGCTCGGTGCCGTTGACGATGAAGGTGCCCTTCGGCGTCATGAGCGGGAAGTCGCCCATGAACACCGTCTGGCTCTTGATCTCACCGGTGGTGTTGTTGATGAACTCCGCCGTGACGAACATCGGGGCGGAGAAGGTCATGTCCTTGTCTTTGCACTCATCGACGGAGTACTTGGGCGGCTCGAACCGGTGGTCGCGGAACGACAGGGACATGGTCCCCGCGAAGTCCTCGATCGGGCTGATCTCGTGGAAGATCTCCTCGAGGCCCGACTGGGCGGGGACGTTCTTGCGCCCGGCCTGAAGAGCCGCCTCGACCCGGGCCTTCCATCTCTCGTTGCCCAGCAGCCAGTCGAACGACTCGGTCTGCAGGGCGAGAAGGTCGGGAACCTCCAGAGGCTCCTGGATGCGCGAGAAAGAGACGCGACGGGGACCGGCGGGTACGGCGGATGCGTTGCGCGAGGCTGCCAACAGATGTCCTTCCGAGGGCTCGCGGCGGGCTGACTGCACGCACGCCAGACGACCTCGCAACGTGAGCGAGCGGAGCGGGTCGACGAGAAGGCAGCGTGGAGGGATGAGCGTACTCGCTCTAATCAAATTTGTCCACGCTTACGCAGGCCCTATCCTTCCGGGCGCAACTTCATGATGACGTACGCCACTCTGCTTGTCAATCCTCAAGCGTCGCCGAGCGGGGACTTCGCCCGGCGCGCAAATCGCCGCCACCGGTACGAAGTACTAACCGGACGGTCAACTGCCGACAAACGCGAACAAAATCATTTACTCTCCCATGGCATCCAGAGATCACGGGAGTGTCAATGAACATTCGCGGGAAGGCGCCGACCGCCGTCGCGGCCGGTGCGCTGGTCACCATCGCCGCCCTCACCGCGGGCGGATCCCCGGCGGCGGCCCAGGCCGGACCGGCGCCCGGGGACCCGGTCACCCACGAGCAGAACCCACGGGTCCCCGAGGGCGCCGCGTGGACGGAGGCGTACTTCCCCTCCTCGGACGGCAGCGGCGTCGAGTTGCACGCCGACGTGCTGCGTCCGGCCGGCCTGCCGGCCGACGCCAAGACTCCGGTCATCCTCTCCGTGGGGCCCTACTTCGCGCACGCCGGGCAGACCGGTCCCGAAGGCTGGGACAGGGTCGGGCCGTCGGCTCGCTTCCAGGACTTCGTCAACGGCGCCGGCCTCATGGCGCGCGGCTATACCTTCGTGATGGTCGACCTGCGCGGCTTCGGCGGCAGCACCGGGTGCCTGGACTGGGTCGGCCCCGGCGAGCAGGCCGACGTCCGTGCAGCCATCGACTGGGCGGCCGGCCAGCCGTGGTCGACCGGCAAGGTCGGCATGTACGGCAAGTCGTACGACGCCGTCACCGGCCTGGTGGGCAACAACCTCAAGCTGAGAAGCCTGAAGGCGGTCGTCGCCCAGGAGCCGGTCTGGAACATGTACAACTACCTGTTCAGCAACAAGGTCCCGCGCCCCAACGTCACCGGGACCCCGGCGGCGTACAACTCGATCGCGACGATCCCCGCGCTGGCCGACGACAGCGACCGGTACAAGGCGAACGCCCAGTACGAGGCGAGCCATCCGGAGTGCCTCAGCGACAACATGACCAACAACAACGACCCCGACCCCCGATCGGCGTACTGGCGCGCCCGTGACCTCGCCGCCCGGGCGGCCGGCACCGGCACGCCGTTGTTCGTGACCCAGGGCTTCATCGAGCCCAACACCAAGCCCGAGGACATGGAGGTGTACCTCGGCAACCATCACGGCCGGGAACGCGGCTGGCTCGGCCAGTGGGAGCACGTGCGGGGCAACGACACCGACGCCTCCGGCCGGCTGTCGCAGGGGCGTGCCGGCTGGTTCGACGAGGTCATGCGGTTCTACGACCAGTACCTGCGCGGCGCCGGCCCGTCGGTGACCGACCCGGCGTACGCGATCGAGGACAGCCTCGGCGACTGGCGCGCCCAGGGCGCCTGGCCGGTGGTCACGACCGCCTACGACGCGCGGCTCTCCTCGGGCCGGTACGTCGACGACGGGGGAGGCGCGGCGGCTCCCCCGGCCGCGGCGGCCGATCGCGACCGCTGGGACATGGAGCGGGCGCCGCGGATCGAGTCGCTGACCGGCGCAGAGAGGAACAACGCGGCGGCCAGGCAGGGGGCCGCGGCCACCGCGAGCTTCTGGACGTGGTCCACGCCCGCCTCCCGGAAGCTGCGGCTCACCGGTACGCCGGCGATCAGGTTCAACGCCGGTGCGAGCGGAAACGTGATGGTCCGCCTGTGGGACGTCGCCCCGGACGGCACGGCGACGATGTTCGACGAGAACGTCGCCCTGCTGGAGCGCAGAGGAACGGTCGCGTTCGAGCTGAAGTCCACCGACTGGACCTTCGAGCGGGGGCACCGCCTGGGCGTGCAGATCGGCACCGTCGACTCCAACCGCTGGCTGGACGTGCCCTCGGGCAACACGATCAAGGTGTCGGACGCGCGGCTGTCCCTGGAGGTGCAGGATCCGAGGTCCGACGTGCCGACCCAGGGTGGCCGCTCGCCGTACCTGGACCAGTACCTCGCGGCGAACACCACCGCCCTCGGCGACGTGGGTCCCGCCACCTTCCCGCTGAAGATCTCCAAGAGCTGACCGCCCGGTGCCCGGCACCCCGTGCCGGGCACCCGGCCCGCCATCGCGTGCTCTGCTTTACCCCGGCGGTAATCGACGGGCCGACCCCGGGCCGGGGAGGCTTGGGCCATGAGCGAGAACACGCGTGACATCGTGGAAGAACTGCTGCACCGGATGGCGGAGGGCGATCACGACCGTACGGCGGAGTCGTTCGCCGAGCCGGTCGACTGGCGGCTCGACTGGCCCGCCGAGGGGCATCCGGCGGTGCCGTGGATCCGGCCCCGCTCCAGCCGGGCTGATGTGGCCGACCATTTCCGGTCGTTGGAGGCCCATCACGTGCCCGAGCTGAACGGCACGTCGGTGTCGCGCATCCTGGTGGACGGAGCGGACGCCGTCGTGCTCGGGGAGATCGTCCAGACGGTGCGGGACGGAGGCGCCGCCTACACCTCGCCGTTCGCCCTGCATCTGACCGTCGAAGGCGGCCTGGTCACCCGCTACCACATCTACGAGGACAGCCTCACGGTCGCGCGAGCCCTCAGCGCCCGGAAGCCCGATCTCTGGGGGTGACCGATCGGCCGTCCATCGTGGCCGTGCGGTGTCCCGTCGCGACCGAGGCTCCGAGGCCGACGGCGAGGGAATTCGCACCGGTTCGAGATCATTTCCCGTATCATCGCCTGCGCTGGTTCTCCCTTTCGAGGAGTGCGATGACCCGGGGATTGATCGTTTCAGCGCTGGCCGCGGTCGCGGTCGCGGCGTCCGGTACGACGACGCCGGCCGCTTCGGCGCAGGCCCGTGCGGACGACCCCGCCGCGGTCAAGCTCTCCTTGGTGAACGTGACGTCCGTGCGCAAGACCGTGACGAGCTGGACCCCCGCGCGGTTCAAGGCGGCCAAGATCGCGCAGGCCGTGCCGGTCAGGAAGGTCAAAAATCCGCAGCTGCCGGAGGGGGACATGAAGGACATCGGCCCGGCGAAGGGGAGGCCGCCGAAGCTCACGGGCATGCCCAAGACGTTCGGCCGGATCTTCTTCACCCGCGGCGGACGCGACTACACCTGCGCGGCGACCTCGGTGCAGAACGCCGCGCACAACGTCCTCATGACCGCGGGGCACTGCGTGTACGACGTCGTCGGCAGGGCGGCGGTGAAATCGCTGGTGTTCGTCCCGGGATACCGGCGGGGCGAGGCGCCGTACGGGGTGTACGCCGGGAAGGTCGGATACCTCTGGAATCGCTTCACGAAGAACGGTGACTTCGACTTCGACGTCGCCTTCGTCTCCCTGTACGACGGACTCAAGCGTGACGGGGACGAATGGACCGACACCGGCGCGGTCGGGGGGGTGGTGGGCGGCCAGGGGTTCACGTGGAACCAGAAGGCCGCGCAGGTCTTCCCCGTGTTCGGTTACGGGTCCGGGCAGACGCCCGGGTACTGCGCCGGCCCGTCGAAGGCGACCGCGCCGCTGCCGAAGTACGGGGTGAACATGCAGATGGGCATCGTCTGCAAGCTGTCCGACGGGGCGATCGGCGGGCCGCTCATCCTCAAGTACGACGGCACCAAGAAGCTGGGCTATGTCGACGGGGTCGTCAGCCTGGTGGTGACCGCGGGCGGAAAGCGGTACGTCTCCTCACCCTACTTCGGCGATTGGACTCACGTGCTCTACAACAACGCCGCCGCGGGGGTGGCTTCCGAGTAGCGGTGTGGCGGCGGCGCGTTCGTGGGCTTGCCGCGGTCTCAGCGGGCCACGGGCGCGGGGGCGGGGCGGTGCCGGACGAGCAGGACGGTGGGGAGGGCCACGGCGAGGAAGGCGGCGGCGACCACGACGAAGCCCGTGTGGGCGGCGGCGGTGAGGGCTCCCGCGATCGCGTGGTGGATGGGGACGGCCAGCCCGGCGGGGGGCCGGCCGCTCGCGCCGTTCGCGGCCGCCTGGATCACCTGGCGTGAGACCTCGGCGGGCACGCCCGCCGCGTCGAGGCGCGAGGGGAGTCCTGCGGCGAACCTCGAGGTCAGGACGGTGCCGAGCACGCTGGCGCCGAGCACGGAGCCGAGCTGGCGGAACATGTTGACGATGGCGCTGGCCATGCCGGCCCGCTCGTGCGGAACGCTGATCACGGCGGCGGCCGTGGAGGGGGCGACGAGCAGGCCGGTGCCCGCGCCGAAGAGCAGGAGGCCGGGCCAGACCGGGCCGAAGCCGGCGGAGGGAGGGCTGAGCAGGAGCAGCAGCGCGCCCGCCGCGCCGAGGACGAGCCCGGCGGTGAGGGTGATCCTGAAGCCGACGCGCTTGACCAGCGACGGGGCGAGGGCGCTGACCACGATGTAGGTCACGAACATGACCATGAGGAACACGCCGGCCGCCAGCGGGGTGCGTCCCTGGACCCGCTGGAGGTACAGGACGTTGAGCAGGGCGATGCCGGTGAAGCCGAACAGGGACGCGGTGGCGGACACCAGTACGGCGCTGAACGACGCCGAGCGGAACAGGCGGACGTCGACCATCGGCTGGGCGGCGCGCAGTTCGACCGCGACGAAGCCCGCGAGGGCGAGCGCGATGAGGACGTAGCCGGCGACGATCGCCGGGCTGGTGTACCCGGCGGAGCCGCCCTGGATGATCGTGAAGACCAGCGCGCCGACCGTGAGCGTCCCGAGGGCCAGGCCGGCGACGTCCAGGCGTCGTGCGACGCCTCCGGTGGGGATGACCAGCGGGAACGTCAGGGCGAGCACGAGGGCTCCCGTCACGACGTTGAGCAGGTAGACCGCGTGCCACGGGAAGGAGGCGAGCAGCAGGCCCGCGGTGACCGGGCCGATCGCCAGGCCAAGCCCGGAGCAACTGGCCCAGACGCCGATCGCCGCCGTTCTCTCGTGCGGCCGGGTGAAGGTGTGGCTGACGGTCGACAGGCTGGTGGGCAGGATGATCGCCCCGCCGACGCCCATGACGGCCTGCGCGAGGATGAGGGCCGCGGCGCCGCTCGAGGCGAAGGCGAGCGCGCTGCCCGCGGTGAAGACGAGCGCGCCGGTGAAGAACGTCCGGCGGTGGCCGAGCCGGTCTCCGATCGTGCCGGCCGACAGCACGAGGCTCGCGACCAGCAGGCTGTACGCGCTGGTGATCCACACGGTGGTGGTGGCGGACGCCTGGAGGTCGGCCTGGATCTCGGTGAGCGCGGTCAGCGTGGCGGAGATGTTGAAGAACGCCATCATCATGCCCAGGCACACCACGACCAGGCTGATCCAGCGCCGCGCGTTCGAGGCGGGGAGAGGGGCGGTGTGCGCGCCGGCCGGGCGCGCTCCGGCGCCGGGGGCGCCTGAGCCCGGCATGCCCGGACCCGCGACGGCGGTGTCCGAGCTCGGGATGCCGGCGCCCATGCGGGATGGGCCGGTGCGGGTGGCGGGGTCGGAGAAGGGCATGCCCGAACCATAGCCATCTAGCTATGGTTTCGCAAAGTCAGCTTTGGGTCGGCCCCGTGTCGTGGGGGACGATGACGAGGTCGTCGAGCCCGAGCTCCCGGCCCGCCTCGTCGCGCGGCCTGATGGTGACGGGTGCGCCGGTCCGGCGTTCCAGCACCCGGACGGGGCCGCCGTCGGGCTGGAGGTACTTGTCGCCCCACTGCATGAGCGCGAGCACCGCGGGAAAGAGGTCCTTGCCCATCGCCGTCAGCACGTACTCGTAACGCGTGCGCTTGCCGGGCTCGCGGTACGGGCGCTTGTCCAGGACGCCGAGCTCGACGAGCTGCTTGAGGCGCGCGGAGGCGACCGCGTCGGTGATGCCGACCCGCTCGGCGAAGTCGTCGAACCGCGTCGTCCCGTAGTACGCCTCCCGGAGCAGGAGGATCGCCGACCGGGTGCCGATCACGTCCATGGCCTTGCCGATCGAGCAGCGATCGGCCCGCCAGCTCGCCCTGTCGGCGAGGGGTCCTTCCAGGATCATGGCCATGGGGGAATTGTACTCTGGCTAGCTCCGGGTATAGTCAGGCGGGCATCGCCTGGCTATGGCGACTCATGGTCAGATGACCGTCGACGGGGTGAGGCCCGGAAGCTGAAACTTTCGATGCCGGTCAGCGGCGCACGTGGCGCCACCAGGCCAGGAGGGGCGATCGGCCCGAAAGCTCTCTGGCGGTCGTTGACGCCTCTGGAGGACCCTTCACAGACTGGCTCGCGAGCGGCGCTCTCCTGCCGACGATCAGCGTTCCAGGTGGAGGAACAGCGATGATCGACAAGGCCGTCCCGCCCGGCGGGCGCCGGAAACGACAGCCAGGCGCTCGAAGCGCGTTCGTCGTCGGCCTGGTCGCCGCCCTCGGTGCGGGACTGCTCGCCCTGTCCGGGCCCGCCGACGCGGCGAGCACGCTCGGTGCGTCGGCCGAAGCGCGGGGCCGCTACTTCGGAGCGGCCGTCGCCGCCGCCCATCTGGGCGAAGCCGACTACACGACCGTGCTGAACCGCGAGTTCGACATGGTCACGCCCGAGAACGAGATGAAGTGGGACGCGGTGGAGCCGGCCCGCGGCTCCTTCACCTACGTCCAGGGCGACCGCATCGTCGCCTCGGCGCGCGAGCACGGCCAGCGGGTGCGCGGGCACACACTGGTGTGGCACTCCGGGCTCCCCCAGTACATGAGCACCCTCACGTCAGCGGACGAGCTGCGCGCGGCGATGAACGACCACATCACCGGCGTGATGAACCACTACAAGGGCCAGATCTACGCCTGGGACGTGGTCAACGAGGCGTTCCTGGACGGCGGCGGAGCCCGCCGCGACTCGATGTTCCAGCGGCGCATCGGCGACGGCTTCATCGAGGAGGCATTCCGCACCGCCCGGGCGGCCGACCCTGACGCCAAGCTCTGCTACAACGACTACAACATCGACGACGCCGACGCAGCCAAGACCCGGGCGGTGTACGCCATGGTCCAGGACTTCACCGCGCGCGGCGTGCCGATCGACTGCGTGGGCCTGCAGTCGCACTTCAACGGCCAGGCGCCGGTGCCGGGCAACTATCAGCGCACCATCGAGCGGTTCGCCGCGCTCGGCATCGACGTGCAGATCACCGAACTGGACATCGAGGGCTCGGGCGGCGCCCAGGCCGACGGATACCGCAAGGTGGTCGACGCCTGCCTGGCGGTCCCGCGCTGCACCGGCATCACCGTATGGGGCGTCACCGACAAGTACTCCTGGCGCGCCGGCGGCACCCCGCTGCTGTTCGACGGCGCCTACGGCAGGAAGCCCGCCTACGACGCGGTGCTCGCCGCGCTGAACGACGCCACGACTCCCACGCCGACGCCGACGCCGACGCCGACGCCCTCCGGGACGCCGCCCACCGCGGCCTGCGGCGTCAGCGCCACCACGTCGGGCCGGTGGAGCGGCGGCTACATCGTCCGGCCGGTCACCGTGACCAACACCGGCGACTCGCCCATCACGCGCTGGACGGTCACCTTCACCCTGCCGGCCGGGCACGCCGTCACCAGGTCGTGGAACGCGTCCCTCACCACCGCCGGGCGGACGGTGACCGCCCGCGGCACCGCCCGCAACGCCTCCCTCGACCCGGGCGCCGCCACGACGTTCGGGTTCAGGGGAAGCCGTCCCAACGGCGACCCCTCGCTGCCCTCGGGCTACACCTGCACCGCCGGCTGACCGCGCGTCGCGGCCGGCCGGGCGGCCCGTCCGGCGCGCGCTCGGGCTCAGGGGGACGGTGACCCGTCCGGGGCCCGGTGTACCAGGGGGTCAGGAAGAGGGCCAGGCGCGTAGGGCGATCTCGGCGACGCGGAGGAGATCCTCGCGACCGGCGCCCGAGGCGGCCTGGACGGCGATGCCGTCGGTGACGGCGTGGACGAAGCGGGCCAGGTCGGCGGGGTCGCTGTCGGCCGGCAGGTCGCCTTCGTCGCGGGCCCGTTCGAAACGTGTCCGCAAGGCCATCTCGCCCGCCTTCCTGCGCGCCGCCACCTCGTCTCTGACCGGCTCGGCCTCCGGTCCGCACGCCTGGACGCAGCGCACGCTCAGGCACCCCCGGGGCGTGCCGGTGCCCGAGGTCAGCTCGACGGCTCCGTACACCATGCGCTCGGCGACCTCCCGTGCCCGGGAGGCGTCGAGGGCGCGGGCCGCGAAACCGCCCGGTCCCTCGATGTAGCGGTCCAGGACCTTGCGGAACAGGTCCTCCTTGTTGCCGAACGCGGCGTAGAGGCTCGGGCGGTTGATGCCCATGGCCGCGGTGAGGTCGGAGATGGCCGTCCCCTCGTACCCCTGGCGCCAGAAGACCTCCAGGGCGCGGTCGAGCGCGGTGTCGGGGTCGAACGCGCGCGGGCGTCCTCCGGGCATGTGCGCCTCCCAGATTTCGTACCTGTCAGTACATTACCCGTTGACGCCGCCTTCCGTGCCGAGCTAGTTTCATACCGCTCGATACAAAACAGGAGGAGGCGGATCAATGGGTCAAAGGCTTGGAAGGCCGATTCGCGTCGGCGTCGTCGGCGCGAGTCCCGGCCGGGGCTGGGGAACGGCCGCGCACCTGCCCGCGCTGCTCAATCTGGAGGAGTACGCGGTCACCGCCGTCGCGACGACGAGGCCGGACACCGCCCGGCGCACCGCCGCGGAGTTCGGGATACCGCACGCCTTAGCGGGCGCCGGCGAGCTGGCCGCGCATCCGGAGGTCGACGTGGTCGCCGTCGTGGTGAAGGCGCCCGACCACGGGGAGGCGGTACGGGCGGCGCTCGCGTCCGGCAAGCACGTCGTGTGCGAGTGGCCGCTCGGCGTGGACGTGGACGAGGCCGAGAAGCTGGCCGCCGCCGCGGCCGACGCCGGCGTGGTGCACGCGGTCGTCCTGCAGGGCGTCCACTCGCCGGCGGCGGGGTTCGTCGCCGACCTCCTCTCCGAGGGACGCATCGGCCGGCTGGAGTCGATCACGCTGGTGGCCGCGGGCGACTCCCTCGGCGGGGCCCGCATCGCGCCGGAGCTCGCCTGGAGCACCGACCCCGCCGCCGGGACGAACCTGCTGACCGTGATGGCCGGGCACTTCCTGGCCGTGGTCGAGGGCATCGCCGGCCCGTTCACCGAGGTCACCGCCACGCTCGGCTACCGGCGCCCCCGCGTCGAGGTGATCGGGACCGGCGAGACGGTGCGCAACGCGGTGCCCGACCACGTGGCCGTACACGGCCCACTGGAGGGCGGGGCGATCGGGGCGGTGATCGTGCACGGCGGCGACGCGGCATCGCCCGACGGGTTCCACCTCAAGATCAGCGGGTCGGAGGGGACCCTGACGGCCGCTCCGGCGCGGCCGGGGGTGTACCCGCACTGGGCCGACTGGACGGTCGCCTACGCCACCTCCGCCGGCGTCCACGGCGGCCCGTTCACCGTGGGAGCGCACGCCGACGGCGACACCCGGCCGGACGGCGACACCCGGCCGGACGGCGGTACCCGACGTGCGGACGGCGGTATCTCGAATGGGAACGGCGGTGGCGGTTCGGGGCGGGGGAGCGGTGGCGGAGGCGGTCAGGCGGCCGGTTCGGTGCCGAGCGGCGTGCCCGCCGGCCCCGCGGTGAACGTCGCCGCGTTCTACCGGCGGATCGCCCCGGCGCTCGCCGAGGGACGGCCGGCGCATCCCTCCTTCCACGCGGCCGTGCGGCTGCACCGCCTGCTCGCCGCCATCGAGAATGCCGCGCGGACCGGCGTCCGCCAGATCATCGCCCCCTGACCTCGCGAGGAGTCGTCCTTTATGCAAATCTTGATCATCGGCGCCACCGGTTACATCGGGACACGCGTGGCCGCGGCGCTGGCCGGGGCCGGGCACGAGGTCGTGGCGCTGACCCGCCCGGGCGCGGCGAACCCGCCGTACGCGGCGGTCGCCGCGGACCTCGCCGACCCGGCCTCGCTGACCGGCGCCGCGGCGGGGTTCGACCGCGTGGTGCACGCCGGACCGCCGCTCGGCGCCGAGGCGGACCTGGCCGGGGTGGACGCGCTGATCGCCGCCGGCAGCCCTGTGGTCTACACGACGGGGGCGGCCGTCCTCGGGGCGGGTGCCGTGGACGAGGACAGCCCGCCCGACCCGCACCCCATCGCCGCCTGGCGGCCGGAGGTCGAGCGCCGGGTGCTGGCGGCCGGCGGGTGGGTGATCCGCCCGGGTCTGGTGTACGGCCACGGCGGAGGCCTGGTCCACGGGCTGCTGGCCGCCAAGGCGGCCGAGCGGGGAGGTGGCGTGTACATCGGTGAGCCAGGGGTGCGCTGGCCGGTCGTGCACGTGGACGACCTGTCCGCCCTGTATGTGGCCGTCGTGGGGAGGGCCGCGCCCGGTACCGTCTGGCACGGCATGGCCGAGACGGCCCGCCTCGACGCGATCGCGCGGGCGCTCGGCGGGGGAAGGGCGTCGTCGTGGCCTGTGGAGGAGGCGAAGGCGGAGCTGGGGCCGCTGGCGGACTTGTTCGCCCGTGACCAGGACGTCTCTGCCGCCAGGACGCGCGAGCTGCTCGGCTGGACCCCGCGGCACACCTCGATCATTGCCCACCTCACGGCCTGACCGGCGATCGGACCGCCACCGCGGGCCGGCGGAACGGCGCGGAACGGCGCCCACGGCATGGCCGGTGTCGAAGGGGGATTTCACGGCGCAGGCCCCACGGTGGTGGGGCCGATGGTGGTGCCGGGCGGGGCGGCCATGACGGGCGCCCCGCCCGGCGGGGGTCAGAGCTGGCCGCTCTCGATGGCCTGCTTGATGGCGGTCTGGGTCTGCTGGTGCGAGGCGACGCCGTTGGCGACGACGAAGTCGATCAGCGCGTCGTCCGCGTCGAACGTCAGGCGCTCGGTGACCTTGGTGCCGCCGTCCTTCTGCACGGTGAAGCTGATGCGCTGGTGGGTGACGACGTTGGGCAGCGACCAGGTGTCGGTCTCGTAGAACAGCTCGTCCTCGTGGAGACGCTGCTGGGCGTGGGTGTGGGAGGAGACGATCGTTCCCTGGTAGGGGATGTCCTCGATCGCGGTGAAGTCGATGTAGCGGACGCCCTTCTGGCGCCAGTCGCGGTGGGTGGAGACCCGCGTGAGGAACGCCGCCCGGCCGATGTGGTTGTTGATGTTGGAGTACGCCGTGAAGACCTGCTGGGCCGGGGCGTTGATCGTGATGGAGATCGTCTGGCTCTGCCGGGTGCGCCCCGATCCCGGGAGCGGGGGCGGCGAGGCGTCGTAGAACTTGTAGGTGTCCCACGCGGTCTGCCACTCCGCGGCCAGTTCGGCGTCGGTGGGCGTGGTGTCGGCGTGGGCGCCGCCGGACAGGGCGGTGAGGACGAAGGCCGCGGCGAAGAGCTGAGCCGCGAGAACCTGAAGAAGCTTTCTCACATGTACCTCAAGGGGGGACAGTAGGTGCAATAGATCTTCTATCGCATGTAAGCGGCATTCCGCCCGCTGTTGGTCAAAGACGGCATCGGCCCGGCCGGGGCAACTCCATGGCGATTCGCCGTACATCGAACCTTTGTCGAGGAAGACGACTCTTATCGGAGGACACGACCGAGACGCAGAACGGGGAAGGACCGACATGCCAGTGAACCTCGCCAACGGCGAACCGCTCGCGTGGGACGCGCCTGGCCTGGACGCCGACACCAAGGCGATGCTCGACAACCTGCAGGCCAACATCCTGCAGGCGCACGTCCGCGAACACCTGTCGGTGCTGCTGGTGAGTTTCGGCGACGGCGCCGACGGCAGGCGGTTCCTCCACGGCCTGGTGCCGCTGGTGAAGTCGGCCAGGACGCACCTCGCGGAGGTCCGCGCCTTCAACGGCACGCGGGCCCCCGGCACCCCGTACGTCGGGGTGGGCATCAGCAAGCTCGGCTATCTCAAACTCGGCCACTCCACCACCGGGTTCACCGACAACGCCTTCAAATCCGGACTCAAGCGGCGCACGGACACGCTGAGCGACCCGCCGGTGAGCGCCTGGGAGGCGCCGTACCGAAGGGAGATCCACGCGGTCGTGCTCATCGGCGACGCCACCGAGGCTCCGGTCACCGCCACCCGTGAGCGCGTCCTGGCGCTGCTGCCCGCGACCGCGACGATCGTCGCCGAGGAGAGCGGCCACGGGCTGCGCAACGCGCAGGGCAACGGCATCGAGCACTTCGGCTACATCGACGGCCGCAGCCAGCCGCTGTTCCTCGCCGACCAGGTGGCCGCCGAGCCCGGGCACAACTGGACGCCGTTCTTCCCGCTGAGCCACATCCTGGTCGCCGACCCGCTGGCGCCCAAGCCGGTCCGGCACATGGGGAGCTACCTGGTGTTCCGGAAGCTGGAGCAGAACGTGCGGGCGTTCCGGCAGGCCGAGGAGGACCTGGCCGACGCGCTCGGGCTCGCCGGAGCCGACCGGGCGCTCGCCGGGGCCCTGCTGGTCGGCCGGTTCCGCAACGGCACGCCGCTGCGGCTCCACGGCAGGCCCAGCTCGGACGGCCACCCGGTGCAGAACGACTTCAGCTACCGCGACGACCCGGACGGCGCCAAGTGCCCCTTCAGCGCGCACATCCGCAAGACCAACCCGCGCGACTCCAAGGACGGCGGCCTTGAGCGCGTCCTTGGGGTGATGATGGCCCGGCGCGGCCAGACCTACGGCGCGCGCACCGACGTTCCCTGGGACGACGCGCCGCCGCAGACCCGCCCGACCGGCGGGGTGGGCCTGCTGTTCATGGCGTTCAACGCGAGCCTGCAGTCCCAGTTCGAGTTCACCCAGCAGGCGTGGGCCGACAACGCCGGCTTCCCCGTGGAGGGGACCGGCCACGATCCGGTGATCGGGCAGGGCCGTCGTGAGGGCAAGGTGAGCTTCCCCAAGGCGTGGGGGAGCCAGCAGCACGGCGCGCCGCAACAGCAGGCGCCGCAGACCGTCACGATGAAAGGCGGCGAGTATTTCTTCATGCCGTCCCTCGCGTATCTCAAGAGCCTGTAAATCACCGGAGGCCGCTTTCCGGAATACCGGGTGAGGGCCGCGCGCGGCGTGCCACAGTGGAGGCGCGCCGCCTCGCCGGGGCGCCGTCAGAGGCAATTCACGCCGCCACGCGTCGAAGCCGGCCGGAGGTCCGAGTGGCGACAGCCGACAACGCAGGCCGCGGGAGTTCGGGATGGCCGCGTCTCGCCGTGCCGGTCCTGGTGGTGATCGCCATGGTGCTCATCGTCTCGGCCATCGGCGACTCCGCCGCGGCGCCCACGTCCTCGGGTCCTCCGGTGGCCTCCGCCTCCCCGTCGTGGTGCGATCAGCCGCCGTCCCGCGCGCTCGTGCGGCCCGGCGGCGGCGCCGTCACCTTCCCCGAGGTCTCCTACGCCGTCGACCACGCGGGCGGCCGCCCGCGCATCGATCTCGGGGGCAGCTACCAGGGCGTCGTCGACGAGGGCGAACGCGTCGCGGTGATCATGCGGGAGCCCGCCGGCTCGTACGACCGCGCGGCGGGCGACCTGCCCGGCGAGGGCGGCTACTCCTACCAGGGCGAGGTCCGCCTCGACGAGCGGGCGCACTGCTGGACGGCGCTCGCGCTGGGCTCGCAGCTCGCCTGGAGCCCGGCCGGGCGGCCGGTATGGCACGTCTACCTCGTCCTGGTCCCGGTCGATTTCGCGGTCATGTCGGTGTCGGCGCGCGGCCGGGTCGAGGAGGGCGTCTTCAGCGCTCTGCGGGTGCTCGCCGATTTCCTGGTCACGGAATAGCCGGTATAACGCGATACTTTCTCTGCTTTCCGTAATTTATCGGCAAATCCGGCGACTACGCCAAAGTGTCTCTTATCGTCCTTATCCCGCGCCAATCATTACGGGCCACGACGAAGGGTAGGAAGGTAGCGTCAACACGCCGTTATCAAGGGGGGCATATGATCAGGGCACTCAACAGAATGGGCATCCGGTCGGGCATGATGTACACGGCCGGTCTGATCTCCGTGGGCGCGTCGTTCGTCTCGTGGATGCTGTCCAAAGAGATGGAGCAGGACATCGCCCGCGCCGACCGCTGGGGCCTGTTCGTCGGTGAGTGGGCGCCGACGTTCTTCGCCATCGGCGTCGCCCTGCGCATCGAGGAGACCCGCCAGGAGATCATGTCCGGGCGCCCCGAAGAGGAGATGCGCCAGGAAGAGCGCATGGGCCGCCGCATGACCGCGGGGATCTAGGCGCACGTCCGCGATCGCCCCACCGCGGCGGCCACCGGCCGCGCGCCATCTGGCACGCGGCCGGCCCGGCTCAGTTGAGGGTGACGTACTTGCGGGGACGCAGCGCCTGCCGGCGCAGGGCCGTGAGAGCGGCGGCCTGCCCGGCCGGGGTCAGGGTGACGGGAACGGCCTCCTCGGGGGAGGGCCGGTCGTCGCGGGGGGCGCACAGGTGCAGCGCCTCCAGGCGGTGGCGCAGCTCCACCAGCGGCGCCGCCACGTCGGCCGGGGTGGTCGTCCGCCAGCCCTCTCCGACCACGACCTCGGTGACGCGCTCGGTGAGCGGGCCGCACGGCAGGTCGTGGCGCTCGACCAGGAGCATCAGCCCGACTTCGCGCACCGACATCTCCATCTCGCGCTCGCCCGTCGCGGGCGTCAGCAGGGCGGGAGCCGCCGCCTGCCACAGGGCGGCGGGGTCGTCCAGCAGCCGGCGCCCGGCCGGCGTCAGTACCAGGGCCCGGCCGGCGCGGGAGACCGCGCCGAGCTCGCGCTCGGCGATGCGGCGCAGAGCGCGCAGCGCCGCCACGCCGCCCTCGCTGCGGGTGCCCGCCATCTCCCAGCCGAACCGCTCGGCCGCCTCGACGACCACGGCGCGGGCGATGTTGTGCTGCTTGGTGAGCGGCACGCCGGCGGGCAGGGCGGCCAGTTCGAGCAGCCACCGCAGAGCGGGGAACTGCGGGCCGCCGGGGACCGGGATCGGCGCGTGCAGGCGCACCTCGAACGGCTGCGCCAGGTCGCGGCGGGCGGCGCCCCGGCCGAGCACCCAGCGGTTGAGCCGCTCGCCGTGCACGCGGTTGACCCAGTTGTCGCCGCCCAACTCGGTGCGCGGGGCGGTCAGCCAGCGGCGGGTGAGCGCCTCGGCCTGGGACTTCCAATCGCTCGCGGCGGGCACGAGCTCGCCGGAGACGACGGCGAGCTCCAGCGCCGCCGAGCAGGCGAGGTGGGCGCCGAGCTCCTCGGGGCCCATGATCGAGCTCCAGTGCAGCTCGGGCACGTCGGGCGGCAGGACGCCGGTGGCGTTCAGCGCGCGCTGGTAGGCCGCCGTCCCGGCGTCCTCGCCGCCGCGCGCGTACGTGCGCAGGATGCGCGCGGTGACCGGGGAGGTGCACAGCTCGGCGTAGCGTTCCATGCCGCCCAGCCGCAGCAGCCGGCCCAGGGCCAGGGCGAGATCGCCGTGCTCGCCGGTCACCTTCAGGGGGAGGGTGTACCAGAGGAACTCGCACACATCGAGCTGGGTGATCGTTTCTAACGGCTCGCCGCCGGTCAGCCATTCGACGGCCACCCGGGCGTCGTCGGCGACCTCCGGATCGGAGCGCTCGAGCTCGGTGAGGAGCGCGGCGACGTCGGGTGCGGGCATGCTTCGCAGTCTGCCGTATAGGGCCGGGCCCTGACGACGACCACCGCCACGGACGATTTCCACGTCACCTACCTGTAAGACCGGAAAGAGCAGAAGGGCTTGGTTGTAACGATCAGGGGGATCATGTCCGGGGTCATATCCAGCGGTCGAGGAGCATACGCCGGTGCCAATCGTCGTAGGGGATGATCTCGGCGGCGATAACGGGGTACAGCCACCAGAAGTTAACCAGGGCCACGAGCACGAAGGCACCCGAAAGCGCGGCTCCGATGATCCTGCGCCTCGGATCGGTGCCGTTGGCCGGCCCGATGAGCAGCCCGGCCGCGAGCGTCAGCGCCAGGATCATGAACGGCAGCATGGGGGCGGTGTAGAACAGGAACATGGTGCGGTGGTCGGCGATGGCGTAGTAGACCCACGGCAGCCAGCCGACGCCGTAGGCGAGCAGCACCGCTCCGGCCCGCCAGTCGCGGGTGGCCACGTACCAGGCGATCAGCGCGATCAGCGCCACCACGGCGCCGTACCAGATGATGGGGGTTCCGACCCCGAGCACGGCCTGGGAGCACTTGTCCGCCTTGCAGCCGCCGGTGGGGCTCTCGTAGAAGAAGGCCACCGGGCGCAGCAGCAGCGGCCACTGCCAGGGCCACGACTGGTAGGGATGGGTGGAGTTCAGCCCGGTGTGGAAGCTCAGGACCATCCACTGGTAGTCCCACCAGGAGCGCAGCGAGTTGAAGACGAAGTAGACCCATCCGCTGGAGGTGGCCTGGGCCCAGTTGCGGCCGTAGCCGTAGGCGGTGGCGAACCAGCCGGTCCAACTGGCCATGTAGGTCAAGGCGGGCACGACGGCCACCGCGACCAGCGAGGTGGGCACATCGTGGCGGAACATGCCGGAGAACGGGCGGCGCAGGCCGACCGCCCGGCGGGCCCCGGCGTCCCACACCAGGCTCATGATCGCGAAGGCGATCAGGAAGAAGATGCCGCTCCACTTGATCGCGCACGCGGCGCCCAGACACGCCCCGGCCGCGATCCGCCAGCCGCGCATGCCGAGCCACGGTCCGCTCGCGTTCAGGGGCGAGGTCTCGTACCAGTCCGCCAGGCGTTCCCGGGATCGGTCACGGTCGACCACCAGGCAGGCGAACCCGCACAACACCCAGAACATCAGGAACACATCCAGCAGCGCCGTGCGGCTCAGCACGAAATGCAGCCCGTCCAGCGCCAGCAGCAGCCCCGCCATGCACCCCAGCAGCGTCGAACGCGTCATCCGCCGCGCCAGCCGGGCCAGCACCAGGATCGACACCGCCCCCACCAGCGCCGCCGCGAACCGCCACCCGAACGGATTGGCCCCGAACAACCACTCACCCACCCCGATCATCCACTTGCCCAACGGCGGGTGGACGACATAGGAGGCGCACTGGTCCAGCTCGTTCGGGCCGCACTGCTTCCAGATGCCGGAGTTGCCGGCCAGGAGCATCTTGTCGGCGTCCTTGACCGCGACCCGCTCCACGCCGAAGTTGATCAGCGAGAGCGAGTCCTTGGCGTAGTAGGTCTCGTCGAACACGATCGCCTTGGGGGAGCCCAGCCGGTCGAACCGCAGGAAGGCGCCGAACAGCGCCACCAGGATCGGACCGAGCCACCCCCACAGGGGGTTCCCTTGGAACGGTGGAACCAGCCGGTCGCGGACCGAGCCCGGCTGTGCGGGGTCGTCGTGCGGCTCCGGCTGCTCGAAGTCCTGGTTAGGGAAGTCCGTCAGGG
The DNA here is from genome assembly GCF_053602655.1 of Sphaerisporangium sp. NPDC004334. Lineage (NCBI taxonomy): Bacteria > Bacillati > Actinomycetota > Actinomycetes > Streptosporangiales > Streptosporangiaceae > Sphaerisporangium > Sphaerisporangium sp. NPDC004334. The sequence continues at coordinate 18,111 of NZ_JBSGDZ010000008.1, forward strand.
CCATCCGGACATCGTACGGGGCGGCTATTACGTCCAGCCTAAGAAACACCTCTTACGTACCCAATTGGGGGAGTCCTTCCAGGGAGCGACCGGTCAACGGCGCCCGCGCCCGTGGAACGTTCATGGGGAAGGATGGGCACCGTGAACGACAACGGCAGGCTGGTGCTGGCAGGGGCTCCGATCGGGCGCGTCGAGGACGCCTCCGCCCGGCTGCGGGAGGCGCTCGCCGGCGCCGACATCGTGGCCGCCGAGGACACCCGCCGGCTGCGCCGGCTGGCCGCCGACCTCGGGGTCACGCTCGCGGGCCGCGTGGTGTCCTACTACGACGCCAACGAGGCGGCCAGGGCGGGCGAACTGCTCGCCGACCTCCAGGACGGGCGCACCGTGCTGGTCATCACCGACGCCGGGATGCCGGGGGTCTCCGATCCCGGCTACCGGCTGACGCACCTTGCGGTCGAGGCCGGTATCCCGGTGACGGCGCTGCCCGGTCCGTCGGCCGTGACGACCGCGCTCGCGATCTCCGGCCTGCCCAGCGACCGGTTCTGCTTCGAGGGCTTCCCGCCGCGCAAGCCAGGAGAACGGGCCCGGCGGCTGGCCGCGCTCGCCGCCGAGGAGCGCACCATGGTCTTCTTCGAGGCCCCGCACCGGCTGCGCGCCTGCCTGGCCGCGATGGCCGAGGCGTTCGGCGCCGAGCGGCCCGCGGCGGTCTGCCGCGAGCTGACCAAGACCTACGAGGAGGTGCGGCGCGGCCCGCTGTCAGAGCTGGCGGCCTGGGCCGAGGGGGACGTGCGCGGCGAGATCACGCTGGTCGTCGCCGGGTACGCGCCCGGCGACGCCGAGCCCGACATAGGCGCGCTGGTCGCGGAGGTGGCCCGGCGGGAGCAGGCGGGAGTGTCGCGCAAGCAGGCCATCGTCGAGGTGGCCAAGGCCGCCGGCGTCCCCAAGCGCGAGCTGTACGACGCCGTCCACCGCGCCTGACGCCCCTGTCGCGGGGCCTGATCTCTGGATACGGGTGGCGCCCTGCCAATAGGGTGCCCGGGTGCCCGTTCGCGTCTTCCTTCCGAGATTCGCCAGAAACACGCGACTTGTCGCCGGAGCGCCGCTCCGACCGCCCGGCGAGGCCGGCGACGTCGGCGGAGCCGGCGGGAGCGCCGAGGACGCGGCCCCCGTGTCGGTGCGCGACCGGCTGGTCCCGCCGTTCCAGGGCGGCGCTCTGTGGGGGTGGCTGAGCCCGATCCTGGTGGCGGTGTTCGGCGCCCTGCTGCGGTTCGACCGGCTCGGCACCCCCAAGGCGGTGGAGTTCGACGAGACCTTCTACGCCAAGGACGCGCTGTCCCTGCTCAGGTACGGCGTCGAGCGAACCTTCCTCGGCACGGACAAGGACCCGATCGCCGACCGGCGGCTCATCGCCGGCAGGGACGACCTCTGGGTGAACTGCACCCCCGACAACCTCGACCCGTGCGCGCAGTACGTGGCGCACCCGCCGTTGGGCAAGTGGATGATCGGGGTGGGTGAGTGGTTGTTCGGGGCCAATCCGTTCGGGTGGCGGTTCGCGGCGGCGCTGGTGGGGGCGGTGTCGATCCTGGTGCTGGCCCGGCTCGCGCGGCGGATGACGCGTTCGACGCTGCTGGGGTGCATGGCGGGGCTGCTGCTGGCGCTGGACGGGCTGCATTTCGTGCTGAGCCGCACGGCGCTGCTGGATGTGTTCCTGATGTTCTGGGTGTTGTGCGGGTTCGCCTGCCTGGTGGTCGACCGTGACCGATCCCGGGAACGCCTGGTGGGGTGGTACGAGACCTCGCCGCTGAGCGACAGCGGCCCGTGGCTGGGCATGCGACCTTGGCGGATCGCGGCCGGGGCGTGTCTCGGCGCGGCCTGCGCCACCAAATGGAGCGGCATCTTCTTCCTGGTGGCCTTCGCGGTGATGAGCCTGGTGTGGGACGCCGGGGCCCGCCGGGCGGTCGGGCTGCGCCGCCCGTTCTCCGGCATGTTCCGCCACGATGTGCCCACCTCACTGGTCGCGGTCGCCGCCGTACCGGCGCTGACGTACACGGTGTCCTGGACAGGCTGGTTCGCCACCGCCTACGGCTACGGCCGCAACTGGGCCCAGGCCACCTCCAGCGGATGGGTCTACTGGGTGTTCAGCTCGGCGCGGTCGTGGATCGACTACCAGCTCCAGGTGCTCACCTTCCACACAGGCCTGGAGCAGACCCATCCCTACCAGTCGTGGCCCTGGCAGTGGCCGCTGCTGCTGCGCCCGGTCGCCTTCTACTACCAGAGCCCCAAGGGATGCGGCGCGGCCAGCTGCTCGCAGGCGACGCTCGGAGTGGGCACGCCGGTCATCTGGTACGGCGCGCTGATCGCGTTGATCGCGCTGATCGCCTGGTACGTGGCCACCCGCGACTGGCGGGCCGGAGCGGTGCTGCTCGCCTACGGCGTCGGCTGGCTGCCGTGGGTCTACTACGCCATCGCCGACCACCGCACCATGTTCCTGTTCTACATGGCGCCCGTGCTGCCGTTCATGATCCTGGCGCTGACGCTCGCGGCCGGGCTGCTCATCGGCCCCTCCCGCGTCACGGGCTCCCGCAGGGCCGTCGGGGCGGCGGTGACCGGGGCGTTCGTGCTGCTGAGCATCGCCAACTTCGCCTGGCTGCACCCCGCGCTGACCGCCGAGCTCATCCCCTACGACGACTGGTACCGGCGCATGCTCCTACGCAGCTGGATCTAGCACCCGCGCATGCTCCTACGCGGCTGGATCCAGCCGCGCCTCCGCGGGCGGCGCCGGCTCCCCGCGGCGCGCGGGCCACAGGCCGTGCCGGACGGCGATGGCGGCCGACAGGAAGGCCAGCGGCGCGGCGGGCAGCAGGTAGCGGTAGTCGAACTCGGCGGTGGCGGCCGGCGCGACCACCAGGGCCGCCGCCGCCACCAGCGGCAGCAGCCCGGGCCCGCCCAGCCGGCGCCAGCGCACGACCGCCCCGGCCGCGCCCACCAGCATCGCCAGCCCGAGCCCGAGACCGGGCATGGCGGCGACGCGCTGGTAGCGCTCCATGACCGTCGCCCACGGCCAGTACACCCGGGTGCTGGCCCTGCCCTGCTCGTAGGCGACCATGTCGCGGTCGGTCCAGCCCAGATAGCTCGGCCAGTGGGGGAGCGAGGTCAGCAGCCGCGTGGTGTCGTGCCGGTTCACGCCCTTGCCGTCGAACTGGTACTGGTTCCAGGTGTTGGGGTCGGGGAAGACCGGCCGGTCCCAGCGGAAGCTGCGCAGCAGGTCGCCGGTGACGGCCGCCAGATAGTCGCCGGGCTGGGCGAGGATGGCCCGCTTGGCGAACGTGCCCGCCGCGTCGTTCAGCGACCGGTCGAACTTGTCGGCGCCGTAGCGGTGCAGGACCTCGCCCCAGCCGCTGTACCAGAGGTAGAGCTGGGAGAACTTGCTGCGTTCGACGTTGGGATTGATGCACAGGGGGATGAGGTTCTGCTCGCGCTGGACGTCGATCTGCATCTTCCTGCAGTCGGCGAACTTGGCGGTGCGCATGTAGAGGATCAGCCCGTCGCTCTGTGTCATCGCGAACTGGCCGTTGACCGCCGAGAACCACCCCATGTACGCGACCACCGGCACCGCGCAGGCGGCCACGACGGCGACCACGGGTTTCCAGTGGGTGCGCTTGATCAGCAGGAAGACCACGACGACGGCAAGAATGGGCAGGCCGATGCTGCGCGTCAGCGCCGTCAGGGCGAGCAGCAGCCCGACGGCGGCCCCCGCCTTCCACGACAGCCGCCTGTGCCACAGGACCAGCGTGACCACGCCCACGATGAGCAGCGTGAACATGGTGTCCGACATGATCATCTGTTCGAGCTGGATCTGGTAGGCGTCGAACAGCACCGGCACGGTGGCCAGGGTCGCCCCCCAGTCGGGCAGGCCAAATTTGCGCCTGAGAAGCGCATAGACCAGCACCGCCGTCGCCAGCCCCATGAGGTGCTGGGTAAAGATCACCAGCGCGAAGCTGTGGAACGGCTTGAGGATCAGCAGCCAGAATCCGTACCCGTCCGGACGAATGGGGTGCGGGCGGGGGTGCAGGGCGACCGAGACGTACTCGTAGGAGTCGTTGAACCACATCGCCGGCCGGTAGCCGAGCATCGCGATCACCCGCAGGACCGCGCCGAGCGCGACGGCGATCACGAACAGCCGCCGCGTCCTGACGAACTCCCAGAGTCGCGCACCCTTGCGCGGCGTGGGCAGGCCGGCCTGTGCCGGGTCGGCAACGGTCACCATGGTTTACAGGATGCCAGCCCTTTCGACGTCTTGACCCGAGCACCGGGGGGCAGAGGGCATCATGGTTGAACTACGCAGACGATGATCGAGGCGCGAACGAGGGGTTTCGACGTGGAACTGACCGTGGTCATGCCATGCCTGAACGAGGCGGAGACCGTCGAAACGTGTGTCCGTAAGGCGCTGGCCTGCATGGCGGAGCAGGGCATCGAGGGCGAGGTGGTGATCGCCGACAACGGCAGCACCGACGGGTCCCAGCAGCTCGCCCGCGACGCCGGGGCCCGCGTGGTGCACGTGGACGCGAAGGGCTACGGCAACGCCCTGATGGGCGGCATCCGCGCCGCGCGCGGCCGTTATGTGATCATGGGCGACGCCGACGACTCCTATGACTTCACCGCCTTGGCGCCCTTCGTGCAGGAGCTGCGCTCCGGCGCCGACCTGGTGATGGGCAACCGCTTCCGCGGCGGCATCTCCCCGGGCGCCATGCCGCCGCTGCACCGCTACCTGGGCAACCCGGTGCTGTCGTTCATCGGCCGCCTGTTCTTCCCCAGCGCCATCCGCGACTTCCACTGCGGCCTGCGCGGGTTCCGCCGCGAGTCCATCCTCAACCTCGGCCTGCAGACCGGCGGCATGGAGTTCGCCAGCGAGATGGTCGTCAAGGCCACGCTCCAGGGCCTGGACGTGCGCGAGGTGCCGACGACGCTCAGCCCCGACGGCCGCACCCGCCCGCCGCACCTGCGCTCCTGGCGCGACGGCTGGCGCCACCTGCGCTTCCTGCTGCTGTACAGCCCGCGCTGGCTGTTCCTGATCCCCGGCATGGTGCTGATGGTCCTCGGCCTGGCGGCGGGCGCGGCGCTCACCTTCGGCCCGGTCTACATCGGCAAGCTGGCCTTCGACGTCGACACCCTGGTCGGCGCGTCGGCGGGGGTGGTCATCGGCTTCCAGGCGGTGCTGTTCGCGCTGTTCACCAAGGTGTACGCCGCCGAGGAGGGCTTCCTGCCCGAGGACCGCCGCATCAAGCGGCTGGTCGACGTCGTGACGCTGGAGAAGGGCCTGGTGGCGGGCGGCCTGCTCGCCCTCGCGGGCCTGGCCGGCATGGTCGCCTCGCTGGCCCACTGGCAGGTGCGTAACTTCGGGCCGCTGATCCCCGCCGAGTCGCTGCGCCTGGTCGTCCCGTCGGCGACCGCCCTCATCATGAGCTTCCAGACGATCTTCGCGTCGCTGTTCATCAGCATCCTCGGCATCCGCCGCACCAAGGAGACCCCGGCCGACGTCGCCGCCTCCGCCGCCGAGGAGGCCGCCGAGGCCGTCAAGCGCGAGAGCACCCCGGCCGCCTGATCCTTCCTTCCGCCCAGAGCCGTCTGACAGGGTGTCAGGCGGCTCTTCGCGCGGGTGGGGGTAAACGGTTCGAGACGTCTCCCCGGGGCATCTAGGCTTGTGCCATGTCCCAGCACATCTTGACCGCCGTCGCGTGGCCGTACGCCAACGGCCCCCGCCACATCGGGCACGTCTCCGGGTTCGGCGTGCCGTCCGACGTCTTCAGCCGCTACCAGCGGATGGCGGGCAACAAGGTGCTGATGGTCAGCGGCACCGACGAGCACGGCACGCCGATCCAGGTGCAGGCCGACAAGGAGGGCGTCACCGCCCGCGAGCTCGCCGACCGCTACAACCGGGTGATCGCCGAGGACCTCACGGCCCTCGGCCTGTCCTACGACCTGTTCACCCGCACCACGACCAGCAACCACTACGCCGTCGCGCAGGAGATCTTCAAGGGCCTGTTCGACAACGGGTACGTCTTCCCCAAGACCACGCTGGGCGCGGTCTCGCCGTCCACCGGCCGCACGCTGCCCGACCGCTACATCGAGGGCACCTGCCCCATCTGCGGGTACGACGGGGCGCGCGGCGACCAGTGCGACAACTGCGGCAACCAGCTCGACCCGGTCGACCTGATCAACCCGCGCAGCAAGGTCAACGGCGAGACGCCGAAGTTCATCGAGACCGAGCACTTCATGCTCGACCTGCCCGCCTTCACCGAGGCGCTGGGCACGTGGCTGCAGTCGAAGCAGGGCGAGTGGCGGCCCAACGTGCTGAAGTTCTCGCTGAACCTCCTCGGCGACCTGCAGCCGCGCGCGATCAGCCGCGACCTCGACTGGGGCGTGCCGATCCCGCTGGACGGCTGGCGCGACCGCGGCGACAAGCGGCTGTACGTCTGGTTCGACGCCGTCATCGGCTACCTCAGCGCCTCCATCGAGTGGGCGCGCAGGTCCGGCGACCCCGACGCCTGGCGGCAGTGGTGGCAGAACCCCGACGCCCGCGGGTACTACTTCATGGGCAAGGACAACATCGTCTTCCACTCCGAGATCTGGCCGGCGATGCTGCTCGGCTACAACGGCGAAGGGGCGCGGGGCGGCACGCCGGGGTCCCTGGGCAAGCTCGCGCTGCCGTCCGAGGTGGTCTCCAGCGAGTTCCTGACCATGGAGGGGCGCAAGTTCTCCTCCAGCCGCCAGGTCGTCATCTACGTGCGCGACTTCCTCCAGCGCTACGACGCCGACGCGCTGCGCTACTACATCGCCGTGGCCGGCCCGGAGAACCAGGACACCGACTTCACCTGGTCGGAGTTCGTGAACCGCAACAACGGCGAGCTCGTCGCCGCCTGGGGCAACCTGGTCAACCGCTCGATCTCGATGGCGGCCAAGACCTTCGGCGCGGTGCCCGAGGCGGGCGAGCTGACCGACGCCGACCGCGCGCTGCTCGAGCGCAGCCGCGCGGCCTTCCCCGCGGTCGGAGCCGAACTCGGCAGGTCGCGCTTCAAGAACGCCGTCACCGAGGCCTTCGACGTCGTCCGCGACGCCAACCGCTACCTGGCCGAGCAGGAGCCCTGGAAGCTCAAGGACGACCCCGAGCGCGTGAAGTCCATCCTGCACGTCGCACTCCAGGTCGTCGACGACGCCAAGACCCTGCTCACCCCGTTCCTGCCCGGCTCGTCGAACAAGGTGCACGCCATGCTCGGCGGGGAGGGCGTGTGGTCGGGCATGCCGCAGATCCGCGAGGTCGACGACGAGGACGGCCGCCACTACCCGGTGATCGGCGGCGAGTACGACGGCGCGGCCACCTGGGAGTCCAGGCCGCTGCGGGCGGGCGTTCCGCTGGCACCGCCCACGCCGCTGTTCGCCAAGCTCGACCCCAAGGTGGTGGAGGAGGAGCTCGCCCGCCTCGACTCCCCGTCCGCCGAGTGAGCGAGCGCCCGGTGGCCGAGGTTCCGCCCGCGCCGCCGCCGCTCGGCGCGGAGGTCTTCGACAGCCACTGCCACCTGGACATCATGGTGGGCGACCGCAAGGCGTCCTCGGGCGACCAGGTGGCACTGGCCGCCCAGGCGGCGAGCGGCGGGGTCGAGCGCATCCTGGCCGACGCGCGGGCGGTCGGCGTCACCCGGCTGGTGACGATCGGCTATGACCTGCGCTCCTCGCGGTGGAACGCCGAGACCGCGCGCCGGCACGACGACGTCTACGCGGGCGTGGCGATCCACCCCAACGAGGCGCACGCCGCCACGCCCGAGGTGCTCGCCGAGATCGAGAAGCTCGCCGGCGAGCCGCAGGTCCGCGCCGTGGGCGAGACCGGGCTCGACCACTTCCGCGACTGGGCCTCCCATGACGACCAGCAGGCCTCCTTCCGTGCGCACATCGAGATCGCCAAGCGCACGGGCAAGGCGCTGGTGATCCACGACAGGGACGCCCACGACGACGTCCTGCGGGTCCTCGCCGAGGAGGGCGCCCCCGAGGTCGTGGTGTTCCACAGCTTCTCCGGGGACGCCGAGATGGCGCGGCGGTGCGTCCAGGCGGGGTACGTCATGTCGTTCTCCGGCCCGGTGACCTACAAGAACGCCGCCTACCTCCGCGAGGCCGCCAGGGTGGCGCCGCCGGAGCTCGTGCTGGTGGAGACCGACGCCCCCTACCTGCCGCCCACCCCGCACCGCGGCAAGCCGAACGCGCCCTACCTGATCCCGCTCACGCTCCGCTGCCTGGCCGAGGTCAAGGGGACGCCCGTCGACGACCTGGCCCGCGCCATCAGCGCCAACGGCGAAAGAGTCTTCGGCGCCTGGTGATTTTGCAGGGGCCGTCCCTGTCCCGGCCGGTCGATCATGGCCGGGGTGCGGTGGCGGAGCAGCCGTTCATCTCTTTGTCCCTTTGATCCGGTCCGGTACTCCCAAGCGGAGTCAATGTCACGGATTGGTTTCGGCGAACCGGTTGAGGAGGAGGGAGGCCCGGCGCTAGCGTCGGCAGCCCTCGGTGGGACCGACCGCGCGGCCCACCGGTCCCTACCGTCTTCGGTCTACCTGAAGGACGCGCTGTGGATCCATCTCCGGCCCCTGGACGGGGCGCGCGGCGTGCGGGGTCGCGTCGTGCCCGCCGTCGCCGCACGTCCCGGCCTCGTCCGCCCGGCCTGCACTCCGGTCCGCGGCCGGCCGTCCGCGCCGTCCGCACGGTGTGGACATGGGCGGTGGGCGCGGTCGTGGCGGGCGTCTCGCTCGGCCTGCTGACCGGCCACGTGCTGGCCAAAGAGGTGCGGCTGGCCGTGGACGGCGGCGAGACCACCGTCCGCAGCTTCGGCGCGACCGTGCGGGACGTCCTCGCCGCGGTCAAGGTGCGGGTCGGCCCGGGGGACGAGGTGTCCCCGCCGCCCGCCGCGCCGGTCGTCGACGGCTCGTCCATCGTCGTGCGCCACGCCCGCCCGCTCCGCCTCACCGTGGACGGCAGGAGGAGCGTGCACACGGTGACCGCCATCAACGTGGGCGAGGCGCTCCAGCAGCTCAAACTGAACGACCGCCTGGCCACCCTGTCGGCCTCCCGGATGCGGCAGATCCCCATCTCGGGCTTCGCGCTCGACGTGCGCACACGGCGCCGGGTGACGGTCGTCCGGGGCGGGGTCCGGCTGGACGCCGTGACCACCCGGCGCACGGTGCGGGCCGTGCTGGCCCAGCAGAAGATCACCCTGGCTCGGGGTGACCGGGTGCGTCCCCCGATGGACGCCTTCCCCGAGGACAGCGAGGTGATCCGCATCATCCCGGCGGCGCCCGCCGCCCCGCCGCACACGGTGGCGGTCAGCCCCGCCGTCGCCGCGCTCAACTGGCCCGCGCTGGCGCGATGCGAGACCCTCGCCAACCCCAAGGCGTTCGACCCGGCCGGGCCGTACTTCGGGATGTACCAGCTCAGCCTGGCCATGTGGCAGGCGGCCGGAGGGATGAGGACCCCGCTCGACTGGGCGGCGGACGAGCAGACCTACCGCGCCCAACTCCTCTACCAACGGGTCGCCGGCCGCTGGCGCGCCCAATGGCCGGCCTGCGGCGCCCTGCTGTTCAGCCGCTGACGGAGGCGCCGAAGTCGACGGAGGCTCCGCCGGGGACGGCGGGCACCGCGTCGCGTCCGGGGACGACCAGGCGGGCCGCGGCGCCGTCGCGGAGCACCGCCACCGCCCCGCCGGGAGCGTCCCGCCGGTCCGGCACCCCTGCCAGCAGCCCCGCGCCGGGGCCGAAGGAGTCCGCCGCGCCGAAGGCGGCGATCGACCCGCCGAGGTGGTCGTACGGCCGGGCCAGGCCCGCCTGCGCGGCCCCGCCCGCCGGACCGCCGACGAGCGGCACCTGCCTGATCGCGCCGCCCTGGGGTGCGCCGGCGGAGTCGAACGGGCCGCCGATCGCCAGCCGCAGCGCCGTCGCGGACCCGACCATGGCCAGCGACCAGCCGAGGGACGCCCCGGCCTTCGGGGGCTGGTCGGCCAGGCCCTCGCCGCCGAGCCGGATCGTCCGTGAGGGAACAGGAGCGCCGTCCTTGCCCCGGGTGAACACCTGCACCAGGCCGGCGTCGGTCGCCCCCGGCAGGTCGGCGAGCGGCGCGCCGGCCGCCAGATACGGCCGGCCGCCGGACTCGGCGTAGGCCAGGGCGTACCCGTACCGGTCGCCGGGGTGCTCGGTGACGCCCTTGACCGAGTTCGGGATGCCCCACTTGACGCTGGTGTACGCCTTCGCGGCCTCGGCGGCGTCGTAGATGATCTCGACCGCTCCGGTGTCGGCCTTGCCGGAGTCGCCCGCCTGCCTGCCGACGCCGTCGTCGTTCTCGTACGGGGTGCCGACCGCGAGGTCCACCGAGTCGTCGCGCCCGCCGAACCGGCCGAACACCAGCGACCAGCCGTACATGTCACCCTGCTCGCCGTTGCCGACGATGCCCTCGGACTCTTGGGTGATGCGCAGCGCGGGCTCGGCGCCCCCTTCGGGCTTGGCGCAGTACAGGTAGATCGCGCCGGAGTCGCCGGTGCCGTCGGCGTCCTCGTACGGCGCCCCCACGGCGATCACGCCGGCCGGGCGGCCCGCGGACCGGGCGGCGGCCAGCGACCAGCCGAAGTGGGCGTCCCGCTCGGGCTTGGGGGCGGAGATCTCGCTGATCGCGCCGGCCGGCACCCGCCCGTCGTAGGCGCCGCCGCGGATCACGTACACCGCTCCGGCGTCGGCGGCGTCCCCGCTGTCGGCGTAGGGGGCGCCGACGATGACGTCCAGGCACCGGTCACCGTCGTAGTGGGTCGTGCGGACGGTCCAGCCGAACGCGTCGCCGGGATGCGGCGTGGGCGCGGTGATCACCAGACCCCGGCCGGGGCCGTCGCCGCCGACCGGCAGCACGTGCACCGCCCCGGCGCCGCGCACGCCGGCGGCGTCGGCCAGCGGATCGCCCGCCACGACGTCGTCGCGGCCGTCCCCGTCGAAGTCGTTGGCGCTCGCCTCCGCACAGCCTGCCGCCGCCTCCGCACGGTGGGCCGCCGCCTCGGCACGCTGGGAGGCCGCCTCGGCACGCTCGGCTGCCGGCACGGCCAGCGACACGGCGAGCATCCCGGCCGCCACCAGCACGGCCGATAAGCGGGATAATCCGGATGAATCAGATCGGCTCGATAACCCGGATGAGCCCGAGGTTCCGGACGGACCCGACGAGCAGGACGATTTTGCGGCCCTGCACGAGTTCGACGAACCGGACGAGCCTGAAGACCGGGGCGAGCCCGAGGTCCTGGACGAGCCCGAGGGGGAGTCGGCCGGTGAGGTGGTGAAGGCGGCTGATGACGGCCGCGGGCGCAGGGTCACAGCCGCACCTCGATCGTGGTCGTGTCGGAGATCGGCACCTTCAGGGTGGCCGGGCCCCGGGCCGGCGGCAGGTCGTACACGAGCACGCCGTCGAGCCTGCCGCCCGGCGGCAGGGTCGCGGGGGCCGCTGAAGACCCCGAGGACGCCGCGCCGGTCGTAAGCGGCTCGTGCGCGGCGCCGCGGTCGTCCACCAGTACGGGCGGCGTCGGCGAGACCGCCGCCGGGACCCCGCCGGGGTTGATCAGCGTCCACCTGACCACGCAGAACCGGCCCTCTTCGGGTGTGGCTCCCTGGTAGGAGGCGAGGCCGCACTGGGGCTTGGACGGGATGACGAACTGCGGGCCGTCGAGCGTCTCGCTCGCCGCGTAGCGGCGGCCGATGTCGGTCTCACGTGTGGGGGTGGGGGCGGTGACGGCGGCCACGCCGGTGGCGCGCACCGGAGTGCGGTCGGGCAGCACCATGACCAGCACGCCCGCCGTGACCAGGAGCCCGCCGAGCACCGTCAGGGCCGGCACCAGCCACCTGCGGCCGAGCGACCTGCGCCGCGGCTCGCCGCCGGTCGCGGGGATCAGGGACGGCACGGTGACCCCGTCCGCCCCCGCGGGCGGCCGCGTGTCCTCGGTCCGCGTCCCCGCGGCGGCGGTCGCGCTCTCCGCCAGGAAAGCCCCGGGATCGATCGCGGTGTCCGTGGGGAACTCCCCGGCGGTCGGGGCCTGCGATGCGGCGGTGAAGCCACGGCCGGCCGAGGAGAGGGCCTCGGCGGACGCGGCGCGCCCCGGACCGGACGGCGCGGCGGTTCCCGGGACGGCGGACGCCGCGGCTCCGGACGCGGAGGGCGCGGCGGTCTCCGGACCGGCGGACGTCGCGGTTGCCGGCGTGAGAGGCCCGGTGGTCCCTGAGATGGCGGACGTCGCGGCTCCGGGCGCGGAGGGCACGCCGGTCCCCGGGCCGGCCGGTGCCGAGGTCGCGGGCGGGGGCGGCGCGGTGGTCCCCGAGGCGGCGGACGTCGCGGCTCCCGTGCCGGACCTCGCGGCTCCTGGGCCGGACGGCGTGGCTCCCGGACCGGACGGCGCGGGGATTCCCGGGGCGGAGGGGGTGCCGGTTCCCGGCCCGGAGGGTGTCGCGGCTGCTGCTGTGGAGGTGGCGGTGCGTCCTGGGATGGAAGGTCCGGCGGCGCCGGGCGCCGGGCGCGCGGACAGGTGCCGGGGCAGGGCGAGCCCGGGGAGCGACAGGCCGGGGTTGGTGTCGTCGGTGTCCCCGATGCCCTCGGCGGCGAGCCCGCTCGAAGTCCCTCCTACGGCAGCCCCGGAGGGGACGTCCGCGGCGGCCGTGGATGCGGCGGAGGGCGTACCGGCCGCGGGCGTGGCAGGAACGAAGGGCACGCCGGCGGAGGGCCCCGTGGTCCCTTGGGAGCCGTGAGAGCCGTGCACGCCTTGAGCGCCTTCGGCTCTCTGAGCCTCTTCGGCGGCGGCGACGTTGGCGGGGGGTTCCCACGACTCGTTCAGCATCTCGGTGGCCACGAGCGTCGGCGGGTCCACGGGAACGACCCGCGCGGCGGCCGGCGGCGGCGTGGCACCGGTCGGGTCGCCGCCGACCAGGGCGATCAGCAACTCCTGGGCGGAGGGCCTGCGACGCGGGTCTGGATCGGTGGCCTGCCGTACGAGCCGGTCCAGCGGAGCGGGCAGCGTGCCGAGGTCCGGCCGGCCGGCCAGCACGCGGGAGGCGAGCGTCATCAGGTCGCCGCGCCCGTAAGGGTGGCGCCCGTTGCCGGCGTAGGCGACCAGGCATCCCCAGGCGAAGACGTCGGCGGCCGGGGAGATCTCCTCGCCGCGCACCTGCTCCGGCGCCCACCAGCCGGGGCTGCCGAGCAGCTCGCCCGAGCGGGTGACCCCCTGGGTGGCGTCGAGAGCGCGGGCGATGCCGAAGTCGATCACTCGCGGGCCGGACATCGACAGGATGACGTTGGCCGGCTTGAGGTCCCGGTGGACCAGCCCGGCGACGTGGATGGCGGCCAGCGCGGCGGCCACGCCGAGGGCGACACCGTGCAGGGTGCCCGCCTCGAGGGCGCCGAAGCGGGAGATCTGCTGGGACAGCGGCGTCCCGGCGATGTACTCGGTGACCATGTACGGCCGGCCGTCGTCGGCGTTGCCGTTGTCGAGCACCTCGGCGGTGCAGAACGACGCGACGCGCCGGGCGTTGGTGACCTCGGCGTGGAAGCGGACGGCGAAGCCCTCGTCCACGGTGAACTCGGCCTTGACGACCTTCACCGCGACGGGCCGTCCGGTGGGCGCCTCGGCGAGATAGACGGTGCCCATACCTCCCTGGCCGATGCGGCCGAGCAACCGGTAGGGCCCGATGTTCGGGGGATCGGCAGGGAGGAGCGGGTCCGCACCTGTACGGTCCATCGACGACGCCTCCTCGCTCCCTGGCGTGGCCACACTACCCATGCCCACTTTCCTTCCGCTTGAAGATCGGTTACGGCTCGCAGGGCGATTCGAGCGGTTCGTCCGCCGGCTCTGGGGAGTGTTCGGTGCGAGACACTGAATGGATGGGGAGTTCAATTGTGGGTTTGCTGGGCCCGTCCGAAATACGTAATTTGGCGCACAAGCTCGACCTTCGTCCGACAAAGCGGCTCGGGCAGAACTTCGTCATCGACGGCGGCACGGTCCGGCGCATCGTCAGAGTGGCGGAGGTCACCTCCGACGACGTCGTGATCGAGGTGGGGCCCGGGCTCGGGTCGCTGACCCTGGCCCTGCTCCCCGAGGCCGCCGAGGTGGTCGCCGTGGAGATCGACCCGGTCCTCGCGGCTCAGCTGCCGATAACCGTCGCCGAGCGCGCCTCCGAGCTGGCCGGTCGCCTCACCGTCGTCCAGGCGGACGCGATGCGCGTGCTGCCCGGGCAACTGGGCGCCGAGCCCACCGCCCTGGTGGCCAACCTGCCGTACAACGTGGCGGTGCCCGTCGTGCTCCACCTGCTGGAGGTGCTGCCGTCGCTGCGCAAGGGCCTGGTGATGGTGCAGAGCGAGGTCGCCGACCGCATGGCCGCAGGTCCGGGATCCAAGGTGTACGGGGTGCCGTCGGTCAAGGCCGCCTGGTACGCCGACGTGCGCCGCGCGGGGCCGGTCGGCCGCACGGTCTTCTGGCCGGTGCCGAACGTCGACTCAGGGTTGGTGGCGCTCACCCGCCGCGAGCCGCCCGCGACCACCGCCTCGCGTGAGGAGGTGTTCGCGGTCATCGACGCGGCGTTCGCCCAGCGGCGCAAGACGCTCCGGGCCGCCCTCGCGTCCTGGGCCGGCACGCCCGCCGCCGCCGAGACGGCGCTCCGCGCGGCCGGCGTGGACCCCGCACAACGCGGCGAACAACTCCCCATCGAAGACTTCGCCCGCATCGCCGAACACCGCCCCACCCCTATGTGAGGGTGCCGTCAGAAATGTCCGGTGCGGTCGCGGCGAGATGGTCGCGGATAATGTGGGCGGCGTGCTCGGCTTCGGCGGGGGCGCTGTGCTGCGGGGCGTTGAGGAATTCGGTTCCGCGCAGAGGGTGGGACGCCGGCCGTGGGTACAGCCAGGCATGGAAGTGCTGGACGCGGTCTCGAGTGGAGACCAGGTGCACACGTTCGGCGTCGGTCGTCGCCCGCAGCGCGGTGTCGAGCCGGGCGAGCAACCGGCCGAACGATGCGGCCTCAGCGGATGTCATCTCGGCGAAGTCGATGAAGTGCCGTCGTGAGGTGATCTTCAGTGCTCCGGGCATGGTGGTCTCCGGAGGGCCTTGGCCGACCAGCCAGTGGTCGTCGAGGTGAACCCAGCCGCCGATCGGTTCCGAATGGGCCTGCGTGAGGTCGCAGTAAGGGCAGTCCTGGTCGTCGGCCATGAATCTTCCTTGTCTTGTGTGCGGATACTCCGGCGATGGCGCCGATGGCCGCCCGCGGAGGCCACCGGGATGTCGGTGCGGGTCGTCCATACTGCGGCGGCCGGCGGGGATCGTGCGGCGTTGCGCGTGCATACGAAGACCACCCCGGGCGCCGCGATCGTGGAGCGGACCATGAGGGCGTCCAGGGCCGAGGGAACCAGCCGCACGTAGGCGCGGCGGCGATCGGCGTGAGACCGGGCACGCACGACGAGGCCCGCGTCGCTCAACACCCGCGGTCGGGGTCATCCCGCGACCGTGGCGCCGAAGTCGGTGGGGTGGTGGGTCCGGTCGAAGGGCAGGATGTGCCCGTCGCCCGGGCGTAGCGGCTCGGCGTCCATGCCGCCCATCCGCACCAGGCCGATCGCGCCCGCCCCGTCCCGGTCGGGAGCGCCGACGATCACCCATCCCTCGCCCGCGCCGCTCACCGACCAGCCGAAGTGCTCGAAGCTCTGCGGGCCGCGCGATCGCACCAGACGGGCGGGCTGGGCGAGCGGCGGTTCCGTGGACGGTGTGGGGCCGAACGCCGTCCCGGCCGGCGTGAGCGTCAGCACGTGCACGGCTCCGGTCTCCGGATGGGTGCCGTCCCCGTCGAACGGCGCGCCCACCACCAGGTCGCGGCCGCCCGAGAAGGCCAGCGAGAAGCCGAACGCGTCTCGCGGCTCGCTGATCTCCCCCACGTTCCCCTGCCAGAACGTCCACGCCGGAACGGGTTCGGGCGCCGTGCGGGCGCCGGAGAATATCTGGACGATCCCGGCGTCCCGGGCGCCGAGCGGATCGGCGTACGGAGCGCCGGCCGCGAGCCGGCCGACGGCGTCTCCGTAGGCGAGGGAGTACCCGAACAGGTCTCCCTCGTTGACCGGCACCTGGTCGGTCAGCTTCGACAGGTCCCAGCCCTTGCCGCGGTACCACCCGCCGGGGCCCTCCGCGGCGTCGTACAGCACCGTCACGGCCCCCGAGTCGCGCACCGTCCGGCCGTCGAGCGGGGTGTCCTCGTACGGGGCGCCGACGGCCAGGTCCGGGGCGGGGCCCTTGGCGAGCGCGCCCAGCGCGACCGACCACCCGAACAGGTCGCCGGCCTCCCCGTCGCCCGGCACGCCCGGCGTCTGCTGGGTGATCCGGCGGGGATCGCCGGGGACGCGGCCGCGGTCGCCGCCGAAGCGGTACAGGTAGACCGCGCCGGAGTCGGGCACGCCGTCGGCGTCCTCGTACGGCGCCCCGACGGCGAGCAGGCCGGAGGCGACGGCGAGCGACCAGCCGAAGTGCGCCTCGTTGCGGGGGGAGGGGGCGTGCAGGTCCAGCCGGGCGGCCCCGGGGCGGCCGAAGTCCGGCCCGCCCCAGTAGACGGTGACGGTGCCCGCGCCGGGGACGAGCGTGGCCTGGTTGCTCGACTTGTCGGTGACGTAGCCGTTCCAGTGAGGGCTCGCGACCACCAGGTCCAGGCAGCCGTCGCCGTCGAGGTGCCCGGCGCGGGCCGTCCAGCCGCTCAGGCCGCCGCCGCTGGGGAACGGTCGGCCGACCACGTCGGGGAATCCCCGGGAGGTGCCGCTGAGGAGGAACAGGTGGCCCCAGCCCGCCCACCGGTCGGGCGGCTCGCCGAAGGGGTCGCCCACCACGACGTCGTTGAAGCCGTCCCCGTTGAAGTCCGCCGTTCCCGCGTGCGCGCACGCCTCAGGGCCGTGGGCTGAGGTGGCGGGAAAGGGGGCTGTGGCGCTGGGGGAGGGGGCTGTGGCGCTGGGGGAGTGGGCGTGCCGGGCCGTGGAGCCGTGGGAGGCGGTGGCGTCCAGGGGCAGCAGGAGCAGCGGCACCACCAGTGCCAGCCGCCGCAGGAGGAGTGTCACAGGCGGACCTCGATCGGAGCGGTGCCGGCGGCGATGCGGCCGGTGAGGGCGACGGCCGTGCGGCCGGCGGGCAGTTCGTAGGCCGCCCCGAAGGTCAGCACCTGCCCGGGACGGATGTCGACGGGGCGTTCTCCGGGGCCGGGTGCGACGGCCCCGGGGCCGTCCGGCGCGCCGGTCCCGACGGCGCGGGCCATCGCGTGCCGTCCACCGGCGTCGTCCACGAGCTCCGGCGCGCCGGTGAGCGTCACGGGCGTCCCGCCCATGTTGAGGACGAACCAGTACGCGCGGCAGGTCTGCCCGCCGGGGCCTCCCGTGCCGCCGGCCGGTGGCGGGCCGCCGCAGACGGGCGGGGCGCTGACCAGGAACTGCAGCCCCCGCTCGCCGACCAAGACGCGACGGCCGAGGTCGGTGTCCCGGGAGGGCGCGCCGGCTCCTCCGCCCGCGCCCGGTCCATTCCATCGCACCACGAGGGCGGCCCCGGCGATCAGCGCCAGCGCGGCGGCGGCGACGACGGCGGCCGCGCGCGTCCTCGCCCGTCGCCGCCCGCCCGGCCGCCACGCCGCCGGTCCGTGGTCGCGCCCGTCCGCCGGTCGGGAGTAGCCCGCCGGGCCGGAGTCGTGCCGGCCCGGCGACTCGGGGTCCGGCTCGGCGCCGGGCCCGTGCCCGCGCAGGGTCGCCTCCTCGTGCCCTGATGGGAGCGCCTGCTGCGGGGACGGCCCGGGCTCGGGTTCTCCTCCCGGCTCATGGCGCGGTCGTCCGGGCCGATGGTCGGGGCGTGTCGTCCCGTCCCTGCCGTCGTGGCCGCCGAAAGGCCCGCCGGGGTCGTCGTCCGGACCGGCGGACGGCCCGCCGGGAGCCCGCAGGTTGCTCGGCGGCTCCCACAGCGCTTCGAGGACGTGCGTGGAGGGCCCGTCGGCCTCCCCGCCGATGAGGTCGAGCAGCAGGTCGCGGGCCGTCGGCCGCAGGGCCGGGTCGCGGTGGAGCGCTCGGCGGACCAGGCGGTCCAACGGCTCGGGCAGGCCGGCGAGCCGCGGTTCCTCGTGCAGGATGCGATAGGCGACGGTCATCGGGTCGCCGTCGCCGAACGGATGCCTCCCGGTGCCGGCGTAGGCGACCAGGCACCCCCAGGCGAAGACGTCGGCCGCCGGGGTCACCGGTCCGCCGTCGATCTGCTCGGGGGCCCACCATCCCGGCGTGCCGACGACCTCGCCGGTCAGTGTGGGGCCAGTGAGGCCGCTGAGCGCGCGGGCGATGCCGAAGTCGATGACCCGGGGCCCGGTCATGGACAGGATGACGTTGCCGGGCTTCAGGTCGCGGTGGACCAGGCCCGCGGCGTGGATGGCGGCGAGCGCGGCGCAGACCCCGAAGGCCATGCCGACCAGCGGCGACTCCTCCAGAGGGCCGTAGGTGGCGATCTGTGTGGACAGCGGGGTGCCGGAGATGTAGTCGGTGACCATGTAGGGCCGCCCGTCCTCGGCGACGCCGTCGTCCAGCACCCTCGCCGTGCAGAACGAGGCGACCTTGCGGGCGTTGGCCACCTCCGAGCGGAAGCGCGCGGCGAACCCGGTGTCCTCGGTGAACTGCCGCTTGACGACCTTGACCGCGACCCGGCGGCCGGTCGGGGACGTGCCGAGGTAGACCGTTCCCATGCCGCCCTCACCCAGACGTCCGGTCAGCGTGTACTCCCCGATCGCGCGAGGATCGTCCTTCGTCAGCGGGGAGAAGA
This sequence comes from Sphaerisporangium sp. NPDC004334, assembly GCF_053602655.1. Classification (NCBI taxonomy): domain Bacteria; kingdom Bacillati; phylum Actinomycetota; class Actinomycetes; order Streptosporangiales; family Streptosporangiaceae; genus Sphaerisporangium; species Sphaerisporangium sp. NPDC004334. The sequence continues at coordinate 36,964 of NZ_JBSGDZ010000008.1, forward strand.
CGTTCTGGCCGTCGATGGATCTCTCCTTCACCGTTCACCCCGTGGCCCCCGAACGGTCACCGTACAGATGCTCGATGTGCTTTGTCCGACCGTTTACCTAGATATCCGTTACGGTCGGCGGGCGCCGAGGCCGCGCGCACCTGTCACGCACCTGCTGGGGACGTGCACCTGCCCGGACGCGCACCTGCCCAGACGTGCACCTGCCCGGACGTGCACATGCCCGGGAGGTGTACATGCCGGGGACGTGTACATGCCGGGACGCGCGCCGGGGCGGGGTGGCGCGGGCGTTACGATCGGATCCCGTGACCTCCGTGACCGTGCGGGTGCCCGCCAAGGTGAACCTGCAGCTCTCCGTCGGCCCGCGACGTGACGACGGCTACCACGACCTGGTGAACGTCTTCCACGCCGTCTCCCTGTTCGACGAGGTCACCGCGAGCGATGTGATCACGCCCGCCGAGGACGCGATGACCGCCATGGCCGCCGATGACGGCACGGTCACCGGAGAGGCACCGCCCCCGAGCGCCGCCACCGGAACGGGCATCCCGTCCGGCACAGTGATCACGGTGAGCGTCGAGGGCGACCCCGCGGGCCAGGTGCCGCTCGACGGGGAGAACCTCGCGGTCAAGGCGGCCGTCACCCTGGCGGCCCGCGCCGGCCGGCCCGTGCGCGCCCACCTGGCCATCCGCAAGGCCATCCCCGTCGCCGGCGGCATGGCGGGCGGCAGCGCCGACGCGGCCGCCGCCCTGATCGCCTGCGACGAGCTGTGGGGCCTGCGCCTCGACCGACGGGAGCTGATGGACATCGCCGCCGATCTCGGGAGCGACGTCCCCTTCGCCCTGTTCGGCGGCACGGCCGTCGGCACCGGACGTGGTGAGAAGCTCGCGGAGATCCCTGTGACGGGCGAGTTCCACTGGGTGTTCGCGCTCGCCGAGGGCGGCCTGTCCACGGCCAAGGTGTACGGCGAGTGCGACCGGCTGCGCGAGGCCGCAGGTGAGCCGGTCGCCTGGCCGCGGGCCGACGACGCCCTCATGGCCGCGCTCGCCGCCGGAGACGTCAAGGCGCTCGGCGCGGCGCTGGTCAACGACCTGCAGCCCGCCGCGCTGGCGCTGTGCGGTCCCCTGGCCCGCACCCTCGCGGCGGGACGGGACAGCGGAGCCCTCGGGGCCCTGGTGTCCGGCTCCGGCCCCACCTGTGCCTTCCTCGCCGAGTCCGAGGCCCACGCGGCCGGCCTGGCGACGGCCCTGCGCGCGGCGGGCGTCTGCCGCGAGGCCGTCACCGCGCGAGGCCCCGTCCCGGGCGCCGTGGTCGTCCCCGCCTGACCATCCCCCTTCCTGAGGTCGTCCGCGTCTGACGATCCCCCTTTCCGAGGTCGTCCGCGTCTGGCGATCACCTCCGCCGGGGCGTTCGCAGGGACCCGCCGGGGGCTGGGCGGGGCAAGGGCAGGGGCGGTGCGGCGGCGAGTGGGCGCGGATAGGCTTTGGGCACGATGAATCTGGTTAACCTCGAATCGGTCTCCCATGCCTACGGTCCCAAGCCCCTGCTCGGCGAGGTGTCGCTCGGCATCGAGGCCGGCGACCGCATCGGCGTCGTGGGGCGCAACGGCGACGGCAAGACGACGCTGATCTCCGTGATCGCCGGCACGCTCAAGCCCGACGCCGGGCGGGTCACGCACACCCGCGGGCTGCGCATCGGCTTTCTGTCCCAGCGGGACGATCTCGACCCCGCGGTGACCGTGCGGGAGGTCGTGCTGGGCGAGCGCGCCGAGCACGAATGGGCCGGTGACCAGGCGGTCAGGGAGATCCTGGCCAACCTCATCGGCGACATCGACCTCTCGGCGCGGGCGGGCGAGCTGTCCGGCGGCGAGCGGCGGCGCACCGCGCTCGCCCGGCTGCTCATCGACGAGCACGATCTGGTCATCCTGGACGAGCCGACCAACCACCTGGACATCGAGGCCATCGCCTGGCTGGCCGGCCACCTGTCGCAGCGCCGGTCCGCCCTGCTCGTCGTGACGCACGACCGCTGGTTCCTGGACGCGGTGTCGACCCGCACCTGGGAGGTCGTGGACGGCACGGTCCAGCGGTACGAGGGCGGGTACGCCGCGTACGTGCTGGCCAAGGCCGAGCGGGCGCGCATCGCGCAGGCGTCCGAGGAGCGCCGGCAGAACCTCATGCGCAAAGAGATCGCCTGGCTGCGCCGCGGCCCGCCCGCCCGCACGTCCAAGCCCAAGTTCCGCATCGAGGCCGCCCAGGCGCTCATCGCGAACGAGCCGCCGGTCCGCGACACCGTCGAGCTGGTGAAGTTCGCCTCGGCGCGGCTCGGCAAGACGGTGTACGACCTGGACCAGGTCACTCTGCACGCCGGAGGGCCCGGGGAGGGTCCGCTGGTGCTCGACCGGTGCACCTGGCAGTTCGGCCCGGGCGACCGCGTCGGGCTGATCGGCGTGAACGGCTCGGGCAAGTCGTCGGTGCTGCGGCTGCTCGCGGACTCGGTCCGGCCCGACTCGGGCACGGTCGTGCGCGGCAAGACGGTGCGGCTGGCCCACCTGTCGCAGGAGCTGGCCGAGCTCGACCCGAACCGCCGCGTCCTGGAGACCGTCGAGGAGATCCGCAAGTTCATCCAGGTCGGCAAGCGCGAGTGGACCGCCTCGCAACTGCTGGAGCGGCTGGGTTTCCGCGGCGAGGCGCAGTGGAAGGTCGTCGGTGACCTGTCCGGTGGCGAGCGGCGGCGGCTGCAGCTGCTGCGGTTGCTCATGGACGACCCCAACGTGCTGCTGCTGGACGAGCCCACCAACGATCTCGACATCGAGACGCTGAACGAGCTCGAGGACCTTCTGGACGCCTGGCCGGGCACGCTGGTGCTGGTCAGCCACGACCGCTACTTCCTCGAGCGGGTGACCGACCGCTGCGTGGCCCTGCTGGGCGACGGCCGGCTGTCGCTGCTGCCGGGCGGCGTGGAGGAGTACCTCCAGCGCCGGTCGTCCGGCACGGCGCTGACGGCCAGGGCCGGTTCGGCTCCGGCGGGTTCGCGCGCACCGGCCGCCGGTGAGGCGGGCGGCGGGCGGCCGGAGGCCGCGCCGGCGGCGCCCGGCCTGTCGGCCCGCGAGCTGCGTGAGCTGCAGAAGGAACTGTCCCGGCTAGAGCGCCAGCTCGACAAGATCAGCGGGCGCGAGTCGGTGCTCCACGCCGCCATGGCGGACGCGGCCTCCGACTACGGCAAGCTGGCGTCCCTGGACGCCGAGCTGAAGGACCTTCGCGCACAGAAGGAAACCGTCGAACTGGAATGGATGGACCTGGCCGAAAAACTCGGCGAGTGACCCCCACAGCCCGTCCCTTGTCCCTGCCTCTTCGCTGGTAGCACTTGGTGGCGCCGGCGCGGGGGGAAGGTGGTCGGCGATATCGGCGCCGGCCTGCGGCGGGACACCCGGCCACCTTCGGACAACGCTGTACCTGTTGAGCGCCGTGACAGGGCGCCGGCTTCGCCGTACCACGACCCGCCGCCGCGGCGCCGAGGTCAGGTCCACCGGGTGGCGGGCGGGGTTGCGACGCGACGGGTGCTTGGTCGTAATGCGGTGGGCGCGGGGTGTGATCGCTGGGTTGTCGTTGGTACGTGCTGCGAGAGATGCGGTTGAGCGGGGTCAGGTGCTGTTCTGGGCTGAGTCGAAGGGGACCAGGATGGTGCGTAGCAGGGCGGCCAGGGCGTCGCGGTCGGCGGGGTCGAGGCCGGCCAGCAGCTCTCGCTCGCGCCTGAGCAGGTCGGCGAACGCCTCGTCGACGCGGGCCCGGCCCTGCTCGGTCAGCGACACCAGCACTCCGCGCCGGTCTTCGGGGTCGGGCCGCCTGCGCACCAGCCGTGCGGCCGCCAGCCGGTCGATGCGGTTGGTCATCGTGCCGGAGGTGACCAGGGTGGCGCGCAGCAGGGCGCCGGGGCTCAGCTCGTACGGCGGGCCGGAGCGGCGCAGGGTCGTCAGGACGTCGAACTCCCACGGCTCCAGGCCGTGCTCGGCGAAGGACGCGCGGCGGGCGCGGTCGAGGTGGCGGGCCAGCCGGGACACCCGGCTCAGGACCTCCAGCGGCGAGACGTCGAGGTCGGGACGTTCCTGACGCCACGACGCGACGAGCTGGTCGACCTCGTCCCGCGCGGAATCTTCGGCGGTCCCATCGCTCCGGCGCGTCGTCATGGGCAGAGTCTATCTCTCTTGACATCGAGAGATCTCGCCCAGTATGAATATCTTGATGTCGAGAGATATGTGGGACCCCGCCGTCTACGGCCGGTACGCCGACGAGCGCGCCCGGCCCTTCTTCGAGCTGATCGCCCGGGTCCGCGCCGATGATCCCGAGTACGTCGTCGACCTCGGATGCGGCACCGGCGAGCTGACCGCCGCGCTGTGCGAGCGCTGGCCGGGCGCCGCCGTCCACGGTGTCGACTCCTCGCCCGCGATGATCGCCAAGGCTCCCAAGGCTCCCGAGGGGCCCGCGTTCAGCGTGGGGGACGTCCGGTCCTGGCGTCCGGAGCGCCCGGTCGACGTGATCGTCTCCAACGCCCTGCTGCAGTGGGTGCCCGAGCATCGGGATCTGCTCCCGGGCTGGGTCGGGGCGCTGCGCCCGGGCGGCTGGCTCGCCTTCCAGGTGCCCGGCAACTTCGACGCCCCGAGCCACGCCCTGGTCAGGCAGGTCTGCGCCGGCGACGCCTGGAGGGACGAGCTCGGCGACCTGGTGCGGTACACCCCGGTCGGCGATCCCGAGGAGTACCTCTCGCTGCTGGCCGGGCTGGGGTGCGAGGTCGACACCTGGGAGACGACCTACGTCCACCTGCTCCAGGGCGAGAACGCCGTACTCAACTGGATCATGGGCACGGCCCTGCGTCCGATGCTCGACCGCATCGGCGCCGACGAGCACAGACGCGAGGCGTTCCTCGCCGACTGCGCGCGGGTGCTCGCCGAGGCCTACCCGCGCAGGCCGTACGGCACGGCCTTCCCCTTCCGCCGCGTCTTCGTCGTCGCCCGCGCCCCACGCCCCGCCTGACCGGCGACCGCCCCGGACCTGGGCATTCCCTGTGCGCGAGCGGTGGCCGCCCTGGTCCGGGGGCTTGCCTATGCCGGACCGGTGACCGCTCGTCCGGGCGATGCGTCCCGTATTGTCCTTGATGGGGCGAGGATCGTATCCGGCCGGCTGTGAGGTGAGCATGGCGCTCGAGATCGAGGACAAGTTCGATGTGCCGGCGGACTTCGCGGTACCGGACCTCGCCGCCGTCCGCGGGAGCGCCGACGCCGTCGAGCTGGTCGCGGAGAAGCTGGTGGCCGTGTACTTCGACACCGCCGACCTGCGGCTGGCCGCGCGGGGGATCACCCTGCGCCGCCGGCGGGGCGGCCACGACGCCGGGTGGCACCTCAAGCTGCCCAAGGCGAAGGGCGTGCGGAACGAGGTCACCCACCCCCTGACGCGCAGCGCCAAGATCGTTCCGCGCCGCCTGTCGGACCTGGTCCTGGCGCTGACCCGGGGTGAGCCGCTCGTCCCGGTCGCCGAGCTGGAGACGGTGCGCAAGGTCACCAGCGTCCGGGACGCCGACGGCCGGCAACTGCTGGAGGTCGCCGACGACAACGTCAAGGGGACGGTGTTCGCGACGGCCTTCGGCGAGGACCGGCACGTCGAGCGCTGGCGCGAGGTCGAGGCCGAGCTGACCGGCGGCGACGAGGCGCTGCTCAAGCGGGTCGGCAAGGCGCTGCGCAAGGCCGGGGCGACCCCGGCCGGCACGCAGAGCAAACTGGCCCGGCTGCTCGGCGACCGCATCCCCGTCCCGGTCCTGGCCGAGCAGGAGGACGGCACGGCCGGCGCCGTCGTGGTCGGTTACCTGAGATCACAGGTCACCGCGCTGCTCGCCCAGGACCCCCGGGTGCGGCAGGTCGAGGAGGACGCCGTCCACCAGATGCGGGTGGCCTGCCGCCGCCTGCGCAGCGCGCTCCGGTCCTTCTCCGACGTGGTCGCCGAGACGGCGGGCGTCCAGGATGAGCTGCGGTGGATCGCCGGCGTGCTCGGCGAGGTCCGCGACCTGGAGGTCATCCGCGACCGGTTCGCCCGCACACTGGACGAGCTTCCGCCCCGCCTGGTCGCCGGGCCGGTCCGCGCCCGCCTCGGCGAGGATCTCGAACGCCGCGAGGGCGAGGCGCTCGCGCGGGCCACGGAGGCGATGAAGGGCGAGCGCTACTTCGCCCTGCTGGACCGCCTGGACACGATGGCCGCCAAGCCGCCGCTCACCCCGCTCGCCGCCAAGAAGGCCGACACGACGCTCGCCAAGGTCGCCGACAGGTCCTGGCGCCGCGTGGCGAAGAAGTACGACGAGGCGCGGATGATCGAGGACCCCGAGGCGCGCGAGACCGCCATGCACGACGTCCGCAAGGCCGCCAAACGGGCCAGGTACACCGCGGACGCGCTCAAGCCCCTGCTCGGCGACCGGGCGTCCGGCCTCGCCGGGCGGGCGAAGGCCGTCCAGGAGTCGCTCGGGCTCTACCTCGACGGCATCGTGGCCCAGGAGGTCCTGCTGGAGGAGGCCGAGCGGGCCCGCGAGGCGGGGGAGGACACCTTCACCTACGGCCTGCTCCTCGGCCTGGAGCGCGCCGCCGCGGAGCGCTCCCGAGCCGTCTTCCCCCGCGTCTGGGACGAGGTGACCTCGGCCGCCGGCTGACCGCGCGGAGAAGCCCCTCGGCCGCCACCTGACCACGCCGAGCCGTCAGGAGCGTTCAGGAGCCGTCGAAGCGGTCCGGAGAGAGCCGACAGGAGCGGTCAGGTGCGGTAGCGGTCGATGGCGACGATGCGCCCGCCGGCGTGGTGCAGTACCGCGATCGCGCCCTTGCGCAGGTGAAAGTCCTCCGGCCGGCCGTCGTGGCGCCGCTCGCACAGCCCGCTGATCAGCTCGGGCAGCACCTTGCCGTGGCTGCACACCGCCGTGGACAGGCCCTCGTCCAGCAGCGGCAGGGTCGCTTTCAGCGTCAGCGAGCGGTCGAAGTTCGTCTCGTTCAGCACGCGTTCGGTGCGGATCGGCAGCGCCTGCCGTGCGGCGTACGGCAGCAGGGTCTGCACGCAGCGCCGGCTCGGCGAGCTGACCAGCGACGCGGGACGGTAGCCGTACAGGATGTCGCGGACGGCCTCGGCCTGCGCCTCGCCCTCCGCGTCCAGGGGGCGCAGCTCGTCCTCGCCGTCCCACGCCTGCCGGGAGCCGGCGTAGGCGTGCCTGACCATCACCAGCGGCGTGGTGTCCACCGGCGCCGAGGTCAGGGCCGTGAGCAGCCCGGCGTCCCACTCGTAGGTGAGCCGGCGGCGAGCCTCGGCGACGGGGAGCCACGCGAGGCGGTCCACCTCGTCGGTGGGGTCGTGCGCCACCTCGGCCACCACGCGGGCGGCCCAGTAGTCGACGCGCTTGAGCCGCGAGCCCTTCATGTAGTGGACCGCGGGCAGGCGGCGGCCGAGCGCGGCGCTCACCCCCGTCTCCTCGGCCACTTCGCGCAGGGCGCCGGTGATGGCGTGCTCGCCCGGCTTCAGCTTGCCCTTGGGGAAGGACCAGTCGTCGTACTTCGGCCGGTGGACGACCGCCACCTCCGGGGCGCGCGGGTCGCCGCGCCAGACGACGGCGCCGCCCGCCCTGATCATTCCGCCGCTGTTCGGCGCGCCGTCAGTCATCGATCGTCCTCCAGCGGCGCCGGCCGACCAGGTGTGACTGCAGGTCCAGCAGTGGATCGCCGTTCTCCGCCTGATGGTGGCGCACCCAGGTGCCCTCGCTGGTGAGCCACCAGCTGCTGGTGGTGTCGGCCAGTGACAGGTCGAGCAGTTCCGACAGGTAGGCCCGGTGCTGGGCGCTGTTGACCTTCACCAGCGCCTCCACGCGGCGTTCGATGTTGCGGCGCATCAGGTCGGCGCTGCCGATCCAGATCTCCGGCCGCCGCCCGTAGCCGAACTCGTAGATGCGCGAGTGCTCCAGGAAGCGGCCGAGGATGCTGCGGACCCGGATGTTCTCCGACAGGCCCGGGACCCCCGGCCGGAGCGTGCAGATGCCGCGCACGACCAGGTCCACCGGCACGCCGGCCTTGGACGCCGCGTACAGCGCGTCGATCACCGGCTCGTCGACCAGCGAGTTCGACTTGATCCGGATGCGGGCCGGGCGGCCGGCGACGTGGTGGGCGATCTCGCGCTCGATGCGGGCCAGCAGTCCCGACCGCAGCGAGTGCGGGGCCACCAGCAGCCGCCGGTACGCCGAGTGGTAGGAGTACCCGGTCAGGTGGATGAACAGGTCGGTGAGGTCCTCCCCGACCATCGGGTCGGCGGTGAGCAGGCCGAAGTCCTCGTACTGCCGGGCGGTCTTGGGGTTGTAGTTGCCGGTGCCGATGTGGCAGTACTGGCGCAGCTCGCCCGACTGCTCCTGCCGGACGACCAGGGCCAGCTTGGCGTGGGTCTTCAGGCCGAGCACGCCGTAGACGACGTGGCAGCCGGCCTTCTCCAGCTTTCGGGCCCAGGTGATGTTGGCGTGCTCGTCGAACCTCGCCTTGATCTCGACCACGACGACGACCTGCTTGCCGGCCTCGGCGGCGTCGATCAGCGCGTCCACGATGGGGGAGTCGCCGCTGGTGCGGTACAGGGTCTGCTTGATGGCCAGGACGCTCGGGTCGGCCGCCGCCTGCTCGATGAACCGCTGCACGCTGGTGGAGAAGGAGTCATAGGGGTGGTGCACGAGGATGTCGCGCTCGCGCAGCACCGAGAAGATGTCGTCCTCGGCGTGCACGGCCTCACTGGGGACGAACGGCGGGAAGCTCAGCTCGCCGCGGTCGAGGTCGGCGATCGCGTGCAGGCCGGTCAGGTCGAGCGGGCCGGGCAGGCGGTAGATCTCGTGGTCGGCCACGTCCAGCTCGTCCACCAGCAGGTCCAGCACGGCGGGGCTGATGGTGTCCTCGACCTCCAGCCGCACCGGCGGGCCGAAGCGCCTCATCAGCAGTTCCCTCTCCAGGGCCTGCATGAGGTTCTCGGTGACGTCCTCGTCCACGTCCAGGTCCTCGTTGCGGGTCACCCGGAAGACGTGGTGCTCAAGGATCTCCATGCCCTTGAAGAGCTGGCCGAGGTGGGCGGCGATGACGTCCTCGAGGGGGACGAAGCGGTTGGGCGAGGCGGCGACGAAGCGCGGCAGCTGCGAGGGCACCTTGACCCGGGCGAACACCGTCTGCCCGTTGCCCGGGTTGCGCACCGTGACGGCCAGGTTGAGCGAGAGGCCGGAGATGTAGGGGAACGGGTGGGCGGGGTCCACGGCGAGCGGGGTGAGCACCGGGCGGACCCGCTCGCGGAACAGCTTGCGCATCGCCGTGCGCTCGTCCCTGTCGAGGTCGTCCCAGCGCACCACGTCGATGCCCACATCGGCGAGCTGCGGGCAGAGCTGCTTGTGGTAGGCGGCGGCGTGCCGCTGGGCGAGGTCGTCCGCGATCGCCGCGATGCGGGCCAGCTCCTCGCGCGGCTTGAGCCCGCTCTTGGTGCGCAGCAGCAGACCGGTCGCCATCCGCCGTTTCAGGCCCGCGACGCGGACCCGGAAGAACTCGTCCAGGTTGCTGGCGAAGATGGCGAGGAAACGCACCCGTTCCAGCAGCGGTACGGCGGGGTCCTCGGCCATTTCGAGTACGCGCTGGTTGAAGGCCAGCCAGCTCTCCTCGCGGTTGAGGAAGCGTTCCTGGGAGAGCTGAGGCTCGTCGTGTCCTTCAGGGGTCGGCTGCACGATCTCGGCGGACATATGTCCAAAATGCCCTACTCGGTTGAACGACACGTTAACTTTTCGGCAACGACGGTTTTACTTCGCCCGCTCTTCGGCATCGGTGCTGGTGGAGGGCTGTGTGATCTGGGTCTCCCGGCCTTCCAGCTCGCCCTGCCCGACGTGCCTGGCGTGCCCGGCGTGCTCGGTCAGCGGGACGCGTTCGACCAGCTCGATGCGCTCGACCAGTTCCACGCGTTCGCCCCGCTGGACGCGCTCGGCCCGCTCGGCGGCCAGCTTGGCGCGTCTGGCGGCCTCGCGCTCGGCCTGCCTGGCCTGCTGCTCGGCGAGCTTGACCTCCTGGGCGCGGAGCTTCTCGCGCTCACGCTGCTCGCGGGCGACCAGCTTCTCCTCCTCGCGGCGCAGCTTGTCCTGCTCGCGCAGCTCGCGCGCCCGCGCCTTCTCCTGGTCGCGGAGCAGCCTCTCCTGCTCGCGCAGTTCGCGCGCGAGGACCTTCTCCTGCTCCTTGTGCTCCTTCTCGCGGAGCCGTTCGAGGTCTTTGAGCTCTTTGTCGGTGGGCCGGGCTAGACTCCGCAGCTCGGCCGCGGCGGTCATCGCGGGCAGGCCGCGGGCGGTGACGGCCGTGAGCGCCGGGTGCGCCTCCAGGCCGGTGAGACCGTTCCAGGCGAGGTTGACCAGGTGGGCGGCGACCTCCTCGCGGTCGGGCTTGCGCGCGTCCAGCCACCACTGGCCGGTGAGGGCGACCATCCCGACGAGCATCTGGGCGTACATCGGGGCGAGCGTCGGGGCGTAACCGCGGTCGGCGAACTGGTCGGCCAGGACATCCTCGACCTGGCTGGCGATGTCGCTGATGAGGCTCGCGAACGTGCCGGTGCCCGAGGCGGCGTGCGAGTCGCGCACGAGGATGCGGAAGCCCTCGCTGGACTCCTCGACGTACTGCAGCAGCGCCAGCGCGGCGCGTTCGAGGCGGACGCGGGGGTGACCGGCGTTCAGCGCGACGGCGACCAGGGCGAGCAGCCGCTGCATCTCGCGGTCGACGACGACGGCGTAGATGCCTTCCTTGCCGCCGAAGTGCTCGTACACGACGGGCTTGGACACCCGGGCGCTGGCGGCGATCTCTTCGATGGAGGTGCCGTCGAACCCCTTCTCCGCGAACAGAGTGCGGCTGACGCGGATGAGCTGCTCTCTGCGTTCCTTGCCGGTCATGCGCACGCGTGAGCGCGGTTCGGTCATGGATTCAATAATGGCTGGCCTCGCCGGCGCGGCAACCGCCAATACCCCACTTTGACGAGCTATGTCGGGTTTCTGTGGGGTGGTGAGAGCGGGAACGCGGGCACGAGAAGGAGGCGCGCTCTGGGGGGTGGAGGGAGAGGGGATGAGAGATCGGGCCGCCATCGGGCGGCCCGAAAGGGAGGCTGGATCAGCCAAGCCGCTTCGCCGCCAGCCGCTCAGGGGTAGGCCACCGCACGTCGGTCGCCCAACCGGCCTGCTCGAACCAGCGGATCACGCGGGCACTCGGGTCGATCTGCCCCTTGAGCGCGCCGTGACGGGCCGCCGTCGGGTCGCAGTGGTGCAGGTTGTGCCAGGACTCGCCGAAGGACGGGATCGCGAGCCACCACACGTTGCGGGACTTGTCGCGAACCTCGAAGGTCTCGTCGCCGAAGACGTGGCAGACCGAGTTGATCGACCAGGTCACGTGGTGCAGCAGGGCGATGCGCACCAGGCTCCCCCAGAAGAACGCGGTCAGCGCGCCGGTGATGGACCAGGTGACCAGGCCGCCGATGACGGCGGGCAGCGTCAGCGAGGCGAAGACCAGCCAGGGGAACAACCGGTGGATGCGGTAGACGTCCTTGTCGTTGATCAGGTCCTTGGCGAAGCGCTCCTGGTTGGTGCGCTCGGAGGAGAACATCCAGCCGATGTGGGCGAACAGCAGGCCCTTGGTCAGCGCCTTCCAGTCGTTGCCGAAGCGCCACGGCGAGTGCGGGTCGCCCTCCTTGTCGGAGTACTTGTGGTGGCGGCGGTGGGTGGCGACCCAGTCGATGACGCCCATCTCCAGCGACATGCTGCCGGCGATGGCGAGCACGATCTTGAGCGGGCGGTTGGCCTTGAAGGAGCCGTGGGTGAAGTAGCGGTGGAGACCGACCGTGACGCCGAGACCGGTGAACACGTAGAAGAAGAGGGTGATCGCGACGTCGCTCCAGCCGAGGAAGTGGCCCCAGGCCATCGGCACCGTCGCGACCAGCGCGAGGAACGGGACGGTCACGAAGATGACGAGCAGCACGCGTTCGAAGTTGCTCTTCGGTTCCGGCTCGAGATCCGGCCGCGGGGGCGGCGGGCTCGTACGGTCGGCGACGACTGTCATGGGCTACCTCACGTGGTTCGAGCGAAGTGTTGTTGTAGCTACGTAACCGTAACCTACGCCATCGTAAGTTCAGAATCCCTAAGCCGGAATGTGGGGAAGGTGACGGTTCGGCCCGGAACCCGTGGCGGGTCCACGCCTTGCGCATACATGCCCCCATCTGTTAAAGAGATGCACCTTCTCCCCACCAACATCAGACCCTTTCCCCGAGCACCGCGCGACCGGCGGGAGCGCCGTCAGCACGGCACATGCGAGCGGGGGGCGTCGTGGGTATCCTGGTTCCCGCGGTCGGGGAAGGTGTCGCATCGGTCCGGCGTAGGGTAATTGGCAGCCCACCTGCCTTTGGAGCAGGGTTGTCCTGGTTCGAGTCCAGGCGCCGGAACTTTCCCTTCATCTGCCGCGAGCCTCTTCACAACGGGTCCGCACAGCTCGTGACTCTTCCGCGAGGGGGCTGGATCCCTCCCGGGAGGCGACGGGTATTCTCACGGTGTCGGGTGGGTGGCCGAGCGGTGCCTGTACGGTTGCCGCGCGCCGGCCCGTCCGCCAATGTCTCAGCCGCGACGCCGAGGGAGCCTCAGTCCGTGAGTGTGCCGCGCCCGGCAGCCGTCATCGTCCTCGCCGCCGGCGAGGGCACCCGGATGAAGTCCGTCAAACCCAAAGTCCTCCACGAGCTGTGCGGCCGCGCGCTGGTCGATCACATGCTGGAGGCCGCCAGGGGCCTCTCCCCCGAACGCCTGATCGTCGTGATCGGGCACGCCCGTGAGCAGGTCGAGGCCCATCTCGCCGCGAGCGGCCCCGACGCGCACGCCGTCGTCCAGACCGAGCAGAACGGCACCGGCCACGCCGTGCGCACCGTCCTTGAGGCGGTGGGCACGATCAACGGCACCGTCCTGGTCACCTACGGCGACACACCGCTGCTGCGCACCGAGACCCTCGGTGAGCTGCTCGCCACGCACGCGGCCGAGGGCAACGCGGTGACCGTTCTCACCGCCGAGGTGCCCGACCCGGCCGGATACGGCCGCATCGTCCGCGACGCCGCGGGCGCCGTCCTGTCGATCGTCGAGGACAAGGACGCCTCGCCGGAGCAGCGGATGATCAGGGAGATGAACTCCGGGGTCTACGCCTTCGACGGGCTGCTGCTGGCCGACGCGGTCAAGCGCGTCTCCACGGCCAACGCCCAGGGCGAGGAGTACCTCACCGACGTGCTGTCCATCCTGCGCGAGGAGGGGCACCGCGTCGGGGCGTACATCGCCGCCGACCACGTCGAGGTGGAGGGCGTCAACGACCGGGTCCAGCTCGCCTTCGCCCGCGGCGTGCTCAACACCCGCATCCTGCACGCCCACATGCGGGCGGGCGTCACCATCATCGACCCCGCCACCACCTGGATCGACGTCAGCGTCACCATCGAGCCGGACGCCGTGGTGCACCCCGCCACCCAGTTGCACGGCCGCACGAGCGTCGCCTCCGGCGCCGAGGTCGGGCCCGGCGCCACGCTCACCGACACGGTCGTCGGCTCCGGCGCGGTGGTACGCAACGCCGTCTGCGAGGGCGCCGAGATCGGCCCCGACGCCTCGGTCGGCCCGTTCGCCTACCTGCGGCCCGGCACCGTCCTCGGTCCGAGGACCAAGGCCGGCAGCTACGTCGAGATGAAGAACGCCCGCGTCGGGGCCGGGTCCAAGGTGCCCCACCTGTCCTACGTCGGCGACGCGACCATCGGAGAGGGCAGCAACATCGGCGCCGCCACGGTGTTCCTGAACTACGACGGCGTCCACAAGCACCACACCACGGTCGGCGACCACGCCCGGGTCGGCGGCGACAACATGCTCGTCGCCCCGGTCACCATCGGCGACGGCGCCTACACCGCCGCCGGGTCGGTCATCACCACCGACGTTCCCCCGGGGGCGATGGCGGTCGGCCGGGCCCACCAGCGCAATATCGAAGGGTGGGTCGCGCGCAGGCGCGCCGGCACGGCCGCGGCCGAGGCCGCCGCGCGTGCGCTCGCCGGGCGCGACGGCCACGAGGGTGGGACGAACGGCCCGGACGCACCGTCCGGGCGCGAGGGGAACGGCGGGCCGGGTACGCCATCCCAGCAGGCCGAAAGCAGCGAGCGGGCCGAACCGGCCGGCGAACGATAGCGGGGAGCTTTGGAAATGAACCAGCGCGGCGAGCCGGCCGACAGGCGCGACGAGCCCTTCACGGCTCCGTCCGGTGGCCAGGCGGCCGAGGAGGTCAACATCACCGGGCGCAAGACCACCGGGGAGAAGCACCTGATGTTCTTCTCCGGCCGGGCCTATCCAGAGCTGGCCGAGGAGGTCGCGCAGCACCTCGGCATCCAGATCACGCCGACCAGGCTGCACGACTTCGCCAACGGAGAGATCTACGCCCGCTACATGGAGTCGGTGCGCGGCAGCGACGCCTTCGTCATCCAGAGCCACACCGAGCCCATCAACACGTGGATCATGGAGCACCTCATCATGGTGGACGCCCTCAAGCGGGCGTCGGCCAAGCGCATCACCGTGGTGCTGCCCTTCTTCGGCTACTCCCGCCAGGACAAGAAGGGGCGCGGCCGTGAGCCGATCACCGCGCGCCTGATGGCCGACCTGTTCAAGACCGCGGGCGCCGACCGGCTGATGTCGGTCGACCTGCACACCCCGCAGATCCAGGGCTTCTTCGACGGGCCCGTCGACCACCTGTTCGCACTGCCGGTGCTCCACCGCTATCTCAGCGGCAAGCTCGACCCGGCCGTCACCACGATCGTCTCGCCCGACACCGGCCGGGTGCGGCTGGCCGAGCGCTGGGCCGACCAGCTCGGCACCCCGGTCGCGTTCATCCACAAGCGCCGCGACCTGGACGTGGCCAACCAGGTGAAGGTGCACGAGGTCGTCGGCCAGGTGCGCGGGCGCACCTGTGTGCTGATCGACGACATGATCGACACCGGCGGCTCCATCTGCAAGGCGGCCGACGCGCTGTACGAGCAGGGCGCGACGAACGTCATCGTGGCCGCCACCCACGCGATCTTCTCCGAGCCGGCCGTCGACCGGCTGAAGAACTCGCGCATCTCCGAGGTCGTGGTCACCAACACGCTGCCCATCCCGCAGGCCAAGCGCTTCGACAAGCTCACCGTGCTGTCGATCGCCCCGCTGATCGCCCGCGCCATCAGTGAGGTCTTCAGCGACGGTTCGGTCACCAGCCTCTTCGAGGGCGACGCCTGACCTCCGTCCCCGCCGCCTCGTGAAGCAAGCCTGCTCAGGTGGGGGCCGGGGAGCTTGGTGAGCAGGACGCGGAGTTCCTCGCTCCGCGTCCTGTCCGCGCTCCTGGTCGCCCGGCGGCGATCCGCGCGACGCGGCCGGTCGGGTAAGCTCTGAGGGTTCCGCGAGGTTCCGCGCTCGTAACGCCTTCCGCTAGGGCGGGTGAGGGTGAGCGCCGTTCTTCCTTTCCGAAGTCCCCGAGTTTCCCTAGGAGACATGCCGTGTCCGAAGTACGCATCGCCGCAGAACCGCGCTCCGAGTTCGGCAAGGGCGCCGCGCGCAAGATCCGTCGCTCCGACAAGGTCCCCGTCGTCCTGTACGGCCACGGCACCGAGACCAAGCACCTGATCCTGCCGGGTCACGAGCTGCTGCTCGCTCTGCGCACGCCGAACGTCCTCATCCGCCTCCAGGGTGACGGGCTGAACGAGCTGGCGCTGCCCAAGGGCGTCCAGAAGGACCCGATCAAGGGCTTCCTCGAGCACGTCGACCTGCTGCTGGTGAAGAGCGGCGAGAAGGTCACGGTCGAGCTCCCGGTCACCACGACCGGCGACATCGCCCCCGGCGGCCTGTTCGACCAGCAGCTCCTCTCCATCGCCGTCGAGACCGAGGCCACCCACATCCCGACGGGCGTCGAGGTCGACATCGAGGGCCTGGAGGTCGGCGCGGTCGTCACCGCCGGCGACCTGAAGCTCCCCGAGGGCACCACGCTGGCCGCCGACCCCGAGACGGTCATCCTCCAGGTCACCGGGGTCCCGACCTCGGCCGAGACCGCCGAGGGCGAGGAGGGCGGCGCCGAGGGCGAGGCGGCCGCCGCCGAGTAAGGCCGCACCCGCCGGCCGCCCGCGCCTCGCGGGCGGCCCGCACCCAACGGCAGTCCCGTATCGTCGCCAGGGCAGCCGGGCGCCCGTTCATCGGCCGCCCGGCTGCCCTGTCCGGCGTGCGGACGCCGGTCCCGCCGGCCGCGCGCCGCGGGCTCTGAGTGGAACCGAAGACGGAAGAGGTCGTCGTGGACCGCTGGTTGGTCGTCGGGCTGGGCAACCCCGGTCCCGAGTACGCCGGTAACCGGCACAACGCCGGCTTCATGGTGGTGGACGAGCTCGCCGCACGGGTCGGCGGCCGGTTCAAGGCGCACAAGTCGCGTGCCGAGATCGTCGAAGGCCGCCTCGTGGGCGCTCCCGTCGTGCTGGCCAAGCCGCGCTCGTACATGAACCTCTCCGGCGGCCCGGTCAAGGCGCTCGCCGACTTCTACAAGGTCCCGCCGGCGAACGTCATCGTGATCCACGACGAGCTGGACCTCCCGTACGGGGCGCTGCGCGTGAAGCTCGGCGGGGGCGACAACGGCCACAACGGGCTGCGCTCGCTCACCAAGTCGCTCGCCACCAAGGACTATCTGCGGGTGCGCTTCGGCGTCGGCCGGCCGCCCGGGCGCATGGACCCCGCCGACTTCGTGCTGCGCGACTTCGCCACGAGTGAGCGCAAAGACCTCCCCCTGCTCGTCGACCGCGCCGCCGACATCGCCGAGTCGCTGATCACCTCAGGCCTGGAGGCCACTCAGAACGCCTTCCACGCCTCCGACCTCAAACCCCTCAAACCCCCGCGCTGACCCACCGGGGCCGCCTTGACAGGCCCGTGCGTTCGTAAAGGGAGTTCCCCGATTCCCCCAAGAGTGTCGGAGGCGACCGCTAGCATCCTCACGGACGGTGTCCGATCGGTCACTTGGAGGATGGGTGCGCGAGGGGGAGAGCTCCGTTGCGGCCTTCGTGGCGCTTGCGGCCGTCAGGCCCCGTGCCCGTCTCCGTCCCCGGGCGCGGGGGCGGGCCGGTGTGGGTGGGGGGTCGTTCCGCCCGCGCTGGGTCCGGCGCTACCGGCTGTGCGCGGTGGCGGGCGATTTCGGTTGTGGGCTGGCCGCCGGCGCGGTGGCGATCGTGGTGCGGTTCGGCGAGGTCACGCCGTACGTCGCGCCCTATCTCGTGCTCAGCCTGGTGCTGCCCGTGCTGTGGGTGGCGGCCGTGGCGCTCAACCGTGCCTACGAGGCGCGGCTGGTCGGCGTGGGGTCGGAGGAGTTCCGCCGCATCACGCGGTGCGGGTTCTTCCTGACCGCCGGCGTGGCGATCGCCTCCTACGTCACCAAGACCGACCTGGCACGCGGGTACGTCGTCCTCGACCTCCCTCTCATGACCGCGCTCACCCTTTCCTCCAGATATGCCCTGCGCCTGGCGCTCCACCACCGCAGGGCGAGGGGGCGGTGCATGCGGCGGGTGGTGGCGGTCGGCCACCGGTCGTCCACCGCCGAGCTGGTCCGCCGCTTCCGGCGCGAGCCGTACCACGGCATGCAGGTCGTGGGCGTGTGCCTGCCGCGGGGCGAGGCCGTCGGCACGGTCGAAGGCGTCCCGGTGTTCGGCGACTTTTCCGACGTCCCGCTGGTCGTCGGGCAGGTCGCGGCCGACACCGTGGCCGTGCTGGCGTGCCCCGAGCTCGACGGCACCGCCCTGCGCCGCCTGGCATGGCGGCTGGAGACCACCCGCACCGACCTTGTCGTCGCCCCGGCGCTGATGGAGGTCGCCGGGCCGCGCACCACCATCAGGCCGGTGGCCGGGCTGCCGCTGCTGCACGTCGAGCATCCCGAGTTGTCGGGGTTCCGCCAGCTTCTGAAGAACCTCTTCGACCGCGCGGTCGCGCTCCTGGCCATCGCCGTGCTCGCGCCGGTCCTCGCCGCGCTCGCGGTGGCCGTCCGGTCGAGCGGCCCGGGGCCGGCGCTGTTCCGGCAGACGCGGGTCGGCAGGGACGGCGCGGAGTTCACCATCCTCAAGCTGCGCACGATGAGCCCGGACGCCGAGCGCCGCAAGGTCCACCTCGTGAGCGACGCCGGCGGCGTGCTGTTCAAGATCCGAGACGATCCGCGGGTCACCCCGCTCGGGGCCTTCCTGCGGCGGTACTCTCTGGACGAGTTGCCCCAGTTGTTCAACGTGCTCGCCGGTGACATGTCGCTGGTCGGCCCGAGACCGCCGCTCCCCGAAGAGGTCGCCGCTTACGGGGACGACGTCCGCCGGCGGCTGGTCGTCCGCCCGGGCATGACGGGCCTGTGGCAAGTCAACGGCAGATCTGACCTTTCGTGGGAGGAATCGGTACGGTTGGACCTGCGTTATGTCGAGAACTGGTCTCTCACATTGGATCTTCAGATCCTGTGGAAGACCTGGTCGGCCGTGGCACGTGGCTCGGGCGCGTATTAGCCCGAGGTGAGGGACGACAACCCGGGTGCGCACCAGAAAGGGCATCGTGACGATACGCGACGACCACGCGCTCGCGAGAGACCTGGCGGCCGAGGCCGGCCAGAGACTGCTGGCCCTGCGCGACCGCGAGGGGTTCGACGACCCGGTGGCGTTGCGCCAGGCGGGTGACCAGGAGTCCCACGCCTATCTGGCCGAGTCGCTGGCCCGGCTGCGGCCCAGCGACAGCGTCCTGTCCGAGGAGGGCACGCGCGAGGAACGGCTCGATCCGCGCCGCCAGACCGCCGAGCGCGTGTGGATCATCGACCCGCTCGACGGCACCCGCGAGTTCGGCGAGCAGGGCCGCGCCGACTGGGCGGTCCACGTGGCCCTCTGGGAGCGCGCCTCCGGCACGCTGGTCGCCGGCGCCGTGGCGCTGCCGGCCCAGGGCGTCACGCTGTCCACCGCCGAGCCGCCCGCTCTCCCGGCCCCGCGCCGCGGCCGCGCCCGCATCGCGGTCAGCCGCACCCGCCCGCCGGAGTTCGTCAAGAAGCTCGCCCACCTCGTGGGCGCCGACCTGGTGCCCATGGGCTCCGCCGGCGCCAAGATCGCAGCGGTGATCACCGGCGAGGTCGAGGCGTACGTCCACGGCGGCGGGCAGTACGAGTGGGACTCCGCCGCCCCGGTCGCCGTCGCGCTGGCCGCCGGAGCCCACGCGAGCCGCATCGACGGGTCGCCGCTGACCTACAACCAGGAGAACCCCTCACTGCCGGATATCCTGGCTTCCCTACCGGATCTGGCGCCAACGTTGCTCGCCGGCATCCGCGACGTGCACCGATAGGGCCCACACCGGAGGAAGAGCAGTGCTCCAGAGCGATTACACGACGTCGCAGCTCGATGTCCTCGAAGCCGAGGCCATCCACATCATGCGTGAGGTCGCGGCCGAGTTCGAACGTCCGTGTCTGCTCTTCTCCGGCGGCAAGGACTCCATCGTCATGGTCCGCATCGCCGAGAAGGCGTTCTGGCCGGCGCCCATCCCCTTCCCGCTGATGCACGTCGACACCGGGCACAACTTCGACGAGGTGATCGAGTTCCGCGACCGGCGCGTGGCCGAGCTGAACGCCCGCCTGGTCGTCGCCTCCGTCCAGGCGTCGATCGACGCCGGCCGCGTGACCGAGGAGACCGGCCGCCGCGCCAGCCGCAACCGGCTGCAGACCACCACGCTGCTCGACGCCATCGAGGAGCACGAGTTCGACGCGGTCTTCGGCGGCGCGCGGCGCGACGAGGAGAAGGCCCGCGCGAAGGAGCGCGTGTTCTCCTTCCGCGACGACTTCGGCCAGTGGGACCCGAAGAACCAGCGTCCCGAGCTGTGGAACCTCTACAACGCCCGCATCCGCAAGGGCGAGCACATCCGGGTCTTCCCGCTCTCCAACTGGACCGAGCTGGACATCTGGGACTACATCCGGCGCGAGGGCATCGAGATCCCGTCGATCTACTACGCCCACACCCGCAGGGTGTTCGAGCGCGACGGCATGCTGCTCGCCGACCACGAGGTGGTCAACCGCGGCGAGGACGAGCCCGTCTACGAGACCGTCGTCCGCTACCGCACCGTCGGCGACATGACCTGCACCGGCGCGGTCGAGTCCACCGCCGCCACGGTGGAGGAGATCCTCGCCGAGATCGCCGCCACCCGCATCACCGAGCGCGGAGCGACCCGCGCGGACGACCGCACCTCGGAGGCCGCCATGGAGGACCGCAAGAAGGAGGGGTACTTCTGATGCCCCCTCTTGCCCCGCCCCCGCCCCTCCCGCGGCCCGCGCGCACGCCCCTCCGCCGCTCCGCCCGCACAACCGATGGAGAGCAGTTCTGATGGACATCCTGCGTTTCGCCACAGCGGGCTCGGTGGACGACGGCAAGTCCACCCTCATCGGGCGCCTGCTCTTCGACTCCAAGGCGATCTTCGAGGACCAGCTGGAGGCCGTCGAGCGCACCAGCCGAGACCGCGGCACCGAGTACACCGACCTGTCGCTGCTCACCGACGGCCTGCGCGCCGAGCGCGAGCAGGGCATCACCATCGACGTGGCCTACCGCTACTTCGCCACGCCCAAGCGCAAGTTCATCATCGCCGACACCCCCGGCCACATCCAGTACACCCGCAACATGGTCACCGGCGCGTCCACCGCCGACCTGGCCATCGTGCTCATCGACGCGCGCAAGGGCGTGGTCGAGCAGTCGCGCCGCCACGCCTTCCTCACCACGCTGCTGCGGGTGCCCCACCTGGTGCTGGCGGTCAACAAGATGGACCTGGTCGACTACGGGCGCGACCGCTTCGAGGAGATCCGCGAGGAGTTCACCGCCTTCGCGGCCAAGCTGAACGTCGCCGACCTCACCTTCATCCCGATCTCGGCGCTGCACGGCGACAACGTCGTCACGCGGTCGGAGAACATGCCGTGGTACCAGGGCACCTCCCTGCTGCACCACCTGGAGAACCTGCACATCGCCTCCGACCGCAACCTGGTCGACGTGCGGTTCCCCGTGCAGTACGTGATCCGCCCCCAGCGCGCCACCGACCCGGCGTTCCACGACTACCGCGGGTACGCCGGCCAGGTCGCGGGCGGCATCCTCAAGCCGGGCGACGAGGTCATGCACCTGCCGTCGGGTCTGACCACCCGCGTGGCGGCCATCGACACCTTCGACGGCCCCATCGAAGAGGCGTTCCCTCCCATGTCGGTCACCCTCCGCCTGGAGGACGACATCGACATCTCGCGGGGCGACATGATCTGCCGCCCGCACAACCAGCCGCAGGTGGCTCAGGACATCGACGCGATGGTGTGCTGGATGTCCGACGGCCTCAAGCTTGGCCCGCGCTCCAAGCTGGTCATCAAGCACACCACCCGCACGGCCCGCGCGCTGGTGCGCGACCTGCACTACCGGCTGGACGTCAACACCCTGCACCGGGATGAGTCGGCGGGCTCGCTCGGCCTCAACGAGATCGGCCGGGTCTCGCTGCGGGTCACCCAGCCGCTCTTCGTGGACGACTACGCCAGGAACCGCATGACCGGCGGTTTCATCCTGATCGACGAGTCCACCAACGGCACCGTCGGCGCCGGCATGATCGTCGACGCCCGCTGACGCGTCGCCGCGGACCGATCGCGTCATGCGGGCCGCTGCCCGCTTGCGTGCCCTCGTGGGGCGATGAGGTCCGTCGGCGCGTTCTCGCGGCTCTGTTTCGCGTCCAGTGATGGTCGCCCGGCGGCGTGTTCGCCGCCGGGCGGCCGATCTTCCGGACGAACGTCCGTGGTGTTTCTGTCGAATTCGCATGGTCTGTGTCGTCGCTTGGTATGACGGCTCGCGATTCGAGAGGTGCACCGATGGACGACGAATGCCACGATCCCGGTCCGGGAATGCCCGTTGTGCATGCCGCCGACCTGGTCGCCTCCACAGAGCTACGAGAGCTGATCGGCGTCCCCGACTCGGCTGACCCCTCCGGCGAGGACGCCGAAGGCGGTCGCGGTGAGCCGGGGGCGGTGCCGGACCGGCTCAGGTCAGGACGAGCCAGGTGCGGCCGTCGATGAGCTCGCGGGCCGCGTCGAGGTGGCCGGCGTGGCAGGCGGTCTCGGTGATGACGTGCATCACGACCTCCCGCATCGTGTGGAGGCGCCAGTCGCCGAACAGGTCCCCAGGCCACCAGGCCGGCGGGGCGTCCAGCGGCGTGCTGCTGAGCACGGCGTCGGCGGCCTCGATCTCCCGCCGATAGAGGTCGAGGATCTCCTCGGCGGGCACGTCCCGATCGACCTGCCAGGCGTCGTCGGACGGGTCGAGCGCGTCGATGACGGCCGGGTCTGCGGCGATGACGCCCCTGAACCAGAATCGCTCCACGTCCAGGGCCAGATGCCGCACCAGGCCCAGGCAACTCCATCCCGACGGCAGCACCGGCCGCCGCAGGTCCTTCTCGCCGAGCCCTTCCAGGATCCCCAATACGTGGCGTCGCTGGTCGTTCAGGGCGTCGAGCAGAAGCCCGACCTCAGCGGGAGCCGTTCGCGGCATGCTTGTCATCCTCCTCATCGGCGCGGTCGAGCAGGGCCCGGCGCTCCGGCTCGCTGTGGACGGCGGTGGCGGCCCGCCGGAACAGGGAGGCGGCCCGGGCGTGGTCGCCGTCACGGGCGGTGAGATCGGCCTCCGCGGCGACCGCGAGCGGATAGTCGTCCAGCGCGCCGCCGGAGCGGGCGCGGGCCAGCAGATCCAGGCCGGTCGCCGGACCGTAGGCGTAGCCGTGCGCCACGGCGCGGTTCAGTTCCACCACGGGAGTGGGTCGCAGCCGGGCCAGCCGGTCGTAGCAGCGGGCGATCGCCGGCCAGTCGGTGCCGGAGGCCGACTCCGCCGTGGCATGGCGCGCGGCGATGTGCGCCTGCAGCGCGTACGGGCCGTCCTGGCCGAGACCGGCCAGGATGTCCAGACCGTCGGCGATCGCGGCGTGGTCCCACAGCGACCGGTCCTGCTTGTCCAAGGAGAGCAGGTTCCCCTCGGCGTCGCGGCGGGCGTCGCGCCGGGAGTGGTGGAACAGGAACAGGGCCAGCAGGCCGGCCACCTCGGGCTCGCGCGGCATGAGCAGCCGCAGCAGCCGCGCCAGCCGGATCGCCTCCTCGGCGAAGGCGGGCTCGCCGCCGGCGGTGTAGCCGCGGGTGAACAGCAGGTACAGCACCGCGAGGACGCCGGGCAGCCGCTCGGCGAGCGCCCGTCCGGTGGGCACCCGGTAGGGAATGCCCGCACCGGCGATCTTCGCTTTCGCCCTGGTCAGGCGGCGGGTCATGGTCGACTCGCTCACCAGGAAGACGCGGGCGATGTCGGCGGTCGGCACGGCGCAGATCGTCCGCAGGGTCAGCGCCACCCGCGCCTCCATCGACAGCGCCGGGTGGCAGCAGGTGAAGATGAGCCGGAGCCGGTCGTCCACGATCGGGTCCTCCGCTTGCGGGGCAGGAGCGCCCGCGTCCTCGGTGGTGAGCGCGAAGACCGCCAGCTCGCGCAACTTACGGCGCTCCACCGACGCGCGCCGCAGGGTGTCGATCGCGCGGTTGCGGGCCACCGTCATGAGCCAGCCGCCCGGATTGTCCGGCACCCCGTTCACGGGCCACCGCTGCAGAGCCAGCGCCAGCGCCTCCTGGGCGCAGTCCTCGGCCATGGTCCAGTCACCGATGACGCGGATCAGCGCGGCGACGATGCGGGGGTAGGCGTCGACGGCCGCCGCCGCGGCGGCCGCCTCCGCCGGGGACCCGTCAGGGTGACTCGTCACTGCTCGAAGTCGGCGAACGGCCGCAGCTCCAGCCGTCCCTCCCTGGCCATGGGGTGGGCGCGGGCCACCTCGATCGCCTCGTCGAGGTCGGCGCACTCCAGCAGGTCGAAGCCCACGATCACCTCCTGGGTCTCGGCGAAGGGACCGTCGGAGACCAGCAGCTCCCCGTTGCGCACCCGGACCGTGGTGGCGGTGGACGTGGGAGCCAGCGCCATGCCTTGCAGGCGCCGGCCCTTGGCGTCGTTCTCCTCCACCCACACGTCGATGTCGGGCGTGCTCTCCTTGTCGGTGTCAGGCTCGGTATCGGTGCAGACGAACATCATGTACTTCATCTCATCGCTCCCTGGTTCGGTTGCTCGCACCCTAGTGACGAACGCCCTCCCCGCTTCCGGACAACCCGCGCAGATTTCTCCCCTCCAGCATGTCGCGCCCCTGCTCGTGCCTCGTCACTCACTGACTGGACTGTGCGGTCACGTGTCCGACGCCGCAGCGGTGGGAGCGGTAGTTCGCCCATGACGCCCCCCGCCGGGGACGCGCGCCCACTCGCGATCGAGGATTTCGTGGACTCGTTCGGAGATGTCGTCTTCTCCGCTGTGGCCCGCTCCGGCCGCGAGTAGCCGACGACGCCCGTCTCCAGGGAGGTGCCCGTCTCCCTGATCGCTCACCATCGATGACTCATGGTGCATCGCCATGAGTGGAGGTGGAGATCGCACAGCAGGAGGCGTCCGCTGAGAGCGGTCCGGTCGTGATCTCGCACCAGACGGTGGAGCCGGGGCCGTCGGGGTTGGAACGGAAGCCCCAGTTCCCCGCCGACAGCATGTCGACGATGGCCAGGCCCCGGCCGCCTTCCCCGAGAAGGAACGACGGCTCCACCTGAGCGCGCTCGGCCAGGAGCAACGCCTGCTCCACCCTGACCCGAGGACGTCCAGTGGACGGGCCTCCGTCCGTCACCTCGACCCGGAGCAGGTCCCCGTCCGCCAGCAGTCGAAGGAGCAAGCATGGGGCGTGGCAGTCTTGGCTGTCCTGGTCGTACGGTCGGTCGTTGTGAGGACCGGCGTGGCGGACGGCGTTGGTGACGAGTTCGGAGACGGCCAGGCGTACCGGCTCGTAGGCCGGGTGCTCGGTTCCGAGCCAGTCCCGGACGGCGGAACGGGCCCGCGAAGCCGACTCTGGGGTGCTCGGGAGGTAAAGCTCTTTCAGCGGGTCCGGCGCCATTGACATGCCTTTCGCCCGGTCGGTCCGACGGAATTCTCATTTCACTCGGCCGGGCCGGCCGAGGCGCCGCCATGAAGCCGGGGCGGTCCTCATACGGTGGCAAACAATGGGAGACGGTAATGGCGCTTCGGGGTTCGTATTGTGTTCACAATCGCGTGAACCTCCTCGCGGTACTTCGCGAACTCCCTGCATGATGGCCTGGAGCTGTTACCAGGCGGACAGAAGGGAACCCGGCGATGACCATCCCCCTGGCACCGGATCCGTCCATATCCCCGCGCATTCAGTTCGGTACAGAGCTACGCAAATTCCGACTTTCCGCCGGGTTCACGCAGCGGCAACTATGCGATGCGATTCACCTGTCGGTCAGCCAGCTCAGCATGATCGAGAACGGGCACCGGGCGCCGACCATGGATTTGGCGCAACACGTGGACGAGGCCCTCGGGCTCGGCGCCACCCTCGCCGGCCTCCTCGACCGCCTCAACCGCGCCGCCGCCCAGCTACCCCGCTGGTTCCGCCCCTGGCTCGACTACGAACGCGAAGCCGAGGCCCTGCGGATGTGGGAGCCGCTCATGGTCCCCGGTCTCCTCCAGACCGAGGAGTACGCCCGAGCCATCCTGAGTCGCAAACCTGGAATCACGCCGGAGCAGGCTGAAGAGCACGTGGCGGCGAGAATGGATCGGCAGAGCATCCTGCAACGACACCGGCCTCCAATGCTCTGGGTCATCTTGGACGAGGGTGTGTTCCACCGTCCCATCGCTGGGCCAGAGCTGATGCGGAGTCAGTTCGAGCACCTCGTGCATATGGCCGAAAACCCCCATATATCCCTGCAGGTGCTTCCCTACAGAGCGTGCAGCGTGGTTGGGTTGATGGGAGGCTTCGTTATCGCGGACATGCCTGGCGGAGCCCCCTCAGCGGCCTACATTGAGTCCCAAAGCACAGAAGATCGAGTGAGCGACCGATCAGATGAAGTGAAAGGTCTAGAGCTCAGGTATGACCTGATTCGAGTGGACGCCCTGCCACGTTCTGACTCACTTGGCATGATCAAGGAGACGATGCTGAGATGAACGGCGTGACCAGAGGATTTGTGAACCCTCAGTGGCGTAAGTCAACGTACTCCGGCGACGACGGAAGCAACTGCGTTGAAGTGGCTCGGTTGTCGAGTGGACGGCGGGGTGTGCGCGACAGCAAGGACCACTCCCTGATCCCGCTCGTTGTCACCCCGACGGAGTGGGCCGTCTTCCTCGACCACGTGAAGACCCAGCACTTCGCCTGACCTCGATCGAACAGCGGGTGCAGGTGCGGAAACGGACGGCGAACGCTGAAGGGGCCGAGCCGTGACCGGATTGGACGGCCCCGCCCGGCATGCAGGTGGGTGGTCCAGGTGTGGCTGCCCACCCCCATTGTCAGTCCCGGGCGCAGGCGGCGGTCGTTGATGCCCGACACGACGCAGGCGCCCGCCGGCCCTTGGGGCTGATCACGTGGTTGGACGGTGCAGGGTGCGCAGGACGTCGAACTCGTTGCCCTCGGGGTCGGCCATGACCACCCAGCTCCGGTCGGGGCCCTGTCCCACGTCCACCTTGGTGGCGCCGAGGCCGAGCAGCCTGGCCACCTCGTCGTCGGTACTGCGGTCGATCGGGCTGACGTCGAGGTGGAGCCGGTTCTTCACGGTTTTGCCCTCGGGCACCGGGATGAACAGCAGGGTGGGCGGCATCTGGCGGGCCCGGACCTCCTCGACGGTCGGCTCCCAGGAGCCGATCTCGACCGTGCCCTCGCTCCGGTCGATCACCTTGAAGTCCAGCACCGCGCACCAGAAGGCCGCGAGCCGCTCCGGATCGTGGCAGTCGACGACCAACTCGGTGAACCTACTGGTCATGACTCTCCCAGACAGTGCGGACGGGGGCTCAGTCTATTGGGGCCGCGCCGCCCGTCCGGCAAGTCCGGGACGCCTCGACCACCAACCCCGCAATCGACGCCTATTGCTGTGACCGTTCACCTAGTTCCTGGGCTCAAGCGGGGCCGGCGCGCCTCCGGGGCGTGTCACGGGTGCGAACCCACATCTGTGCGGGCCCCGGCCAGGAAGTCGTGCTGCGGACCTCTGAGGTGGTCCCACATCGAACCCTCGGCTGCGATCTGATCGGGCAGGCGCCATAGGACGTGGTCCACCGCACTCGCGTAGGCCCGAGCGAGCTGGTACATCTGAGGACTGAACACAACCTCGATCATCCGCTCGGCCACCCAGAGACGGTCGATAATGTTCCGGGCCGCCGCGAACCATTCAGGCGTTCCGGCGGCATCCCAGTCAGGGGCCTGATCCCGCTCCTCGGCGATGCGAATACCCGCCTGCGTGATCGCGATGAACTCGCGCAGCAGTTCCAGCCGCTCCGAGCGCCGAGCCTCGGCCCGCTGAGCCGTCTGCCGCTTCTCCTCATTCCTGCCGGCAAGTCGCACGGTGGTGAACTGGGCCAGATACGACAGCAGCCCGCCTAAGATCACACCGAACAGCGAAGCCCAGACCTGCATCTCCATGGCAGTTGTGTATCAAATCGCAGCCGGGGATGGGATGCCGCTCTGATCAGCGGCACGGGCTGGTCGACACAGGTGCCGGCGCGCCGTGCGATCGAGCACAGCAAGGGGGCGGTGGCCGGATGGGTGAAGGAGACCTGTCCGCTCTCGCCTGATCTAACAGTTGCCTTCCCGGCCCCGGAATTCGCCCCCCGCCGGCTCGGCGTGACTATTACGGTCATCCCCGATCCCGAGTAACTTCGATCCTAATCCTACTTGATCTTGGAGCTCTGATCACGATCAGTGCGAATTCGTTGCGAGGGCTGAGCAGACCTGATACAGCAGGACATGATGCGGTCATGTCGATTACCTAGGGGTGTGGTGTGCGTCCAGCAGGCATTCTCCTGGCATGCATTGTCGGACTGATATTGGCGTGGCAATGGGACGCTTCCATATATTCGGTTGACGGCGGTGCCGCATCAACACCGACACCTGTCGTCACGGTCCTGTCGACGGTGACGGTTACCGCCACCGCTACTGCTGCACCTGATTCGGTGCCGGGTTCCAGACAGGCATCTGACGTCTCTCCGGTGCATGGATTCACATTGATGATCTGTGCTGCTGCCGTGACACTCGCGTGCGTAACGCTCGCGAAGGTGACTCGGAGGGCGGCTTGATCAATATCGTACTGGCCACCACATGCCTCCTCGTCGCCGCGATTTCGCTACATTTGGCGAGTGGGTTTCAGCGAAATATTAAGAGGGTCGAGGATCTGGTCCGCAATGTTCAAGGGGACATGGATGACATGCGAGGAGGCACTGCAAGCTCGCATGCAGACCTGAAGAAAATCAATGAAGATCTGCAGCGGCGGATGGCCCGAGCCGAGGGGGCCCTGAGTGGATACATTGAATTAGATCGCAGATTGGAGGACTACAAAAGCAGTACGGCAAAGCTGTCCGACGGATTGGACGACAGGCTCAAGAAACACTCAGAGATGTTGTCGGTCGAGGTTCGATCTCTCGTGGCCGCCGAGCTCAAGAGGGAGAGGGCTAGATCCAATCGAGATTCATCCATGACGGAGAATGCTGAGGGCGTTACACCGAAGGCCCCCTTGACTCTCGATGTCTATGCTCACGGTAAAAACGAGGGGCCGGAGGTAGATGGGCGCAGAACTGTAAGAGCCACAATGATCGACGCATTGCTCGCCACCGTAAGAAATGTCGGAGCCACGGATATAGTCTTGGACGGCCAGTGGGAAGGATCTTGGCATGTGCACTACTTGGCGTCCTTTCCTTCGGGATCGAGTCTTGAAGGTCTTCGTTCCACTCTCTTGTCCGTAGCAGCCGCTCCCATAGAAGGGGAGCAGCGCACGGCTGCGCAAGAAAGTTTGAAGCAGGTGATCGCGGCTGCGAGCATCGCCGACGCTGCGGTAGCTCTAGGTCCGCTCATCATCGACGCGGGGGAGGACTCGGCGAAGGTGGCTGTCCTCACGGTGGATGAGTTTCGGCGCGCGAGCCTAGACGATGTCTTCAAGGACCCTGTGCAATTGCGTCATGCTTTTGACGTGATGGAGCCCTTTCGCATAGCACACTTGGATGTACACAAAGCTGCCATTTCGCGCCCGGTCGACATTCCATGGTCTGCGCCGATTGATCCATAAGGCATAGAGCGTGACCCGACCCCCTTCAGACGCGACGATCCCGCGGGCCCCGATTTCCCTGGTCCAGATGGCTGGGGCGGTCGGTGACACCCTATGTGAGAGGTTGCGATGACTTCGTTAGCAGCCCAGATCGGCACGATGATAGCTGCTCTGGTTGCCGCGATAGCCGCATTCAGCGTGGCTTATTTCGCCCGTCGCCAGGTTCGCGTGGAGGCGGAGGCCGCCCATAACCGCAATGTGCAAGTGCAACAGGAGCAGTATCGGAGAGAGCGCCGGAAGAACCTGTATGAGATTAGAATGCGCGTCTATTCAAGACTGCTGCTGAATCTACATGAATCGGTGGACGCGCTCCTTCTCTACCAGGAGGGTGGTTCGCAAGAGGCGTGGGCGGACTGCTCAAAGAAGCTGAGCGCTCTGGTGTTGAGCCGTGAAGAAATGTTGTTAGTGGCGAGTTTGCCTGCCGCCGAGGCGGCCAGTGGTGCCGTGGACACGCTGTTGAAGAGAGCGAAGATGGTAGTGGAAGGCGATGGAACCCTTGTTCAGATCGATGGTCCAATGAGGAGTCTGTTGGTCGAGATGCGGGAGGATCTGGGGCTGTGGGAAGCCGAATCTCCGGACTCCTCGAAAGATGTGGTTCGGAGGTTGCGAAAAAGAGAGGAGTGAAAACCGGGATGAAGACGTCTACGTTCTGGATGGGCAACGACACCGGGACCACCCACTCGCATGCCGAGCGGGGCCTGTTCAACGCATGTGACGGCTTGGCTCGGTCCTATTTTCGGTGCGATCGCCGGCTCGGTCCTGCCTGCTCCTCGGAGGTGACCGCTATCGCCACAGCGTGGAGGTGACGACCGGGTGGGCAACCACACCTGGACCACCAGCCCGCTTGCCGGGTGGGCCCGTCCGATTCCTCGGTGATGGTTCGGCTCGTTCGGCTTCGGCGAAGGTGCTCCGCGATCGGGGGTGAGCGGCGGGAGATCCGCTTAAGGGCCTTCGGCGCACTCGTGTTCTGCGTTGTGGAATCTCGGTTGCCTGCGTGTGAGGTGGCGTGGGAGGGTCGGATGTGTTCGGGTGTGCAGGTACACGGTGAGGAATGAAGTCCATGGTTTCGGCGAGCCTTAGTGGCCGCCGTCGGCGCTGATCGGGTTTCCTGCGGGGAGCACCTTCAGTGTCCGCGTCCGTCTTACGGCGGCCCCACGTGCGGTGTCCGACACCGCTCCATCTCCTTCTGCGGAGATGGTCCCGGCCCGAGGCCGGGTCTGACAAAGCATGCGGCTCCTGATCGCGGGAGCGCGCTTCACCATGTCATCTACGTGAGGTCATCATCACCGTGGGCACCAACGTCCAGAGTTTCGCCGTCGCCAACCTCCGCCGCCGTCCCGTGGTCGTGGAGGTCGGTGGCTTCGTCGTGGGGATCGACCCCAGCACCACCAGCCCATTCATCAACTACGCGACCCCGTTGCCCGGCGCTCGGCCCACCGGCCGGGACGTCGCCGCGCTGATCGACGCGTTCCGTGAGCGCGGTCTCAAGCCGCGGCTGGAGTTCGCCCCGGACGCCGCGCCCGCCGTGGAGGCGGCGCTGAGCGAGGCCGGATTCACCGTGGAGGAGGTCCACGAGTACCTGGTCTGCACCCCGGCCACGCTGACGATGCCGCCGGCACTCGGCGAGCTCGCATCCGCGTCGACATCCACATCCGCATCGGCATCCAGGTCATCCGCATCCACATCGGCCTCGGCATCCGGAACCGCATCTGCGGCCACGTCGGCCGACGCGCAGTACGGATGGTTCCGCGTGGAGAGTCCCGGTACGGACGCGGAGTACAGGGCGATCGACGCGGCGTTGGCCGAGGCGTTCAGCGGGGTGTTCGCGTCGTCTCCGGAGGGGGCGGCGCGGCTGCGTCGTACCGAGGACGATGGCGGGGCGGTGCGGTTCGTCCGGGCGTCCGAGGGCGGCTGCGCCGGCGCGGCCATGTGCTCCGCGCCGGCCGAGGGGACCGCCGAGCTGGCGGGTGTGGGGACCCGTCCCGCCTTCCGCGGCCGCGGCATCGCGGCCGCGGTCACCGCCGCGCTGGCCGAGACCATGTTCGCCCGCGGGGCGCGGTCGGTGTGGCTGGAGTACTCCGGTGACGGGTCGCGCCGCGTCTACGAACGCGTCGGCTTCCGGCCCGAGGGCACCCGCTTCTACATGTCGCTCGAGCCGGCGGAAGAAGTCGACTCGCCGGCCGGCGGGTGATGGTGCACCTGCTCGGTTGACCAGCGCGAGTCCGTCGGTCGGCGGCTGGTGGCCGCCGACCGGCCCTCAGCCGGCCGCCGACCGGCCCTCAGCCGGCCGGCTCGACCGGCCGCGGACCGGCCTCATGAGCGTCGGTGCTAGCGGTAGTAGCCCTCCACCGGGACGCGGGCCTCGTCGAAGAGGGCGGGGCCTTCGGCGGGGGCGTCGGTGAAGGCGGTGCCGGGCGGCTTGAGGGTGTCGAGCTGCTCGCCGGACAGGGCGTAGACCACCCGGCCCAGGCCCGAGCGGGCGATCGCGCCGGCGCACATGCCGCAAGGCTGACAGCTGGTGTACATCGTGGTGGCCGCCGCGGTGGCCGGGTCGAGCTCGCGGGCGGCCCAGCGGGCGAGCTTGAGCTCCGGGTGGGCGGTGATGTCCCGGTCGGTGAGGGAGGTGTTGTGGTCCTCGGCCAGGATGGCGCCGTCCGGGCCTGCGAGCAGCGATCCGAACGGCGGGTTGCCGCCGGCCCGTGCCTTGGCGGCCAGCTCGATGGCCCGGCGCAGCAGTTCTTCGTCCTGGTGTGTCATGGTCAGTCCTCCACGGTCTGTTCGGTCGTGGTCCACCGGCTCGCCACGGTCGCGAGGGCGTGCCAGGCCCGCTCGGGGCGCAGGGTCTCGTCGGGGTCGCCGTCGAACGGGTCGAGGACGACGGTGGTGGCGCCCAGGTCGCGCAGTTCGCGAAGGTCCTCGTCGATCTGCTCGGCGGTTCCCACGCCGGCGAGACGGTCGGAGGAGGCGACGGGCATGTCGGTGACCTGAAGAGCGATGCGCGGCACCAGCTCGGGAACCGGACGTCCCTGCTCGCGGGCGAACTCCCGAATGCGTTCCAGCGCCCCGTGCAGCCATGGCATGGTGAAGCGCAACGGGTGCCATGCCTCGCCGAAGCGGACGGCCCGGCGCATACCGGCGTCGCTGTTGCCGCCGACCCAGATGGGGATGCCCGCCGCCTGGTAGTCCTCCTCGTTCTCCCAGGCGGCGCGGATGGCGCGCAGGTTCTCGTCGGTCAGCGCGCCGCGCCGCTCGTAGGGCACGCCGAGGGCGGCGAACTCCTGTCGGGCCCAGCCGACCCCCACCCCGAGGACCAGCCGTCCGCCGCTGAGCTGGTTGAGGTTGGCGGCCATGCGGGCGGTCAGCAGTGGGTGGCGGTAGGGGAGCAGCAGCACCGTCGTGCCCAGCCGGATCCGGTGGGTAATGCCGGCCAGCCACGCCAGCGTGGTGAACGGCTCGTAGAACGGCGGCGGGTACTGCTCGGCGACGTCCGGCGTCACCACGAGGTGGTCGGAGACCATGAGCAGGTCGAAGCCGAGGCCCTCGACGGTCTGTGCCCACTGCCGTAGCGTTCCGGGGGTGGTGCCGGGGCCGAAATTCGGGACGTTCACGCCTATTCGCACAGCTTAAGGCTAGCCAGCCGCCATGATCGCGGGAAGGGACTGTTCCCGGCGTTGGGGCCGCTCAGCCGGGATATGTGCCGGTATATTCGGCGAATGGCCGTGAATCTTGATGCGACCGACTGGTCCATCCTGGCCGAGCTCCAGCGCGACGGCCGCGTTCCGCTCACCGAACTGGGGCGCCGGGTGAACTTGAGCGCCTCCGCCGTGACCGAGCGGGTGCGGCGGCTGGAGGCCGAGGGCGTCATCACCGGATACCGGGCCGACATCGACCTGCCGAAGGTCGGCCTCGCCGTGCTGGCCATCGTGCGCCTGAAGTACCCCGGCAGCCGTCACGAGCCGCTGCACCGGATGCTGGCGGAACGCCCGGAGATCCTGGAGTGTCTGCGCACCACCGGCGAGGACTGCTACACGCTGAAGGTCGCGGCCACCTCCATGGTCCACATGGAGAAGGTCGTCGACGAACTGGCCGGCTTCGGCAGCACCACGACGAACATCGTCTACAGCCACACCCTCCCCTACCGGGGCCCGCGCACGCCCGGCTCCTAGGTCCG
Organism: Sphaerisporangium sp. NPDC004334; assembly: GCF_053602655.1. Taxonomy (NCBI): domain Bacteria; kingdom Bacillati; phylum Actinomycetota; class Actinomycetes; order Streptosporangiales; family Streptosporangiaceae; genus Sphaerisporangium; species Sphaerisporangium sp. NPDC004334. The sequence continues at coordinate 70,389 of NZ_JBSGDZ010000008.1, forward strand.
CCCCGCGAAACGGGCGGTGCCGGCGGCGGGACGTGCGCTCGGGCCGTGGGCGTGAACTCGAGCCGTGGGCGTGAACTCGTCCCGGGGGTTGTGGAGAGACATGGGCGACACATCCCCCACGGGAAGGCCGGCTCGATGCCATGGTGCCGACGATGACCGCACCCCCCGCCGCAAGGAGCGTCCTGGACTCGGACCTGATCGCCGAGTCCAGAGGGCGACCGGAGGCGTTCGCGACGCTGTTCGACCGCTACGCCGCGATGCTGTACCGGTGTCTCCCGCAGGCTCGGCCCCGAGGTCGCCGAGGACCTGGTGGGCGAGACGTTCCTCATAGCGTTCGGCCGCCGGGACCACTATGACCTGGCTTATCCCGACGCGCGGCCCTGGCTGTTCGGCATCGTCACCAAGCTGGTGTCCCGGCACCACCGCGCCGAGGCGGCCCGCTACCGCGCCCTGATGCGCAACCCCGTGGACGCCGTCGTGGAGGGTCACGCCGAGCAGGTCGCGAGCGAGGTGACCGCGAGAGCGTCCCGGTCGGTGCTGGCACCGGCGCTCGCGGGGTTGTCCCAAGGTGACCGTGACGTCCTGCTGCTGATCGCCTGGGGGGACCTGTCGTACGAGGAGGTCGCCCATGCGCTCGGCATCCCTATCGGCACGGTCCGCTCGCGCCTCAACCGGGCCAGGCGCAAGGTGCGCGCCGTCCTCGGCGACACCAACCCCATGCACGAGCAGGAGGAGGACCGATGGACGAGCTGAGGGTGCTGCGCGACTTCGGCCGCGACCTGGAGCACGAGCCCCCTGCGACGCTGGCCGGGCAACGCCGCCGGCTCCTCGATGTGATCGCCGCCGCCTCGGAGACGTCCACCGATCGGGCCCCCATCGCCACGGGCGCCACCTCTGACCAGGCCTCCTTTACCACGGACGCTACCTCTGGCCGAGCGTCCTTCTCCACGGACGCCATCTGTGACCGAGCGTCCCTCGCCAAGGGTGCCGCGGCCGATCGGGGTTCGGCCGCCTCGGAAACCCCGGCCACGGTGGCGTTCGGGGGCTCCGGGGCGGGCGCGGGCGGCGGACGGCGCGGACGGTGGGCGGCACTCGCACGGCCCCGGCGCGGGGCGGGGTGGGTGGCGCTCGCGGGGGCCGCCGCCGTCACCGCCGCGTTGGTGATCATGCCCACGGTGCTGCTGCGCGGCGCCACGCCCGCCGGGACGACCGTGGGTGCGCCGACCTGGGACCGGCCCGCGAAGCCGGGCGGCGGCGCGCTCAACGTGCTCGTCCTGGGCTCCGACCAGCGGCCGGGGCCGAAGGGCATGCCCGCCGGCTCCCTCGGCGAGCGGAGCGACGTCATGATGCTGGTGCACGTGGCGGCGGACCGTAAGAAGGTCCAGGCGATCAGCCTGCCCCGGGACTCCATCGTCCGCATTCCGGCGTGCCGGTCGCCGTCCGGGAAGGTCATCCCCGCCCGCACGGACATGATCAACCAGGCGTTCAACGCCGGGGGGCTGAGCTGCGCCTGGAAGACCGTCGAGAGCACCACCGGGGTCCACGTCGACCACGCGGTGGAGATGCGCTTCTCCGGGTTCAAGGACATGATCGACGCGCTCGGGGGGGTGGAGGTCACGCTGCCCACGGCGGTGAAGGACCCCCAATCCAAGCTCGACCTGCCCGCCGGCCGGCAGTTGCTCAGAGGCGAGCAGGCGCTGGCGTACGTGCGGACCCGTTACGCGCTCGGTGACGGGTCCGACATCTCGCGAATTCGTCGGCAGCAGGCGCTCCTGCGTCCTCTGCTGGACCGGGTGCTGGCCAGCGTCGACGAACCGGACAAGCTGCTACCGCTGTTCCAGGCCGCGCGGAGGGCCTTCACCACCGACGTCGACATGGACTTCGACACCTTCCTCACGATCATGCAGGGCGTCCGGGCGAACGGCGTCGGCTCCGTCCGGTTCATGATCGTGCCGGTACGTCCCTACCCTGCCGACCGCCACCACCTCGAATGGGTCCAGCCGGACGCCGCCCGCCTGTTCGCCCAGCTCAGAACGGACTAGACGAATCCGGCGAACCGCCACCCCGGACCGGCCTCCGGGGTGGCGGACTCCGGCGAGGGATCGGTCAGGGGGCGACGCCGTTCAGGAGGGGGATGAGGTGCTCCTCCTCGTAGTCCAGGTGGGCTTCCAGTTCGGCGGTGAGCCGTTCCACGTTGGCGAGCACGGAGGCGGTGTCGGGGGCGGTGGCAGTAGCGGTGCCGGGAACGGTGCCAGGAGTGGTGTCGGGGGCGGTGCCGGGAGCGGACCCCTCGCCCGAGAGCAGGTTTTGCAACTCGTCCAGCAGCCGCTTTATCGTCTCGTGCTCCTCGCGCAGCCGCGCCAGAGGCGAGGCGAGCTCCGGATGCCGCTCGCCGAGGGTGGGGAGCATGTAGGTGTCCTCCATCAGGTGGTGGTGGTGGAGCCCCTGGCAGACGGTCAGGCAGTTGACGCGCAACTGCGCCCCGAGGCTCCGGCCCGACGCGGCGACCTCCTTGCGGATGAGCGCGAGCTCCCGCCGGAAGGCGTCGTGGACGGACTTGAGGAAGTCGCCCGGCGCGCCGGAGGGGGGAGGCGGGCCGAGGGGGCGCAGGGCGACGACCGGGATGATCCGGGAGGTCTTGGCCTGGTAGGCGGCCCATCCCGGGTCCGCCTCGGCGGCGCGGGCGAAGATCTCCTCGCGTTCCTTCCCTTCCAGGACGACCGCGTCCGCCTCGTAGGTGAAGATCCCGTTCTCGACGGTGACCCGTGGATGGGCGAGGAGGTTGTGGTACCAGTCGGGATGCTTCGGACTGCCGGCGGCCGAGGCGATGATGACAAGCCGCTCGCGGTCCGGCAGGTAGGCGACCGGGGTCGTATGACGGGCTCCGGTTCTGGCCCCCGTCGTGGTCAGCAGGAGGAGCCGCGCGTCCTCGAAGAGGCCGCCCACTTTCCCGCGGTTGGCACGGAACTCGTCGATGATCTTCTGGTTCCAGTTTTCGGGCATGGTCAGATCTGCTCCTGGCGTGTTCGGGTCCGCGGACGCGCCGCGGCGATTTCTCGTCCGCGGTCGCGCCGCGGTGATGGGTGAACGGCCGGTGCCCGGCGGGCCTGGGGCGGATCCACGCGCGCCGCGCCGCCGTACGCCCGTGCTGGGAGATCGCCGGACGACGGTGGAGCGGACGTGCGGAACCGCGTCGGCACGCGGTGCACTGCTGTGGCCGTACTGGGGTGGAACGGCGTGACGTCACCGCGCGTGGTCGGGCCGCCGGAGCGGCGCGTCCGTCACCGGCCGGTCAGAAGCGAGGGCGACTCTCCGAGGGAGGCGGGTTTTGTGCCACCCAAAGGAGTTCTGTGCCGCCGGAATCAGCTCTGGACCGCCGGAGGGAGCTTGTGCCACCGGGGGAGGGGACGACGCGCGGGCGCGACGTGATGATCAGGCGCGGCCTGTGGAGTAAGAACTCACGACATCATCCCCTATAGGTCGGGTGCCGCCCTGTCCGTCGCCTACGCGGTCGACGTCACAACGACACGCGGATCATTACAGGCGGTCCCGGCGAATCCTGTCAACCCCCACCATCAATCTCACACCGGCACAAGCGCCCTGGCACACGTCCCCACCACCCACCGGCGCCGGCCTCGCCGTACCCCCATCCCGCCGCCGCGGCGCCGTCAAGGTATCCACGTGGGGTGCGGTGTGACGCTGATGTGGCGCACGCGATGCCGGCTTTGCCGCACTTTCATTCCGCCGCGGCGGCGCCGTCAAGGTGTCCACGTGGGATGCGGTCTGACGTGGGGCACGCGATGCCCGGGATGGCCGCACCCGCATCCCGCAGCCGCGGCGGCGCCGTCGAGCTGTCCACGGGAATGGGGGTGTGGGGCCGATGTGCGATGGCGGGCCGGTCGGCCTGGTCGGACGTTGTCATGGCTCCCGCCGTGTGGTCTTAGGGAGGGCATGGTGGACGGCCGGAAAAGGAGGTAGATCCTTTACTGTTTCGGCACGCTGCGATTACTGTCCGCGCTAATCTGTTCACGTTGTGTAATGGTCGTCCATCGGGGGTCCGTCGCAGTGGCTGTTCGTGTGGTCTTCATCGGTGGGCTGGGGCGCAGCGGGACGACGCTGCTCGAGCGGCTGCTCGGCGAGACGCCCGGCGTCACGCCGCTCGGCGAGGTCGTTCACCTGTGGGAACGCGGTGTGTGCTCGCACGAGCCCTGCGGATGCGGTGAGCCGTTCACCTCGTGCGCGTTCTGGCGAAGGGTCGGCCTGCGCGCGTTCGGCGGGTGGTCCCCGGGCCTGGCCGATCGAGTGCTGACCCTGCGGCGCCGGGTCGACCGCACGCGACACATCCCCGCGCTGGCTCGCCGCCGCTGCCAGGTCGGTCTCAGCGGGTACACCCGGGCCTACACCCGCGTCTACGAGGCGGCCGCGCAGGTCGCCGCCGCCCCGGTCGTGGTCGACTCCAGCAAGCACGCCTCGCTCGCTTTCTGCCTGAGCACCTCCCCGGTCGTCGATCTCAGCGTGGTGCACCTCGTCCGCGATCCCCGGGCGGTCGCGCACTCGTGGCACCGGCGGGTGAGCAGGCCCGAGAACGGCGCCCGCATGACCCGCTGGCGGCCGTGGCGCACCTCCCTTCACTGGGTCGTGCAGAACCTCGCCTTCGAGCTGCTCGCGCGGCGCGGCGGCAGGGTGATCCGCGTCAGGTACGAAGACCTGCTGGCCGATCCGCGTGCAGTGCTGGGCGCCTTGCTCGCCGATCTGCGGCTGGACGGGGGCGACCTGCCGTTCCTGCGTCCTGGGCTCGCCGAACTGTCCAAGTCCCACACCTGCGCCGGCAACCCCATGCGCTTCAGGGCCGGCCCGCTCCAACTCGCGAGGGACGACTCCTGGAGCGACCACCTGGCCTGGCGTCACCGATGGCTCGTCACCGCGCTGACCTGGCCGCTCATGCTTCAGTACGGCTACCGCGTACGCGATCGGCGTGCCGCGGAGCCCGTGCCCGAGCCCGCGGCCGGCCCGTGGCTCACCACCGGCGTCACCGCCCAGGAGTGCCGATGAGCCCGTCGGTCGGCGTGGTCGTCCCCACCCGCGGTGACCGGCCCCGGCTGCTCCGCGCGGCGGTGGCCTCCGTGCTGGCGCAGACCCGCCCCAAGGCCGCGGACGTCATCGTGGTCGTCGACGGTCCCGCTCAGGCGCGGGCGGTCGCCCGACAACTGTCCGACGGCGCGCCCCAGGCGGCGCCGCGCACGGCCCAGCCCGCCGAGGATGCGGTCCAGGTGGTGCTTGATCGGCCGGGTCCTGGGGTGCCGGGAGCGGGGGGCCACCGTGCGTTTCGAGTTGTGGTCGATCGGCCAGATCCTGCGCTGTCGGGACTGGATAGCGGTGCGGTCGGGGTGGTGGTTGATCGGTCTGGTCCTGGGGTGCCGGGGGCGGGGGGTCGTGGTGCGGTCCGGGTGGTGGCCAATCGGTTGAGTCCTGGGCTGCCTGGGGCCCGTAACACCGGCATCGCCGCGCTGGACACCGATCTGGTGGCCTTCTGCGACGACGACGACGTATGGCTTCCCGGCAAGCTGACCGCCCAGCTCGCGGCGCTCGACGCCGACCCGGACGCCGAGTTCGCCGGATGCGCCATCGAGGTCGAGTACGGCTCGCACCGCGTCGTCCGCCTCGCCGGCACCGACCAGGTGACCAGGCGGCATCTCACCCGCTCCCGCATGGTGATGGTGCACTCCTCGACGTTCCTGTTCAGGCGCGGCTCGATCTGGCCGGACGAGAGCGCCCCCGGCGGGCAGAACGAAGACTGGGACCTCGCCCTGCGCGCCGTCGGCCGCCACCCGATCGCCTACGTCGACCGGCCCCTGGTACGGGTCCGCTGGGGCGGTTCCGCTTACGCGACACGGTGGGCCGACCGCATCGCCGGCCTGGAATGGATGCTCGCCCGCCACCCTTACCTGGCCGCCGACCCGCGCGGCGCCGCGCGCATATACGGCCAGCTCGCCTTCCACCACGCGGCGCTCGGACGCCGTGCGGCCGCATGGCGGTGGGCGCGCCGCGCGTTCGCCGCCCGCCGGGGCGAGCCGCGCGTTCCCATAGCCCTCGCGGTGGCCTCCGGCCTGGTCCCCGCGCACACCATGCTGGGCCTGCTGCACACCCGAGGGCACGGCATCTGATGACGCCCCGCACACTTCCCGGTCACCCTCTTGTCGCAGACATCGCGGAAGCCGCCGGAGGCTCCGGTTCGGTGGCCATCGCGGGAGCCGCCGGTTCGGCGGGTACCGCCATGTCCTCAGGGGCTGCCGGAGCCGTCGGCGGTGCCGTTGGCGCGGGGCTCGACGGCCGGGCGCGGGTCACGGTGGCGGGGGTCACGGTCGACACGCTCACCGAGGAGCAGGTGGTCGAGCATGTCGTCACGGCCCTGCGGCAGGGGCGGGGCGGGCACGTCGTGACCCCGAACGTCGACATCTGCCGGGCCTGCTCCCGCGACCCCGAGGTGCGGGCCATCGTCGAGGGCGCCGACCTCGCCGTGCCGGACGGCATGCCGCTGGTCTGGGCGTCCAAGCTGCTGGGCACCCCGGTGCCCGAGCGCATCACCGGGGCCGATCTGATCTGGTCGCTGTCGGCGGCGGCCGCGTCCGCCGGGCTGTCGGTCTACCTCGTCGGAGGGCTTCCCGGCGTCGCCGTACGCGCCGCCGAGGTGCTGAGCGACCGTCATCCGGGGCTGCGCGTCGCCGGGGTGGTGTCGCCTCCGTTCGGGTTCGAGACCTCGGCGGAAGGGCTCGCCGCCGTGCGGGAGGCGTTGCTGCGAGCCCGTCCCGACCTGGTGTTCGTGGGTCTGGGCTTCCCCAAGCAAGATCGCCTCATCGGCCTGCTCCGCGCCGACCTCCCTCAGGCGTGGTTCGTCGGCTGCGGCTCGGCCATCGGGTTCGCCGCCGGGGCGGTGCGGAGGGCGCCCGAGTGGATGCGGCGCTCCGGCCTCGAATGGCTGTTCCGCCTGGCCGCCGAGCCGGGCCGGCTCGCCCGTCGTTACCTGGTCGACGATCTTCCCTTCGCGCTGCGCCTGCTCACTTCGTGCCTCCTCCGGCACGCCGCCCACACGCTCAGGCCGGACCGCTAGAACGCGTCCGACGATTGGAGGTGACGGAGCCGACGCGTCAGGGCTCCGATGGTGGGTCACCACGCCTGACCACGAGGGATCATCTTCGTACTCTTCTACGAGATTTGTGCGACGAAGCCCGATCCGATCTTCCGGGTCGCTTGCGACGAATTCGGTCTAGCGCCTGACAGTGTTCTCATGGTCGGTGACGACCATGAGGCCGATACGGGGGCCGCCGCACTTGGCTGTCCGGTGCATCTCGTTGAGCCGCTACCTGTTGGCGCTCGCCCGGACTCCCTGACGCGTGTTCTGGATCTGTTCGTGGATGGCCAACGCTGATTCTTGGGCTGCGTGGCCCGGCCGCTGGTGCGGTGGCCCTCACCTTCGCCGGGCCGCCTCCCCTTCAGCCCGGTTCGATGCCGGCAGCGTGACGGTGACGGCCAGTCCGCTGCCCTCGGCGTTCGGCGCCGCCGTCACCGTGCCGCCGTGCGCGTGCACGATGGACCTGACGATGGCCAGGCCCAGACCGGTCGACCGGGAGCCCGCGGCACGGCCGGACGCCAGCCGCTGGAACGGCTCGAACAGCCGGTCGACCTCCGCGGGAGGGATGACGTCACCACTGTTGCGCACCGTGACCACCGCTACCCCGCCGGCCGCGCCGCGATCGTCGGCCATGTCGCGATCGTCTACCATGTCGCATCCATAGGTCACGTCGCGACCGTCGACCATGCCGCGTCCGTCGACCACGTCGCGTCCGTCGACCACGTCGCGTCCATCGGCCACGTCGCGTCCATCGGCCATGCCGCGTCCGTCGACCGCATAACGACCGTCGATCGCTTCACGACCGTTGGCCGCGCCGTGGCCGGTGGTGACCTCGACCCAGCCGCCTTCCCGGTTGTGCCGGATCGCGTTGTCCACCAGGTTGCGCACCAGGCGTTCGAGCAGGACCGGGTCGCCGTCGACCAGGGCGGGACGCAGGTCGGTGGTGACGTCCAGGCCGGCGCGCTCGGCCTCGTCGTCCGCCTCGCTCACCGCGACGGCCGCCGCCACCGCCAGGTCGTATGGCTCGTGGGCGATGACGCCGCTGTCGCTGCGGGCCAGTGCCAACAGGCCGTCCAACAGCCGTTCGGCTCGGCCGGCCGCGGTCAGCGCGTTGTGTGCCATGGCCTCCCACTGGGCGGGCGTGCTCTCCCGCTTGCCGAGCAGCACCTCGGCACCTGTACGGACGATCGCGAGCGGGGTGCGCAATTCGTGCGAGGCGTCGGCGACGAACCTCCGCTGGCTGTTGAACGAGGCTTCCAGCCTGGCCACCATCTCGTCGAAGGTGTCGGCCAGTTCCTTGAGCTCACCGCGCGGACCGGTGAGCGCGACGCGCTCGTGCAGCCGGTCCTGGGAGATCCGCCGGGTCGTGGCGGTGAGCGTCCGCAGCGGCCGGAGCATGCGCCCGGCGACGACCCAGGAAACTCCGAGTCCCAGCATGGCGGTGACCGCCAGTGCGATCGCCGAGGTTCCGGCGCTCTTCAGCAGCGTGTCGGCCCGCAGCCGGTCGAGTCCGCTCTGCTTGATCTCGTCGAACCTCGCGGGGTCGCCGGCGCTGGACTTCTCGTCCCTCAGCAGCGAGTCCTCCCCGGCCGAGGCGTCGCCTGTCGCCCCGGCCGGGGGGCGGCGTCCGATGCTGTCGGTGTACAGGCTCTGGTAGAGCAGGGCGTAGTTCAGCGCGAGGAGCGCCGCGCAGGTCCCCACGAGCACGACCGCGTAGACGAGGGTCAGCCGCAGCCGGATCGACGGGTGCCTTCGGCGGCGCCTCACAGCCGGTACCCCGCGCCGATGACGGTCTCGATCAGCGGTGGGTCGCCCAGTTTGCGGCGCAGCCGGGCGATGGTGACCCGCACGGTCGCGGTGAAGGGGTCGGCGTGCTCGTCCCATGCCCGTTCCAGCAGGTTCTCGGCGCTGACCATGCCTCCGTCGGCGCTCATGAGGATCTCCAGCACGGCCAGTTCCTTGGTGGTCAGCGGGATGATCCGACCGTCGCGGGTGACGACGCGCCGCGCGGTGTCGAAGGTGAGGCCGGCGCGCCGCAGGACCCGTGGAGCGTTGTTGGCGCGACGGGCCAGCGCGCGGATCCGCAGCACCAGCTCGTCGAAGACGAACGGCTTGGCCAGGTAGTCGTCGGCGCCGAGGATCAGGCCGGCGACCCGGTCCGCCGCCTCGCCCGCCGCGGTGAGCATGAGCACGCGGGCGTCGGCGCCCCCCGCGGCCAACGCGGTGCACACCTGGTCGCCGTGGACGAGCGGCAGGTCGCGGTCGAGCACGATCACGTCGTACCGGTTCGCGCCGGCCTTGTGCAGGCCGTCGAGCCCATCGGCCGCGAGGTCGACCGCGATGCCCTGATCCCGTAGCCCGTCGGCGACCTGTTCGGCCAGCAGTACCTCATCCTCGATCAGCAGCACTCGCACGCCTGCACCCTCCCTGACCGGCAGTATTCGCGATCGCGCATTACACCGGTGTTACCCGCTCTGTGACGACGGGGTTTCCGGCGTCCTGCTCCACTGGGCCGACAGGACCAGAGGAGAACACCGATGAGAACGCAATTACTGGCCGGCTGCCTGCTACCGCTCTTGCTAGTGGCGACGGCCGCCTGTACCCGACCGGCCGATGGCGAGCACGTCGCCTCGGCGGGCGGCTCGGCCGCGCCGGCGGCGACGGCGAGCCTCAGCCTCCTGGACCAGGGAATCAGGTGGGCGCGGTGCATGCGAGAGCACGGGGTGCCGCAGCCGGATCCGGTGGTCAATCACGGTGACGGCATCCGTTACCAGGGGCTCGCCAAGGACGCGGTGGACAGCAACGTGCTGGAGAAGGCACAGCAGGCGTGCGAGAGCCTCCGCCCCGTCCTGCCGGCCGACGTGCGGCAGTTGAAGCAGGGGCTGTCGCGCGTGCTCGCCCAGTGCATGCGGGAACAGGGGGTGGCGGACTTTCCTGATCCGGAGCCCGACGGCCACTTCGAGATCGAACCGTCGGTGGAGAACGACCCGCGGTTCCCCGCGGCGAAGGAGACCTGCGACGCGCGGGAGGACGCGGCAGCCGCGTCGGCGCGGCCGAGCTCGCGGCAGAGCCCGTGAGCGGCGTGGCGCCGGCGAGCGACAGAGAACGGACGGGCGATGTGGCGCCGGCGGGTGACGTGAAATGGGCGGGCGATGTGGCGTCGGCGGACGACGCCGTGCCCGCGAGCGACGTCGAACGGGCGGGTGACGGCGAAGGGCCGGACGACGCCGTGCCGGTGAGCAGCCGCGCCGCCCGGCGGAGGCGCGGCGGGCGGCGCGGCGGGACCGTCGCGGTGCTCGGCGCGGTCGTGCTCGCGGCAGGTGCGGCGACCGCGGGCGCGGTCGGATTCGGGGGCGGCGGCGGTGGGTTCGGCGGTGGGTTCGGCGGCGGGGGCGGCACGGGTGCGCCGGCCGCGGCGAACCTGCCGCCCGCCACCGCGCAAGTGACCCGGATGACGATGCTGGACACCGACGAGGTACCAGGTGATCTGGGCTACCGTGCCGAGACCGCTCTGGCCGGCCGGATCGCGGGTGTCGTCACCAAGATGCCTCTGCCCGGCGACGTCATCGCCAGGGGCCGGCGGATCTATCGGGTGGACGACACACCGGTCGTGCTCATGTACGGCGACGTCGCCGCCTACCGGACGCTCGCTCCAGGCGTCACCGGCGCGGACGTGCGGCAGCTCGAACGCAACCTCAAGACGCTCGGCTATGGCGGATTCACGGTGGACAAGACCTACACGTGGAGCACCTCGGTCGCGGTGCGGCGATGGCAGAAGCATCTCGGCCTGCCGCGAACCGGCCAGGTCGAGCTGGGGCGGGTGGTGTTCGCCCCGGGCAGGATCCGGATCGACGCCGTCTCGGCGGGGGTGAACCGGTCCACCGGCGGCGGGCAGGAGGTTTTGCGGTATACCGGGACCGGCCGCCAGGTGACCGCCCGGCTGGAGGTGTCCAAGCAGCGGCTGGCCCGCAAGGGGGTCCGGGTACGGGTCCAGATGCCCGACGGCCGGAAGGTCGCCGGCCGGGTGGAGCGGGTCCGTACGGTGGTCCTGCGGCCGACCGGCTCCGGAGGGCGGGCGGAGACCTCGATCGAGACGATCATCGCGCTGCGCGATGCCAAGGTGGCCGCGGGGATCGAGGTGGCCGTGGTCAGCGTGGTATTCACCGCGGCCGAGCGCGAGGACGTGCTCACCGTGCCCGTCGCGGCGCTCGTGGCGCTGGCCGAGGGCGGCTACGGCGTCGAGGTCGTCGAGGGATTCGCCACGCGCTACGTCAAGGTGAAGACCGGCCTGTTCGCGAACGGCCGGGTCGAGATCACCGGCGACGGGCTGCGCGAGGGCACGACCGTGGGGATGCCGCGATGATCGAACTGACCGACGTCACGAAGGTGTACCCCGGCGGTGTGCGGGCGCTCGCCGGCGTCACCCTGACCATTGGCGCCGGCGAGCTGGTCGCGGTGGTCGGCCCGTCCGGCTCGGGTAAGTCCACCATGCTGCACGTGCTGGGCACGCTCGACCGGCCCACTTCCGGCCGGGTGGTGGTCGACGGCCGCGACGTGTCGCGGCAGTCCGACCGGCAGTTGTCGGCGCTGCGCGCGACCCGCATCGGCTTCGTGTTCCAGCAGTTCCACCTGGCCTCGGGCGTGCCGGCCCTGGACAACGTGGCCGACGGCCTGCTCTATGCCGGGGTCGGCCTGAGGGAGCGGCGACGGCGGGCCGGGGCGACGCTGGAGCGGGTGGGCCTCGGACACCGGCTCGACCACGAGCCGCATGAATTGTCCGGTGGTGAGAGGCAGCGGGTGGCGATCGCCCGGGCGGTGATCGGCGACCCCGCGCTGCTGCTCGCCGACGAGCCGACCGGCAATCTCGACTCCGCCTCAGGTGAAGGGATCATGGCCGTGCTGCGGGAACTGCACGCCGCCGGCACGACGGTCGTGGTCATCACGCATGACCTGGACATCGCGGCCGGGCTGGACCGGCAGGCGCTGATGCGCGATGGCAGGGTGGTCGGCGACACCGTCACCTTGCCGCGCGAGGGGGAAGTGACCGCGTCATGACGGGCCGGCAGACCCACTCCTGGCTCTCACCTACCCGGTGGACTCGCTCCTGGCTCTCACTTACCCAGTGGGCCCGCTCTCGGCCCACACCTGCAGGTCAGACCCGCCCCCGGCTCACGCCCGCACGGCTGTCCCCGCGTGAGGTGGTCCGGGTCGGCGCGGCCGGCTTGCGCAACCGGCCGACCCGGGCACTGCTCTCGGCGCTGGGCATCGCGATCGGCATCGCCGCCATGGTCGCGGTGGTGGGCATCTCGTCGTCCTCGCGCGAACAGCTCGAACGGCAGCTCGCCGCGCTCGGCACGAACCTGCTCACGGTCGTCCCCGGACAGACCTTCGACGGTCAGGAGGCGAAGCTTCCCGCCGAGGCCGAGACCATGATCGCGCGGATCGGACCGGTCACCGCCGTCTCCGCCACCGGGGCGATCCGCGACGCCAAGGTGTACCGCTCGGACAGGATTCCCAAGGTGGAGACCGGCGGGCTGACCGTGTCGGCCGCCCGAGCGAGCCTGCCGGGGACCGTCGGTGCGACGCTGCGCAACGGCGTCTGGCTGAACGGCGGCACCGGCCGGTACCCGGCCGCGGTGCTCGGCGCCGACGCGGCCGGGCGGCTCGGCATCGGCCCAGCCAGGCCGGAGACGATGATCCTGGTCGGCGGCGAGCGGTTCACCGTGATCGGCGTGCTCGACAGGGCGAAGCTCGCACCCGAGCTCGACACGGCCGTCTTGATCGGCTGGCCGGCCGCCACCGACCTGTTCCGCTTCGACGGGCGGGCGACCACCGTCTACACCCGGTCGCGGGACAGTCAGGTCGAGGCGGTGCGCGCCGTTCTGGCGGCCACCGCCAACCCGCAGGCGCCTGGTGACGTCAGCGTGTCCCGGCCCTCGGACGCCCTGGCCGCGAGCCGGGCGGCCAACGCCACCCTGAACGGACTGCTCCTCGGCCTCGGCGCGGTGGCACTGCTGGTGGGAGGCGTCGGGGTTGCCAACACGATGGTGATCTCGGTGCTGGAGCGCCGGTCCGAGATCGGCCTGCGCCGTTCGCTCGGCGCCACCCGAGGGCAGATCCGGACGCAGTTCCTCGCCGAGTCGCTGCTGCTGTCCGCGCTCGGCGGCATCGGCGGGGTACTCCTGGGCATCGCGGTGACCACCGGCTACGCCGCCTACCAGAGCTGGCCGACCGTCGTGCCGGCGTGGGCGACGACCGGCGCGCTCGCCGCCACCGTGCTCATCGGCGGCGTGGCCGGGCTCTACCCCGCGATCCGCGCGGCCCGGCTGTCCCCGACAGAAGCGCTGGTGATGGTCTGAGTCCGTCCGCGCGGCCCGGTTGTCCTCGACGGAGGCGCTGGTGATGACCTGAGTCTGCCCAGGCGGCCTGGCTGTGACTTCGTCGGAGCGCTGGGACGATCTACGTTTGGACGACTATGGCGAGGGCGTTCGGGGCGGTGCTCCTGGTCGTGTGGCCCTTTCCCGTGGTGTCCTCGATCATGATCACGTCCCCGGTCGTGAACGTACGCGTCTCGCCGTCGCTGACGGTCACCTCGATCGCGCCGCTCATCATCACCATGAGCTGCTCGCGCGGCGCGGGATGCGCCTCGCTCGACCAGTTGTCGGGCAGGGCGAGGAACATCGAGCGCGCCGCCGCCGTGGGCGGCGAGACGAGGATGGCGGGGGCCGGCGGGGCGAACTCGGCCAGGCCGAGCGTCATGCTGTCGTCGGTGAAGTGGGATTCGCCGTCCTCGTCGGCGTGCAGCCGGACGACGGGGACCGAGTGGTTCTCGTTCATGCCGTCTATCCTCTGACCAGCATTGATGTGCTGACAATTCCCTCCATGACATTGCCTTGACGTTGAGAGGGGGCCGCCGGGGTCACCGGGAGACGAGGACGCGCACGCGACCGGCCGTCATCGCGTGATCGCTTCGATACGCGAGAGGTCCTGGGCGGTGAGCCCGGAGGGCGGGCGGGCGGCGGTGCTCGCCGAGTCCATGCGCCGGTAGGCGGTACGCGACAGACCCGTCCATGCGAATCCCCCCGCCCGAGGGGATCCGTCCGCCAAGGTGGATCCGTCCGCCAGGGTGGATTCGCGCGCTTGGGTGGATCCGTCCGCCAGGGTGGACTCGCGCTCCTGAGAGGACGCGTCCCCCTGAGCGGATCCAGCCGTCCGGGGGGACCCGCTTGCCCGGGTGGACTCGTCCGGCCGGGTGGACCCGCTTGCCCAGGAGGAGCCGTCTGTTCGGGTGCCGCCGTGGCTCGCGGCGGGGGCGCCGTGCGGCGGGCGGGCCGCGCGGGGGCTGGTCGTGCAGGCGCGCTCGACGCGCCGGGCCGCGCGGGGCGTCCAGGGCAGGCCGCACCAGGCGTACAGATCGCGGTAGCCGGCGAGCGGATCGGAGGCCAGGTGCTCGTAGGACACCAGGCGGACGGCGGGGTGGCGGGCGGCCAGCTCCCCGGCGACCTCCCGGGCCACGGCCCACAGTGTGGCGATCGCGGCGACGTGGTCGGGGGAGCCGGCCAGCGGGCGCACCCGTCCGACCACCGGGTGGTCGCGCAGCAGGAGCGGCTGTTCCAGCAGCTCGTGAAGGTGAACGGTCCAGCCGAGCCGCCGCCAGCTCGCCACCAGGGACGCCGGATCGCGCACCAGCAGCACCACCCGGCAGCCGAGGCGCTCGGCGAACCAGCCCGCCGAGAACAGCGCGAACGGGTCGTCCAGCAGCGCGCGGCGGCGGCGTGCCCGGCCGAGCGCGAAGGCCGAGGCGTTCTTCGCCAGACGCGCCAGATCGCCTGGCGAGCGGTTGCGGCGCAGCTCGGCGACGTACTGGTAGCGCAGGGCCACGGTGTCTGCGAAGGCGCGCCGCCACGGCTCCTCGTCGTCCCGGCAGATGTACTGGAACCGGTGCTCCACCGTGGCGTTCAGCACGCCAGGGGAGCGCCCGGGCGGGCGCTGCGGGTTGAGCGGCTCGTTGACGTACACCGCGCCGCCCCCGGCGGTGAGCATCTTGCCCGCCCAGCTCGTGCCGCTTCGCGGCAGCCCGGTGACCAGGATGGGCGCCGCTTCTCGCGTCACACCGCCTGCTCGCGGCGCGCGCTTCATGTGTCTCCTCGGGGGCCGGTGGCGCCTTCTCGGTCGCTCATCTCACCTTCTCCGAGCGTCACGTCGTCTCGGCGGGTGCCTCGTGTCGCCTTTCCGAATGTCATGGCGGCTCCCCGGCGGACATCACGTCGCCTCTTCGGCGCGCCAGAGGCGGAGGGAGGGGAGGCTGTGGGCTCCGAAGGGACGCAGCCCGTACAAGCGGGCGATCTTCACCAGGGGCATCAGGTTCTTGGCGAACATCCCGCCGGACCAGCCGAGGGCGGCGCCCAGCGCCCCGTGCCAGGGGACGAGCGCGACGTCGAGCACGACGGTGACCGCGATCGCGCTCAGGATGTTGGCCGTGCTCGCGGCGGTGTGTCCCGCGGCGATCAGCATGACGTCGGCCATGCCGCACGCCGTCGCCAGCATCATGGTGGCGGCCAGGACCACGGCCACGGCGGCTCCGTCCGGGTAGCCGTCGCCGAAGGCCCGCAGCAGCCAGGGGGCGAGCACGGCGTAACCCAGCCATACCGGCCAGGTCAGCAGGACGAGCCACATCGTGGTCATCTGGTACAACCTGCGGGCGAGGGGGAGATCACCCTCGGCCATGGCCCGGACGAGCCGGGGCTGGGCCGCCTGGGCGAACCCCTGGTTCACGAGCTGGCCGACCACCTTGAACCGGGTGGCGGCCGTGTACAGCGCCGCCTGCGCGGGCCCGGCCAGCACGGCCACCACGACGACGTCCAGCCGCTGGAACACCGCCTGCGCCGCCCCGCCCAGCGCACGCGGGCCGGTGTACCGCCAGAACGCGCGGGCCGCGCGGGGGACGTACGGCCCGGTGGGCATCCGCCGGCGCAGCCAGAAGGCGCTCAGCGCCAGCACCGGCAGCGCGGGCGCCGCCCAGGCCGCTGCCAGGAGCCACCCGGTGCCGGACGCGGAGCCGGGCGTCCGGGTGCCCTCACCTAGGCCGGTGGCGCCGGCCAGGACGACGACGCCGACCAGGAGGAGCTGCGCGCCGGGCTGGAGCACCCCGCTCAACAGCGCGGTCGGGCGCATGACCCCGAACCCCCTCGTCGCCGACACCAGGATGTCGGCCAGGACGATCACGGGAAGCGCCAGGCCGAGCCCGCGCAGCGCCGCGGCGAGCAGGACGACGGCGGGGTCCGCGCCGGGCGAGGACGCCGCGGCGGTCGCCAATGCGACATGGGCGGGGCCGGTCGTGGCGGGGCTCGATGAGGTCGTGGCGGGAGTCAGGGAGGTCGCGGTGTGGGTCAGCGCGGTGGCGAGCGCGTCCGCGTAGGCGACGACGAGGGCCGCGACGGCGAGGGACAGGATGACCACGGGCAGCAGGGCGGCCCGCAGGTATCCGCGGGGCGCGGCGGGCATGGCAGAGGCGACGGACGTGGGTACGCGAAGGGTGGCGCGCCCCGTGGTGGGGGGTTCCTGTGCGGAGGCGGCGGTTGTGGGTACGCGGGGGGCGATGCGCTCCGCGGGAGCGGGTTCCTGTGCAGGGGTGGCGGTGTGGGCTCCGGCGATGAAGTAGATCAGGCCGTTGCCGCAGTCGAGGCGTAGGACGCCGCCCGCCATCAGGCACACGGTGGTGGCGGTGAAGAAGCAGCCCGCCGTTCGCGCGTCGAACCCGCGGGTGACGGCCACCACGATCAGGAACTGCGACCCCGCGGCCACCGCCGCTCCCACCAGCCCGGCCGCGCCGCCCTTGACCACCGATCGCGTCGCGCCCGCTCCGCCGGCGGAGACGACAGGCATGGGGTGCGGGGTCAGGGGCGCCATGAGGGGCGCTCGTCGAGCCAGGGTTCGAGGCGGGCGTCCCAGGGGGCGAAGTGCTCCGACAGCCGTCGCCGCAGAGCCGCCGGCATGTCGCACGGGCGGGGGCGGGCGTTGTGCCGCTCGAACACCGGGTCTCCGAGGCGGGGCAGCCCGAGGAACTCCAGCACCCGGTCGTACGCGCGCTCGGGCGCGGTGAACAAGGACCCGCTGTCGAGCACCAGGATGCGGTCGCGGCCGACCAGCGGCTCCAGCCGCGCGAGCTGTTCGGCGTACTGACCGCGGGCGACGTAGGCGTGGTGCCGGTGGGCGCGGCTGCGCGCGGCCGGGTCGGCGCGCAGCCGTTCCTCCTCGCCGTCCAGGCGGTAGGGCTCCAGCGCGAGCGCCCGCTCGAACGACGCCTCGGTCTCGAACCCGCGCGCCACCTCGTGCGCGTGCGCCGAGTAGGCCCGCTCGACCGGGTCGCGGACCAGGGCGATCAGCTTCACCCCCGGCAGGTCGGTGGCGATGCGGGAGGGGACCAACGGATGGAACAGGTAGTACGGCGAGGATTCGAAGCTGAGCGGGCGGATGCCGAACCTGCGTTCCAGGCGGTGCGCGGTGGCCTTCAGCGGGAAGTGCGCGCGATACCAGGAGGGGCCCTTGCCGTAGGCCATGTCGAAGTAGTGCACCCCCTTGCGCAGCACGGGTTTGAGGATCAGGGGGTGCTGTGCCAGGGCGCGGTACAGGGAGGTGGTGCCGCAGCGCTGAGCGCCGGCGATCAGGAAGGACGGCAGGAGCCGCCCGCTCACGGTGAGCCGGCCCGCCGTATGGGACAGGGCGTGCGCGGATCTCTTCACCGTGCGGTTCAATGCAGGACCTCCAGATGGTCGAGGGCGGGGTTGAGCCACGCGGCCGGCGGGCCGAGCGGCTGGTGGCCGTCCCCCTCATAGCGGTCGGCCAGGGTGATCAGGTACTGGACGGCCGTCCACCGCGCCTCGCCCGCTGAAGGGCCGTACGGCGCGAGCGTGCGGGCGGCGCCCGCCACGCACGCCTCGGCGGCGAGCCGGGGAGGCATCCGGCGCAGTGCCCGCTGGAAGAAGTGGTGCAGCGCGTCGAACCCGAGCGGCACGCCGGTGGTGAAACGCTCCCAGTCCCAGACGGCCAGGCGGCCGTCGGGGGAGAGGGCCATGTTCCACGGCGAGAAGTCGCCGTGCCAGGCGTGGTCGCCCCGCCCGTCCGCCGGAAGGCGCAGGACGCGGGCGGCGCCGTCGTTCACCTCGTCGCCGGCGGCGCAAGAGCGCGCCGGGTGGCCGGTGGCGAGGTGAGGCGCCGGGTCGGCGAGGTCGTCCTCGCTGGGGCGTTGGGAGGGGACGAACGGAGAGGGGCGGCCCTCGCCGGGCGTGGCCCGGGGGACGGCGAGCGCGGCGATCTCGTGGACGGCGTCCTCCAGCAGGGCCGCGGGGACGCGCCGCCGCCGCGTGGCCAGCGGGGACAGGGCGAGCACGTCGAGGCCGTTCCAGACGCCGTGGTGCAGCACGGTGGGCGCGGCGACGACCCGCAGTGGCAGCCCGGCCAGCGCTTCGAGCACCGCGCTCTCGTGCCGGACCAGCGACCGGGAGCGCTCGGTGTCCCCGATCTTGACGAACGCGAGCGGCTCCCCGGAGCCGGAACGGATCTCCAGGATGGGCTTGCGGTTGGCCCGCCGGGCCGGCCGGACGTGCACGATGACCTTGACGGGCCGGCCGAACACCTCGCTGAGGTAGGTCTCGATCGTGCCCGGCCCGTGCGGCAGGCGCCGTCGTCCCGGCAGCCAGCGGGAGCGCGGCACGAGCCGCCGGGGCAGGTACCTGCTCGGCAGCACGGCGTACGCGGCCCTGGCCCCGGAAGAGCCGGAGTGCGTGCCGGAGTCCATGCCGGGATCGATGCCAGGGTCGACGGTGGAGTCCGTGGTGGAGGAGGTGGAGTGGCGGGCCGGAGACGAGCGGCCCGTCTCCGAAGGAACGGAGACCGCGGTGCCGGGATCGGTGGCCGAGGGCTGGGACGGCGTGGGAGCGGGGGTCGGGTAGAGCAGGGTGGTGACCTGGTCGAGATAGCCCAGACGGGCGCGGTAGTCCCTCACCGGAACGCCTCCATTGGTGCGGTGGTCGTCGTACCGGTGGTCCGTGTCGGACGACCGGCCTCATTACCGACTGCCCGCAGACGACCGCGGGTCACGCCGCCGACGGTCCGCATCGGGTCAGTGACCGCTCTGTTGTCGTTCAAGATCGGTTCGGTGCCCGTCGCGCCGTTCGTCCCGATCGGGGCGGTGAGGGCCCGCGATCCGGCGGGGCCGGGGGGCGCGGTGCCAGGGGCGGGGGCGTTGCGCCAGAGGAGGGCGTAGGAGACCAGGTAGAGGATCAGAGCGGTGACCAGGCCGTCGTACACGACCATGTACATCAGCACCAGGATCATGACCAGCGTCCCTGCCTGGCCGATGGGGGTGCGGTCGTGCCGGAACCGGCGGACGGCCCCGGCGAAGAACGCGATGTACAGTGCGGCGCCGGTGTAGCCCTGAGTGATCAGCAGCAGCCACAGCTGCCCGTCGCTGCCGAGCGGAGGGTGGCCGCATTCGGCGCACCAGTCGGTGCGGCCCGTGGTGATCGTCTGGTAGTTGCCGAAGGCGTTGCGGGTGTTGCCGTACCCGATGACCGGCGAGTGGGCGGCGGCCTCCAGCGTGCCGGCGACCGTGAAGGCCCTGATGCGGTTGCTGTGCGGGCTGTCCAGGCGCTGGGCGACGATGGCGCCGAGCGGCCCGGCCCAGAACGCGAGCGCCGCCGCCGCGAGGGCCGCGCCGACCGCGAGCGCCGTGCGCGACCGGGCGCGCACCAGGACGTAGGCGACGGTGACGGCCAGGCCGATCCACAGGCCGCGGTTGAGCGAGTAGACGATGGGCACGGTGGCCAGCGCGACGACGGCCGCGCACAGCAGGCGGCGGACGGTGCCGCCGTAGGTCCACCAGCCGACGACGAACCAGATGAGCAGCACCGAGATGTTGCTCCCCCAGGCGTTGGCCCATTCGAAGGGCGCCTCGGGGCGCGGCGAGGCGTGCCCGAGGACGTGCTGCACCTGCGCGGCCGTCGGGTGGATCAGGTTGCGGACGTAGGAGTTGCCGCCGATCCACTCGGGCAGCGCCATCTCCAGCGGCGAGGTGAACTGGAAGCCGGGGGCGAGCACGCCGAGCAGCCCGCCGGCCACGGTGGTCACGCAGAGCACGCCGAGCATGCGCACCAGCGTGCGCTGCGGCAGCTCGTCGGGGGTGAGGTTCCCCAGGTACAGCACCATGATCATGAGGGACAGGTAGAGCGCGAGCCGCATCGCGTACCCCAGGACGCGGCCGGCGCCGAGGTCGCCGTAGGTGCCGGGCGGCATCTCGCCGAGCATGAGGGCGCTGACCAGGTATCCGGCGATGAGCAGTGCCCACAGGCCCATGCCCTTGGGCACCGCGATCGGCCGCCGCCGCCACAGCACGACGGCCATCGGGACGGCCAGGACCACCAGGGACAGGCCGCCGAAGCCGAGCGCCCACCACAGCGGGTAGCCCACGAGCAGCGCGGCGATCGGCCACCGTGCCAGGGGCGGCCGCAGGAGCCGTCTCATGAGGCGCGGGAGGCGGGGTTGCCGGGGTGACGGTGGTGGCCGTGCGGCAGGGAGGCTTGGCCGCGGGGCAGCGGAGCGGGCGAGGGCAGCAGGATCACGCCGAGGGGCGCGGTGTCGGTGCGCCTGAGCTGCCGGACGGCCTGGGCGAGCTGCTTGGACCGGGCGGCGCGGCGCTCGACGACCAGCACCGCGGCGTCGGCGCGCGCCGCCTGGTCGGTGCGCACCCAGATCGGGGCCAGGCCGGTGAGCGCCACGCGCAGGTCGTCGGCGATCGGTTCGGGGTCGGTGTCGGGGGAGACACCGCGCACTAACAGCTCGCCGCCGTCGCGCAGGTGGCGGGCCACGGCCATGGCCAGCTCGCGCAGCTCGCGGGCGTTCTCACCCTCGCACAGGACGGGCAGCCCGGTGAGGCGCTCGATGTCGGCGGCCGTCCTGAGACGGGTGTCGAAGCGGTCGCGGACCATGGCGGCGCCGGCCCCGGCGAGCAGGCCGAGGAACAGCCCGCTGCCGAGGTAGAGCGGAGGGCTCGGCTGGGAAGGCGACGCGGGCGGGCGGGCGTCGCTGATGACGGTGCCCGGGGTGATCGCCACGGTCTTGAGGGCGTCGTACTTGACGGTGAGGTTGTAGACCTGCCGGCTCAGGACGTTCTGCCGCTGGTTGGCGATGGTGCGCGCCGCCGAGCCCGGGGCGGTGCGGGGCAGGCCGGCGACGGTGGCGGCGAGCCGGGAGTCGATCTCGCGCAGCTTGCCGGAGAGCACCTTGAGCTGGGCGTCCAGGGCGCGGGTGGCCGTCGCCTCGCGGTTGGCGAGGTAGGCCCTGGCGAACGCCTGCGCGCCCGCGGCGGCACTGACCGGGTCGGCGGCGGTGTAGGAGATGGCGAGCACGGCGGAGTTGGGCGGCACGGTGACCGCGACGCGGTCTCTGAGCGGGTCGGGGTCGTTGACCTTGAGGGCGCGCGCGGCCCGGGCCGCGACCACGGCCGAGCGGGCGACCTGCGCCTCGGTGTCGAGGTTGAGCGGCTCGCGCTGGCGGGGCGTGGTCGGGTTGGTCTGGTCCTGCACTCCGGTGGGGGCCACCAGCACCTCGGCGGTGGCCGTGTACGAGGGCGGGGTGGTCGCGAGCACGACGCCGCCGGCGCACACCCCGGCGAGCAGGAAGACGGTGAGGGCGACGCGGCGCCGCACCAGCATCGAGCCGAATTCGGCGAGCTCGCGCCCGGGGGCCGGGCCGGAGACTGAGGACGCCGGGTGGTCCATGGGAACGGCATGCCTCTCGGTGCGGAATTGTTCCTGCGGATTCCGCCCGGTGCGCTGTGATGTGCCGGGCGCCGCGTGGTGAACGGTTCCCGAGGGGCGGATCCAGAGAACTATAGGCACAACGCGGGATGCCGCGACCGCATACCGGAGTTTTTGGTGGACGGGGCATCGTCCCAGCTCAGCCTCATAATCGGATATTTCCGTTATTGGGGTCCGGTATGACGTGCGCCGCGACGTGAAGCCAACGACGGCGCGGACGCCGGACCCCCGGGAAAGCGCGCCGAGTTACCGGCGGCATGGCACCGATTAGTGGGAAGGTGAATAGCGACCTTCGGGGAAGACCGGAGAGAAGGGGGTTTGAGTGCATTGCGAAAAGTGACGGGAATATGGTTTTTCGGCACCGGGCTCGCCGTCGGCTGTGGTCTGATCATTTACGCCGTGGCCTCGGTGAAGCCCTCGCAGCCTGCCGTGGAGGGAGACCGCGTCCCGGGCGCCGGCGTGACCGCCACCGACGACGCCCCCGACTGCGCGGCCACCGCCAAGCTCATTCCGAGCTGCGGAGCGTGGTGGGGGGTGGCCCCGGAGGTCTTCGGCGGACGGTCGCCCGCCCGGTCCATCGCCGCCGCCGAGGAGCGCATGGGCCGCAGGGCCGACATCCTGCACGTCTACCACCGGGGCGGCGACCCGTTCCCCACCCCCGAGGAGCGCCGGCTGGCCAGAAAGCGCATCCTGCTGATCAACTGGAAGCCGTCCGTGCACCACACGTGGGCCGAGATCGCCGCCGGCGCCATCGACGGCCGCATCGACCGGGTGGCCCGGCGCATCAGGCGCACGCTGCCCGAGCGCTTCTTCCTCACCGTCCACCACGAGCCCGAGAACGACGTGCGCGCCCGCCCAGGGTCGGGGATGACCGCCGAGGACTACGCCGCCATGTACCGCCATGTCGTGCTACGCCTGCGCGAGCGCGGGGTCAAGAACGCCATCACGGTCATGACGTACATGGGGGCGCCCAACTGGGCCGCCAAGCCGTGGTTCGAGCGGCTCTACCCCGGAGACGACGTGGTCGACTGGATCGGCCTGGACCCCTACGCCGACCGCCGGGTCAACGACTTCGCCGGCCTGGTGGACAAGACCCGTGACGACCACTCCGGCTGGCCCGGCTTCTACCGCTGGACGCAGATGCGCTTCCCCGGCAAGCCGATCATGGTGGCCGAGTGGGGCGCCTTCGAGCGGCTGGACGAGCCGGCGTTCAAGGCGTCGTTCTTCAACTCGGTGCGCCGCCAGATCAAGGGGTACCCGCAGATCAAGGCCCTGGTGTACTTCGACTCGCCGCGCGCGCCGCGCGGCGACACCCGCTTCGACGCGACGGTGGCCGCCCGGCGCGCCTTCACCGAACTGGCCCGCGCGCCGTACTTCAGCTCCACCCCGGTCCCCGACCACTGAGCCGCAGGCGCGGGCGGGGCGGGCGCTCAGCGCAGCCAGCCGCCGGCGGTGAGCACGTCGAGCACCCGCTCGACCCCGCGCTCGACCGATATGCCCGTCGTGTCGAGCGTCAGATCGGCGTCCTCCGGCTCCTCGTACGGCGAGGAGATGCCGGTGAACTCGGGGATCAGCCCGGCCCTGGCCTTGGCGTACAGGCCCTTGCGGTCGCGGCGCTCGCACTCGTCCAGCGGCGTGGCCACGTGCACCAGCAGGAAGTCGGCGCCGACCCCCTCGACCATGTGGCGCACCTCGTCGCGCGTCGCCGCGAACGGGGCGATGGGCGCGCAGATGGCGAGACCGCCGTGGCGGGCGACCTCGGCGGCGACGAACCCGATACGGCGGATGTTCAGGTCGCGGTCGTGCCGGGAGAAGGTGAGCCCCGCCGACAGCAGCCGCCGCACGACGTCGCCGTCCAGGTAGGTCACCGTGCGGGTGCCGCGTTCGAGCAGCGCGTCGTGCAGGCCGCGCGCGATCGTCGACTTGCCCGACCCGGACAGGCCGGTGAAGAACACCACCAGGCCGCGCCGGTGCGGCGGCCCCGGCAGCGTGACCGGCTCGGGCCCGGCCAGGTGCTCGACCGCCCCGTACGCCGTGGCGACGTGCTCGCGCAGTTCGAGGTCGATCTCGCGCTCACGGGGGGCGAGCGGGACCACGGCGACGGCGGTGCCGGACGGCAGCCGGTCGCGCGCCTTGAGCGCCGCGCGGACGACCGCCGGGCCGCCCTCGCCGAAGGCCAGCGGCAGCAGCAGGATCACCGCGTCCAGTTCGCGGGCGGTGGCGGTGATCTCGTCCAGGTCGTCCAGCGGCCCCCGCATGGTGACGGCGAGGACGGGACGCTCGCCCAGCTCGGCCCGCACCTGCTCCGGCGAGCGCCGCAGCCGGGCGAAGGGGCCGTGCTCGGGTGCGCCGAGAGAGGTCACCGGGCCGGCGACCAGGCCGTCCGCCGTGCGCTCGGTCACGCTCATGACGGCGACCGCGGCGCCTTCGGGGTCACGCAGCGTGAGCTCGTCGCCGACCGAGACGGGGTGGTCGTGCGGCACCAGGAGCGTGACAGGGTCGGGCCACGGCGTGCCGTCGGGAAGGCGCCCGTCCTCGGTGACCGAGGCGGCGTCGGCCGAGCCGAGGAACCCCTTCAACGGGGCGAACGCGCCCGAGAGCAGCAGCTCGAGGTCGGCCAGTTCGCGCGCGTCGGGCACCCACTCGGGGGCCGTCCCGGAGGGCGGCGTCGTCTGCTCCACATTTCCCACCGGGACAGGATAGTGCGGGAGTGCGTCCACGGAACGGGGTGAGGCATAGCGGGGGGCGGCCGGTCGCGTCCTAGGGGCACGACGACTTCTGGAGGTGATCGTGGACGTTGCCGAGGAGCGACGTTTCCGCGAGTTCGTGTCGGCGCGGTCGCCCGCGTTGATGAGGCTGGGCTTCCTGCTCACCGGCGGGGACCAGCACGCCGCAGAGGACCTGCTGCAGACCGTCCTGGCGCGGGCCGCCGCGCGGTGGAGCCGCATCGACGACCCCGAGCCGTACGTGCGGCGCGCCATGTACCGCCAGCAGGTGAGCTGGTGGCGGGGGGCGTCGCGGCGGCGCGAGACGGTGGTCGCGGATCTGCCCGAGCAGGCCGGGCGCGACGACACGCATCTGGCCGACACCAAGCTCATCCTGCGCCGCGCGCTGGCCCGCCTCACCGCGCGCCAGCGCGCCGTGCTCGTGCTGCGTTACTTCGAGGACCTGCCGGAGGCCGAGGTCGCCCAGATCATGGGCTGCTCGGTCGGCACGGTCCGCAGCACCGTCCACCGGTCCATAGCCCGGCTGCGCTCCATCTCCCCCGAGCTCGCCGACCTCCGCGCGCCGCACCACCCGTTCGAGGAGGTCACCTCATGACGCCCGAGTCCCTTCTGCCCGAGACCCTTCGCGAATGGGCCAAGGAGGCCGAGGTCCCGCCAGGCCTGGCCGACCGGGTCCTGCGCGGGCGCACCCGCGTGCGCGCCGCCACGGCGGCCGTCGCCGTGGCCGCGACGGCCGCCGTGGTCGCCGCCGCCGTGTTCGTGCCGAGGATCCTGTCCGGCGACGGGCCCGGAGATGTCCCCGCCGTCACCGTGGGCTCCGCCTCTCCTCATCCATCGAGGCCGCTTCCCACCGCGCCTCCCGCCGAGGACGACGCCTCAGGGCGGCCGGTCGTCGCGCCGACGCCGGTGGAGCCCGGCGCGCTGCCGGAGTCGCTGGCGATCAGCGCCGACACCGGCGACTCGCCGCCCAGGAAGCTGATCGCGGCCGGAAGGGTCGCCGTCTCGGCGTACTTCGTCTGGGAGCAGGAGAAGACGGGGGACCGGAGCGATCGCCGCCGCGACCGGTGGTTTCTCTACAACCCCGGCACCGGTGGCTATGACGAGACCGAATGGGCGGCGCTCGACGTGGCCCCCGGCATGAGGCTCGCCGCCGTGCTGGAGCGCGATCTGCCCGCGCGCCGCATCGGCCTGTTCGACATGGCCACCCGCCAGGTCGTCCGGTGGTTCGACCTGGACCATCCGGTGGCCGACGTCTCCTGGTCCCCCGACGGGGCCAGGTTGCTCGCCACCGCCTACGACCGGGACCCGACGATCCGCGCCGACGTGTCCGCCGACGGGAACAGCTGGAGCGATCCCGACCCCGGCCGTACGGGCTTCCAGGTCGTCGAGGTGGCGTCGGGCCGGGCGTCGTTCCACTCCGCGCCCGGGTCGCGCGGCAACGGGGGGATGCCGGCGAGCCGGTTCTGGTGGTCCCCCGACGGGTTGATCTGGCAGTCCAATCCGTCGGCCGGCGAACCGGGGCAGCCGGACAGGGTCTTCTACGACACCGAGGGACGGCCGCGGCGCGTCTCCGAGGGGGTGCTGAAGCCGGGCCAGCAGGCCGGCGTGTCCCCGGACGGCACCATGTACGCCGATGACTCCGCTCCGTCCCGTCCGAGGAGCACCGGCCCGGCGAAGGTGCTCACGGGCAAGGAGATGAAGAAGATGCTGGCCCAGACCCGGTCCATCGGCCCGGAGACGGCCGTCAGGGAGGTCGCCACCGGGAAGGTCGTCGGCAGGCAGTGGATGCTGCAGCTCGTGGCCTGGGCGGACGACCAGCACCTGATCGGGCTGCAATGCATGGGCGCCTGCGAGGACGAGTTCGACGCCTACTTGGTGCTGGTCACCGTCGACGGCAGCAAGAGCGTGCGGCTCTCCGGCGAGATGCGCGACAGCCAGCGGCCGGGAAGCTGGCACTACCTGCTCACCCGCCGCTGACCCGCCGGCCCCCGCGAGGCTCCGCGCGGCCTTCGCGGGGGTGGTCAGATCAGGCGGGCGAAGTGGTTCTGCGGCTTGCGGATGACCAGGGTGATCTCGTCGCGGCCGGCGGGCAGGCGGTCGCCCGAGAGGTGCTGGACGACGCGCAGCGCGGCCCGCACCAGTTTGGGGTGCCGTCCGCGCAGCGCGGGGCCGGAGGACGCCGAATAGTCCTCGGCGATCATCAGCCCGCGCATCAGGCAGTACGAGTGGATGCCCTCGCGGGAGGCCACCTGCTCGTAGACCGCCCGGAGCGGGCCGACGGCGCCGGCCGGGGCGAGGCGCGCCCACAGCAGGCGGCGCAGCCACCACGGCGTGAGGCGGTCGCAGAAGCCGTACGCCGACGTGCGGTCGCGCATCCTGATCAGCAGCAGCCCGCCGGGGCGCAGGGCGTTGACCATGCGGTCGAGCACGAGTTCGGCGTTGCGCACCCGTTCGAGCAGGAAGGCGGCGTGCACGACGTCGAAGGTGCGCGGCAGCAGCGGCGCGTCGCGCAGGTCGCCGAGGAAGCGGGCGTCGAGGCCGGAGCGGCGCTCGACGGCGGCGCGCAGCACCGGAGTGTCCTCGTCGATGCCGGTGACCCGGGTGTCCACGCGCTCGACGTCGATCGCGTCGCCCCGGGCGCACCCGGCGATCAGGACGTCGAGCCGCCGGCCGAGCTGCTCGGTCCACAGCTCGCGGATGCGGTGACCGAACACGTCGCCCTGGGTCTCCGGCCACCATCGAACCTCTGACATGTGACTCAGAGTAGTCACCCTGGCTCGTTCTGTATTGGATTCACCTGACGAAAGCTCCGGCTTTCGCCGCCGGGAGCCCGCCGGGTCCGCCCGTAAGGCCCGCGCCGGGCGGCCGGGGAGTTTCGCGTTTCCCGACAGAACGGATGGAGGGACGGTTCCCGGCATGGTGCCGCCGAGGGGGAAGTAGCCTTGAGACAACCCCGACTCCGACGAGCCGGGGTCGCGCGTGTCGTCGTGGACACCGTGGGCCGTGCCGGTGCCGTCATGTCGTGATGCGATGGACGTGTTCCGTCCGCGGTCATCGGTGGGTTCGCGGTGTGATGCGCGGTGACGGGCGCCATGCGGGGATCTCGGCCGGCCGATCAGGCCGACAAGATCGAGAAGGCCGGCAGGCCGGGCCCTGAGGCGCGGGAGAAGGCGGGGATGACCATGTGGGGGCATTTCTAATGAGTCTTTCCGGACTGCTCGACCTTGTCGTCGCCGATCCGCAACTCGCCGGTGCCCTTGAGCGCCACGGCGAGGACGTCAACCTGGTCGCGCCGCCCGCGCTGCGGCCGTTCGCCGTGGCCGCCCTCGCGCGCCGGCGGCCGGTCCTGGCCGTCTCCGCGACCGCCCGCGAGGCCGAAGACCTCGCCGCCGCGCTCACCGGCCTGGTCGGCGACCACGCCGTCGCCGTCTTCCCGGCCTGGGAGACCCTGCCGCACGAACGGCTCTCGCCGCGCAGCGACACGGTCGGCCAGCGACTGGCCGTCCTGCGCCGGCTGGCACACCCCGTCCAGGGCGACGCCGCCGCCGGGCCGCTGGACGTCGTGGTCGCGCCGGTCCGGGCCCTGCTGCAGCCGCTCGTCGCCGGGCTCGGCGACCTTGAGCCGGTGCGGCTGCGCTCCGGGGACGACGCCGATCTGGAGAACGTGGTCGAGCGCCTGGTCGGCAACGGCTACCACCGCGTCGACATGGTGGAGAAGCGCGGTGAGGTCGCCGTGCGCGGCGGGCTGCTGGACGTCTTCCCGCCCACCGAGGAGCACCCGCTGCGCCTTGAGTTCTGGGGCGACACCATCGAGGAGATCCGCTGGTTCAAGGTCGCCGACCAGCGCTCGCTGGAGGTCGCCGAGGGCGGGCTGTTCGCCGCGCCGTGCCGCGAGCTGCTGCTCACCGACGAGGTCAGGGTGCGGGCGGCCGAGCTGGCCGACCGGCATCCCGCGCTGAAGGACATCCTCGACCAGCTCGCCGACGGCATCCCCGTCGAGGGCATGGAGGCGTTCGCGCCCGTCCTGGTCGACGGCATGGACCTGCTGCTGGACCACCTCCCGGCCCGCGCGTCGGTGTTCGTCTGCGATCCCGAGCGCATCCGCGGGCGCGCCGTCGAGCTGGTGCGCACCAGTCAGGAGTTCCTCGAGGCGTCCTGGATCAACGCCGCCGCGGGCGGCGAGGCGCCGATCGACCTCGGGGCGGCGGCCTTCCGCGACCTGGAAGAGGTGCGCCGCCACGCCCGCGAGCTCGGCCAGTCGTGGTGGACCATCGCCCCGTTCGCCACCACCGACCAGCCCTCGGGCGGCCAGGCCCCCGCGGCGCCCCCCGCGTCGAGCGGCGACGTCTACGGCGAGAGCGAGATCGTCGAGCTGTCCGCACGCGAGGCCGAGGCCTACCGGGGGGACACCCAGCGCGCGCTCGGCGACATCAAGGGATGGCTCGGCGAGGGCCGCGCGGTCGTCCTGCTCAGCGAGGGTCACGGCCCGGCCGAGCGCATCGTCGAGCTGCTCAAGGGCGTGGACGTCGCCGCCCGCCTGGTGCCCGGCCTCGAGACCGCCCCCGGCAAGGACGTCGTGAGCGTCACCACCGGCCGGGTCGAGCACGGGTTCGTCGGCGACGCGGTCGCCGTCCTGACCCACCTCGACCTGGTGGGGCAGAAGGCCTCCACCAAGGACATGCGGCGCCTGCCGTCCCGGCGCAGGAACATGGTCGACCCGCTCCAGCTCAAGGTCGGCGACCACGTGGTCCACGGGCAGCACGGCGTCGGGCGCTACGTCGAGATGGTCCAGCGCTCGGTGCAGGGCGCCACCCGCGAATACCTGGTCATCGAGTACGCCAAGGGCGACCGGCTGTACGTGCCGACCGACCAGCTCGACGAGGTCACCCGGTACGTCGGCGGCGAGTCGCCCACGCTCAACCGCATGGGCGGCGCCGACTGGGCCAAGGCCAAGTCCCGTGCCAAGAAGGCCGTCAAGGAGATCGCCGGCGAGCTGATCCGCCTCTACAGCGCCCGCATGGCCTCACCCGGGTACGCCTTCGCCGCCGACACCCCCTGGCAGCGCGAGATGGAGGACGCCTTCCCCTACGCCGAGACGGGTGACCAGCTCGAGGCCATCGACGAGGTCAAGCGCGACATGGAGCGCGCGGTGCCGATGGACCGGCTGATCTGCGGCGACGTCGGCTACGGCAAGACCGAGATCGCCGTGCGGGCGGCGTTCAAGGCCGTGCAGGACGGCAAGCAGGTGGCCGTCCTGGTGCCCACCACGCTGCTGGTCCAGCAGCACCTGTCGACCTTCGGCGAGCGGTTCGCGAGCTTCCCCGTGGTGGTGAAGCCCGTGTCGCGGTTCCAGAGCGACGGCGAGGTCAGGGCCACCCTGGACGGCCTCAAGGACGGCACCGTCGACATCGTGATCGGCACCCACCGCCTGCTCAACCCCGACATCCGCTTCAAGCAGCTCGGCCTCATCATCGTCGACGAGGAGCAGCGGTTCGGCGTCGAGCACAAGGAGGCCATGAAGCACATGCGCACGCAGGTGGACGTGCTCGCCATGTCGGCGACGCCGATCCCGCGGACGCTGGAGATGGGCCTCACCGGCATCCGCGAGATGTCCACCATCCTCACCCCTCCGGAGGAGCGGCACCCGATCCTCACCTTCGTCGGCCCCTACGACGAGAAGCAGATCGCCGCCGCCGTCCGCCGCGAGCTGATGCGCGACGGCCAGGTCTTCTTCGTGCACAACCGGGTCTCCTCGATCAACAAGGTGGCCGCCCGCCTGCGCGAGCTGGTGCCCGAGGCCCGGGTGGCCGTCGCCCACGGCCAGATGAACGAGCAGCAGCTCGAGAAGATCATGGTCGGCTTCTGGGAGCGCGACTTCGACCTGCTGGTCAGCACGACGATCGTCGAGTCCGGCCTGGACATCCCGAACGCCAACACGCTGATCGTCGACCGCGCGGACAACTACGGCCTGTCCCAGCTCCACCAGCTCCGCGGCCGGGTCGGCCGGGGCCGCGAGCGGGGCTACGCCTACTTCCTGTACCCGCCGGAGGCCCCGCTCACCGAGACCGCCCACGAGCGGCTGGCCACGATCGCCCAGCACACCGAGATGGGCGCCGGCATGTACGTCGCCATGAAGGACCTGGAGATCCGCGGCGCCGGGAACATCCTCGGCGCCGAGCAGTCCGGCCACATCGCCGGCGTCGGCTTCGACCTGTACGTCCGGATGATGGCCGAGGCCGTGCAGGAGCAGAAGGCCAAGCTGTCGGGCCAGGAGGTCGTCGAGGAGCGCCCGGACGTCAAGGTCGAGCTGCCGGTCAACGCCCACATCCCGCACGACTACGTCACCTCCGAGCGGCTGCGCCTGGAGGCCTACAAGCGCATCGCCGCGGTGGGCGACGGCGCCGACATCGTGGCCGTCCGCGAGGAGCTCGTCGACCGGTACGGGCGCCCGCCGCAGCAGGTGGACAACCTGCTGGAGGTGGCCCGCTTCCGCGTCCACGCCCGCCAGGCCGGCCTGACCGACGTCGCGCTGCAGGGCCAGCACATCAGGTTCGCCCCGGTCACGCTGAGGGAGTCCCAGCAGGTCCGCCTGGACCGGCTGTACCCCAAGGCGATCCTCAAGGTGGCCGCCGAGACGCTGCTGGTGCCGGTGCCGAAGACCCGCCCGCTCGGCGGGCAGCCGCTGCGCGACCTGGACCTGCTGAAGTGGTGCACCGACCTGGTCGAGGCCATGTTCCTGGAGCCTGCGCGGGCGGCCGGTGGCCAACGAGCACATCGATGAACGGACCTGCGCGCGGTTTGAGTAGAGTAGCCGCGTCTGTCGAAGGGACCGCTAGTGAAGTCGAATCCTGTGCGCCTGCTCCTGGCCGCCGCGGCCGCGTGCGTCGCGCTGACCGCCTGCTCCTCGCCCGTGCAGGTCGGCACGGCGGCCACCGTCGGCGGCGAGCGCATCAGCAACGGCCGGCTGGACTCCGAGATCCGCGAGTACCAGGCGGCGCTGAAGCAGGCCAAGATCAACGAGTCGCAGCTCCAGATGCCCTCGATCCCGCGCGCGGTATTGCTCCAGCTGATCTACTTCAGCCAGTTCGAGCAGTTCGCCCAGCGCACCGGCCTCACCATCAGCGAGGGTGACGTCGACAAGTTCATCAACGAACAGGGCGGCATCGAGAAGGTCGGCCCGGCAATGCTCGGCAGGGGCGTCCCGCCGTCGGAGGTCCGCAAGTGGGTCCGCACCTCGCTGACCTACCAGAAGGGCCTTGAGCGGTTCGGGGCCAACCTCACCGACCAGGCCTCCGTCCAGGCCGCGCAGCAGAAGCTGTTCGCGCAGCTCGACTCCATCCCGGTCAAGGTCTCCCACCGCTACGGCACCTGGGACACCGAGCAGGGCCTGGTCGAGGAGGCGCGCTTCGGGGCTCCGGCCCAGGGCGCGGCCCAGCCGGCGCCGCCCGCCGCCCAGTAGACACATGCCCCTCCTCGTCGTCACGACGTCGCCCAGGGTGGCTCCGGGCCTGCTGAGCGGGCGGGCGTGGGCGGCCCTGGGCTCCGGGCGGGTGCTCACCGGCTCCGGTGACCACCCGCTGCTGCCCTACCTGGCCGAGGAGGACATCCCGGTCGAGGTCGTGACGCCCGACCCGGCGGCCCTGGCCCGCGAGGGCCGCGACGGCACTGTCGTGTGGCTGGCCGCCCAGGACGGCGACGAGCCGCTCATGCGCGCCATCGGCCACGCCGCGCTCGGCATGGACGATCCGCCGGTCATCGAGCTGGTCCCGGGCTCCTACGACCTGCCGGGGGCGCGGCTGCTCGACCTGGTGGCCGTCATGGACCGGCTGCGGCGCTCGTGCCCGTGGGACGCCGAGCAGACCCACGAGTCCCTCCTGCCGTACCTGCTGGAGGAGTCCTACGAGGTCATGGAGACCATCGAGGACGGCGACCACGCCGCCCTGCGCGAGGAGCTCGGCGACCTGCTGCTCCAGGTGGTCTTCCACGCCCGGCTGGCGCAGGAGCGCTCCTCCGAGGACGGCGGTTTCGACGTCGACGACGTCGCCGCCGGCATCGTCGACAAGCTCGTCCGGCGCCACCCCCACGTCTTCGCCGACACGGTGGTCGAGGGCGCCGAGGACGTCAGCGCCAACTGGGACGCCATCAAGGCCGCCGAGCGGGCCGCCAAGGGCTGGGAGTCGGTGCTCGACGGCGTGCCGATGGGCCAGCCCGCGCTGTCGCTCGTGAGCGGGCTGCAGAGCCGCGCCGAGCGCTCCGGGGTCCCCGACTCGCTCGGGCGCGCGGTCGGGCAGGGCATCGGGCGCGAGCTGTTCGACCTGGTGCGCCGGGCGCGCGCCGCCGGCATCGACCCCGAGGCAGAACTGCGCGCGGCCGCCCGCGCCTACCGCGACCGGGTGCACGCCTGGGAACGCTCCGAGGGACGCCCGGAGCAGTAGGCGGCGCCTGTCCACGTCCGGGAACGGTGAGGCGGAAGCGGCGGGCGGCGGGCGTCCGCGTCCCGGTCGTCCCGGGTTCACCCGAGTGTGGGCAACCAGACACCTGATCCGCGGGCGCGGTATCCGTACCCGCCGGTAGACCCCGATAGGCTCGTGAGGCAAACCGTCCGCAACCGCATCGCGTACGACGGTGCGGTGATGGGTTCCGGGGGCCCGTCCCCGGGCTACTGACTCATAGGAGCGCTTCGTGGCTGCCATCGAGGCCGTTACCGCCCGCGAGATTCTCGACTCCCGGGGCAACCCGACGGTCGAGGTAGAGATCCTGCTCGACGACTACAGCACCGGGCGCGCGGCCGTCCCGAGCGGTGCCTCCACCGGCCAGTTCGAGGCCGTGGAGCTGCGCGACGGCGACGAGCGTTACGCGGGCAAGAGCGTGCAGAAGGCCGTGCTCAACGTCACCGACGAGATCGCCGACGAGATCATCGGGTTCGACGCCGAGGAGCAGCGGCTCGTCGACCAGACCATGATCGACCTCGACGGCACGCCCAACAAGGGCCGGCTCGGCGCCAACGCCATCCTCGGCGTCTCCCTGGCCCTGGCCAAGGCCGCGGCCGACAGCGCCGACCTGCCGCTGTTCCGCTACGTGGGCGGGCCGAACGCCCACATCCTGCCCGTCCCGATGATGAACATCCTGAACGGCGGCGCGCACGCCGACAGCAACGTCGACATCCAGGAGTTCATGATCGCGCCGATCGGCGCCGAGACCTTCTCCGACGCCGTGCGCATGGGCGCCGAGACCTACCACGTGCTCAAGAAGGTGCTCAAGGAGAAGGGCTACTCCACCGGCCTCGGCGACGAGGGCGGGTTCGCCCCCAGCCTGCCGAGCAACCGCGACGCGCTCGACCTGATCCTCGTCGCCATCGAGAAGGCCGGTTACACCCCGGGCGAGGACATCGCGCTGGCCCTGGACGTGGCCGCCACCGAGTTCCACTCCAAGGGCGTCTACACCCTCGACGGCAAGGGCCACGGCTCCGACGAGCTGATCTCCTTCTACGAGGACCTGGTCCGCTCCTACCCGCTGGTCTCCATCGAGGACCCGCTGGACGAGGAGGACTGGGAGGGCTGGAAGGCCATGACCGCCGCGCTCGGCGGCAAGGTCCAGATCGTCGGCGACGACCTGTTCGTCACCAACCCCGAGCGCCTCGAGCGGGGCATCGCCGAGGGCGCGGCCAACGCCCTGCTGGTCAAGGTCAACCAGATCGGCACCCTGTCGGAGACCCTCGACGCCGTCGACCTCGCCCACCGCAGCGGCTACCGCTCCATGATGAGCCACCGCTCCGGCGAGACCGAGGACACCACGATCGCCGACCTGGCCGTGGCCGCCAACTGCGGTCAGATCAAGACCGGCGCCCCGGCGCGGTCCGACCGCGTGGCCAAGTACAACCAGCTTCTCCGCATCGAGGAACTTCTCGACGATGTCGCCCGCTACGCGGGTCGCGGAGCTTTTCCGCGCTTCCAGGGCTAGTTTCTTCCGTACGGCTTGCGCGCTTATGGGCGCAAGCCGTACGGACCCGGGAGGACCATGAAGAAGCGACCGCAGTTGACGGGACGGGCCGCGATCCTGGCGGTCGTCGTGTGCGCGATCGCCATGAGCCTCGCCTATCCGGTGCGCGAGTACGTCGCGCAGCGACGCCAGATCGCCCAGCTGGAGAGGCAGCAGGCCCAGGCGCTGAAAGACCTGCAGGAGCTCGCCGAGCGCAGCCGGCGGCTCGACGACCCCGCCTACATCAGGCAGCTCGCCAGGGGCCGGCTGCACTACTGCGGCGACGGCCGCCAGACGTGTTACGTCCTGCTGGACCCGGCGAAGA
The DNA here is from genome assembly GCF_053602655.1 of Sphaerisporangium sp. NPDC004334. Taxonomy (NCBI): domain Bacteria; kingdom Bacillati; phylum Actinomycetota; class Actinomycetes; order Streptosporangiales; family Streptosporangiaceae; genus Sphaerisporangium; species Sphaerisporangium sp. NPDC004334. Next base: position 105,363 of record NZ_JBSGDZ010000008.1, read on the forward strand.
AGGCCAGGAAGCCCGCGGCCGGGGCCACGCCGCAGTCCGCGCCCCCGTGGTACCAGACATTGTGGGAGTCCATCGAGGCCGCCGACCGCGGCACCGGCCAGAGCGTCGAACTGTCCCCCCGCACCCCCGCCCCCTGACACCCCCGGCCCGCCAGGGCGCGTGCGTGAGCGCGCCGTATCCTCCTCGCCTTTCAGCGTCGGTGTTTCCGACGCCGGGGCGGTGGAAGGGCGGTCGGCGATGCCGGCGCGCCGTTTTCGCCGTTTGTCGTCCCGCCGTCGCGGCGCCGGAGGGAATCGACGTTCACGACGGCCGGGTGGACATGGCGGGTTCAGCGGGTGGACGTGGTTGCGCTGAGCGCGCCCAGGGCTCGGGCCTTGCTCTGTGGTCTCTGGGCATCGGTGGTCGTGGGGTGCTGGATACTTACGTGTCCGGGTTTTCGGTCCGGGTGTGCCCGACGGGCCTGCCCGTCGTTCTCAGGGGGAATGCGCGATGGTCGATCCGGTCGATCCGGCCGATCCGGCCGACACGGCCGCCGGAGGCCGGGAAGGGGCGCCGGGAGTGGACCCGGCGGACGCCGCCGTGGTCGAACGGCAGCTCGGCCGGCCGCCGCGGGGCCTGCGGGCCGTGGCCCACCGGTGCCCGTGCGGACTGCCCGACGTCGTTGAGACCTCCCCGCGGCTGGCCGACGGCTCGCCGTTCCCCACGCTGTTCTACCTGACCTGCCCGAGGGCCGCCTCTGCCATCGGCACGCTGGAGTCCTCCGGGCTCATGAAGCGCATGCAGGCGCGGCTGGCGGAGGACCCGGCCCTGGCCGAGGCGTACGCGAAGGCGCACGCCGCCTACGTCGAGAGACGCGACCAGGCCGCCGCCGAGGACGGCCTGGAGCCCCTGCCCCGCGACATGCAGAGTGCCGGCGGCATGCCCGACCGGGTGAAGTGCCTGCACGCCCTGGTGGGCCACGAGCTGGCCATGCCGGGCACCAACCCCTTCGGCCGCGAGGCCCTCGACGTTCTGCCCGAGTGGTGGAGCGAGGGGCCCTGCGTGCCGACCGGCCCCGACGAGCCCGAGGAGGGCGCATGACCCGCGTGGCGGCCATCGACTGCGGCACCAACTCCGTTCGCCTGCTGATCGCCGACATCGGGAACGGCGATCCGACCGGCGGCGCGCTGATCGACGTAGAGCGGCGAATGGAGATCGTCCGCCTTGGCGAGGGGGTCGACCGCACCGGGCGGCTTGCCCCCGAGGCGCTGGAGCGCACGTTCACCGCGATGCGCGGCTACGCCAAGCTGATCAGGGAGCACGGCGCCGAGCGGGTGCGCGTGGTGGCCACCAGCGCCACCAGGGACGCCGCCAACCGCGCCGACTTCGTCACCGGCGTGCGCGAGATCTTCGGCGTCGACCCCGAGGTGGTCACCGGCTCGGAGGAGGCCCACCTGTCCTTCCTCGGCGCCACGGCCGGGCTCACGGGTGCCCAAGCCCCCGTGCTGGTGGTCGACATCGGCGGCGGCTCCACCGAGTTCGTCCTGGGCTCAGCCGACGTGGAGGCCGCGATTTCGGTCGACATCGGCTGCGTCCGCCTCACCGAGCGCCACTTCGCCGCGGCAGCGGCGGCAGCGGCGGCGAGGACGGAACCGGGCGAGGAGCCGGAGGTCGTCAACGCATCGGCCGGTGCGGACGACGTCCGCTCCGCAGCCGTGGCGGCGGCGAGCGCCGACATCGAGGCGGCGCTCGACCGGGTGGCCGAGGCCGTGCCGGTGGGCCGGGCGCGCACGCTGATCGGCCTGGCAGGGTCGGTGACCACGGTCGCGGGCATCGCCCTGGACCTGTCGGCCTACGACCCCGAGCGCATCCACGGCTCGCGCGTCCCGGCGGCCACGGTGGGCGAGATCTCCCGGAGCCTGCTGGACATGACCCACGACGAGCGGGCGGCGATCCCGGTCATGCACCCCGGCCGCGTGGACGTGATCGGCGCGGGCGCGCTCATCCTCGACCGCATCGTCAGCCGGTTCGGCTTCGGCGAGGTCGTCGTCAGCGAACACGACATCCTCGACGGCATCGCCCGCGGCCTCGCCTCCTGACGGCCCGCCGGGGCGCTCAGCGCCGGCGGGCCAGAAGAAGCTCCATGGCCTCGTGCGGGGCCTTGGCCGGTGATCCGGCGTCGAAGGGGGGCTGGGGGTCGTACTCGATGGCGAGTTGGGCGGCCTCGGCCGCCGTCCGGCCGGCGATGCGCCCGAACAGCGTCAGGGCCATGTCGATGCCGGAGGACACCCCGGCGGCCGTCACGATCTTGCCCTGGACGACGACGCGCTCGGGCGTGTAGGTCGCGCCGAAGGCTTCGAGCGTTTCGACGGCGCCCCAGTGGGTCGTGGCGCGGAGCCCTTCCAGCAGGCCGGCGCCGCCGAGGATCAGCGACCCGGTGCACACCGAGGTCGTCCAGGTCGTGCCGTCGTGCAACCGCCCGATCCATGCGGTGAAGGCCTCATCACGCATCATCGTCCGCGCCCCCGGTCCGCCGGGGACGACCAGGACGTCGCAGGAGTCCACCTCGGCCGGCGTGGCGGTGGCGGACAGGGCCAGCACCCCGGCGCCGTCTCGGACGGGGCCGGCCTCCGGGGCGGTGAACACGACCTGGGCCTCCGGCAGCATCCGGAGCACCTCGTACGGGCCGACGACGTCGAGAGCGGTGAAGCCTTGGAAGAGCGGGATGACGATTCGCATGGTGAGTCCTCGGTCGGTGGTCCGGTCGGGTGCCGCCGGGCTTCGGCGGTCCTCGACGTCGTGGCGGCGACGACAGGCGTCGTGATGATCCTGCCAAAGGCGGCGAGCGCGGCGCAGGTGGCCGGGGAGTGGTCCGGGAGTGGTCGGGGCATGCCGGGGTGGCTGGCACGATCGGGGTATGAGCTTTGTTCCCCCTGGCAGTGGCTGGCCGGAGGATCCGGCCGGGCCGGACACTCCTGTGGCCGGCACGCCCGAGGAGGTCGCCGATCTCGCCCGCACGAGCGGCACGCTCGCCGAGCTGACCGCCCGGCAGTCGGTGTGCCGGGCGTGTCCCCGCCTGGTCGAGTGGCGGGAGGAGGTCGCGGAGGTCAAGCGGCGGGCGTTCATGACGGAGACCTACTGGGGCAGGCCCATCGCCGGCTGGGGGGACGACAAGCCGCGGGTCCTGCTCGTCGGGCTCGCACCGGCGGCGCACGGCGGCAACCGCACGGGCCGGGTCTTCACCGGTGACCGCAGCGGCGACTGGCTGTTCGCCTCGCTGCACCGCACCGGGCTGGCGGCGCTGCCCACCAGCACCCACGCCGGGGACGGGCAGCGGCTGCTCGGCGCGCGCGTGGTCGCGGCCGTCCGCTGCGCCCCGCCGGCCAACAAGCCGACGGTCGAGGAACGGGCGGCGTGCTTCCCGTGGCTGGCCCGGGAGTTGGAGCTGGTCGCCGATCCGCTGCGCGTCATCGTCGCCCTCGGCGGGTACGCCTGGCAGGCCCTGTGGCCCGCGCTGCGGCAGGCCGGGTACACGCTGCCGAGCCGCAGGCCGCCGTTCGGGCACGGCGCCGAGGTGGAGATCGCGCACGGCGGCACGCCGGTGCGCCTGCTCGGGTGCTACCACCCGAGCCAGCAGAACACCTTCACCGGGCGGGTGACCGAGGAGATGCTCGACGCGGTCTTCGCCCGCGCGGTGGAGCTCTCGGGCTGACGCCTGCGCCGGAGCAACGGGCCCGCCGTCCTCGCGACGGCGGGCCCGTTCCGTTCCGCGGACGTGCTGACGTGGAGTGAAGTTCGTCACTAGACGAAAGTTTTGCCGAACTTCTGTGGAGAAACCCCTGCTCAGGAGGCTAGTTTCGGAAAAATCGCCAAAGTTTGATGCCTGGCGGGATTGGCGTCGATAGGCAACCGTGACGTAGGCTTGTGAATGGTTTCACAAGCGACCATGCCGCGAAGGGGCACTCACGTGGACCAGAAGGCGAAGCACATCCTGATCGTCGGCGGAGGGTACGTCGGCCTCTACACGGGCCTGCGGCTGCAGCGCCAACTGCGCGACGAGCTGCGCTCCGGGCGCGTCCGCATCACGATCGTCAGCCCGCAGTCCTACATGACCTACCAGCCGTTCCTGCCGGAGGCCGCGGCCGGCAACCTGTCGCCGCGCCACGTCGTCGCGCCGCTGCGCCGGGTGCTGAACCGCGTCCGCATCCTGAACGGCAAGGTCACCAAGGTGCACCACGCCAACAAGTCCGTGACGTTCGAGCCCAGCACCGGTCCGGCCAAGGAGCTCACCTACGACGTCCTGGTCATGGCGGCCGGCTCGGTCTCGCGCACGCTGCCCATTCCGGGTCTGAAGGACGCCGCCATCGGCTTCAAGACGGTCGGCGAGGCCATCGCGCTCCGCAACCGCGTGCTCGCCCTGTTCGACCGGGCCGACTCCACCGACGACGAGCAGGTGCGGCGCAGGGCGCTGACCTTCGTCGTGGTCGGCGCCGGCTTCGCGGGCGTCGAGGCGCTGGCGGAGCTTGAGGACATGGCGCGCGACGCGGTGCGCTACTACGACACCCTCAATGAGAGCGACCTGCGCTGGGTGCTCGTCGAGGCCAGCGACCGCATCCTGCCCGAGGTGGGCCCCGAGATGGGCAAGTGGACGCTGGAGGAGCTGCGGAAGCGGGGCATCGAGGTCAAGATGCGCACGCTGCTGGAGTCCTGCGAGGGCGGCCACGTGATGCTGTCCGACGGCGACCGCTTCGAGTCGGCCACGATCGTGTGGACGGCGGGCGTCAAGGCGAGTCCCGTCGTCAACGCGGGCGACCTGCCGCTGGACGAGCGGGGGCGCATCAAGACCACGACGCGGCTCACGGTCGCCGGCGTCAAGGACGCCTTCGCCGCCGGCGATGTCGCGGGCGTGCCCGACATGACCAACCCCGGGCAGTTCTGCGCGCCCAACGCCCAGCACGCGGTGCGGCAGGCCAAGGTGCTCGCCGACAACATCGTCCGGCACCTCCAGGGCCGCCCGCTGCGGGAGTACCGGCACAAGTACGTCGGTTCGGTGGCCGGGCTGGGGCTGCACAAGGGCGTCGCGAACGTCTACGGCGTCAAGCTTCACGGATTTCCTGCGTGGTTCATGCACCGCACCTACCATCTGTCCCGGGTGCCTACGTTGAACCGCAAGGTCCGCGTGGTGGCCGACTGGACGCTCGCGCTCTTCTTCAAGCGGGAGACCCTCTCACTGGGTGAGATCGAGTCTCCGCGTGAGGAGTTCAAGGCGGCCGCCGCCACCGGCTGACCGCTTCTGGTACGGCTCGCGCCCGAGGACCTCGGGCGCGAGCCGTACCGTTGTCTGTAGGCATAACAAGGATGCGTGGTGGAATTGGGCTACTTGAGCGGTCTGTTGTTCATTGCCCGAGTCGCGGGGGCGTGCGACGTATACGGTTATCTTGCGGACTACGGAAGGAAGAGCGGAGACGTGGGCTCTGACCCGTTACGCAAGTGTGGTCCGTTACGTATGATTACGGCGCCCCCGTAGCCCAATGGCAGAGGCAAACCCCTTAAAAGGGTTCCAGTGTGGGTTCGAGTCCCACCGGGGGCACTCTGCCGGCTATATGAAACACCCCGTGATAGTAACGACGGGGCTCTTGCCCCTATAATTGTTGGTTCGCCACCCGGAGCCGCGTGTTTATCCCCGGCCTCCGTGCGGGCCTTGCGGGCCCTGCTCCGTCCCCCACAGGCAATCGTTACCGTCTTGTGTCCTGCCGCGACGCCGTCCCGGCGCTCTCGCCGGTGGCCCCCGCTATTCGCCGCCCGGCCCATCGATGATCTACGCACGGTAATTGCTTATAAGCGATAAAGTCACCATAAATAGGGTAGCGGTCAACAATGGTGGAAAAATCCGCCTATGGCGGAGGTTAGGGACGGGACAGAACCTCCCATTCCAGTGACGGTACGTCCCGCGAAGCCCCGAGTCCGCCATCGGACGCCGACCTCGCCGGTCGGAGAAGTCACGGGCGCGCCGTCCGGGCGGACCGCGGTGATCCAACCGCAACATGCAGGGCGGAACTCAGGTGGACAGTCGGTCGTTGTACTCGTTGCCGCCGGAGGCCGGGATGCCGTCCCCGGCGGCGCAATACGGCAGGGTCGTCCTGACCGCCATGACCGATGACGAGTTTTCGCGTGCAAGCGGCATCCCCTGTGAGGCTCGACGAGCAGGGTGATCGCAGGTCGCAGTGGAGGCAGTGATGCAGAGCAGGAACCCGGTCCTTAACAGGCTGGGTAAGAACAACCGTCAGTCGTGGGCGGGCCCGACCGCCAGTCCGCAGTACCTGCAGGAGATGTACAACACTCCGTCGTACGCTCCGCCGACCGCGACGCGGCCGATGACGATCGACGATGTCGTCGTCCGGGGCTTCATCACGCTCGGCACCCTCGTGGTGTCCGCGGCGCTCGCCTGGTACCTCAACCTGGGTCTCGCGGTGGCCGTGCCGGCGGCGATCGTCGGCCTGGTGCTCGGCCTGATCGTCTCGTTCCGGCAGAGCACGAACCCGGCGCTGATCCTCGGCTACTCCGTGGCCTACGGCCTGGCCATCGGGGTGATCAGCAACGCCTACAACTACATCTACGAGGGCATCGTCTTCCAGGCCGTGCTCGGCACGATGGTCGCCTTCGGCGGCACGCTGGCGGTGTACGCGCTCAAGATCTTCCGGCCGACGCCGAAGTTCACCAAGTTCGTCGTCGCCGCCGGCTTCGCGGCCGTCGGCCTGATGCTGATCAACTGGGTCGCGGGCTTCTTCACCGACGGCGGCCTCGGACTGCGCACCGACAGCCCGATCGGCTGGGTGTTCAGCGTCGCGATGATCCTGCTCGGCTGCTTCTTCCTGCTGCTGGACTTCGACTCCATCGAGCAGGGGGTGCGCGCGGGCGTCCCCGAGAAGTACTCCTGGCTGATGGCCTTCGGTCTCACGGTGAGCCTGGTGTGGCTCTACCTGGAGATCCTGCGCTTCATCAGCTACTTCTTCAACAACGATTAGATCCTCGCCACGGACGCCCCGCCCGGTCCCGGGCGGGGCGTCCGTATTTGCTGGTTCCTGACCGAAAACCGGCATGGCAAGCGCAGGTATGGGTATGCCAACGCGCTGCGACCAATGATCTACCTGGTGAGATGCAAGTCTGGCCTTTGGGCCCTTGCCATCACGGGGCTGGTGATGCAGTGTCGAGCAAAAGAGGCTTCACTCATGGAGGTGCCCATGTCGTTGAACCACTCACCGGAGACGCAGAACAAGCTGATCGCCAGGGTTCCGGACATCACCGGACGCGCACTCCCAGAGTGGTTCCAAGCCATCGACAACGGCCCGTCGTTCCTACGCTGCGATGAGCGGGCCAACTGGCTCGCCGACGAGCACGGGCTGACCCACGGCTACGCCGCCGCGATCGTCATTGAGCACGAGCGGCAACGCCGTTCCCGCATGGGCTTCATGTAAGTCCTGCAGTCCCAGCGCCCACGTCACCGTCTGGCGTGGGCGCCGTTCTGTGCCAGGGGCCGGCGCCCGCCGTGACGTCCCTCCGCCGGCATGGATCATCATGGAGACATGGATCTCGACAAGGCCCGTGAATTCCTCGGCGCCAACCACCGCGCGGTGATGCTCACCTACCACCCCGACGGCCGCCCGCAGATGTCACCGGTGACGGTCGGCGTGGACGCCGACGGGTACGCGGTGGTCAGCACCCGGGAGACCGCGGCCAAGACCCGCAACCTCCGCCGTGACCCCAAGGTCGCGCTATGCGTGATGAACGACGGCTTCTACGGCGACTGGATCCAGATCGAGGGCACCGCCGAGGTCGTCTCCCTGCCCGAGGCGATGGAGCACCTGGTCGGCTACTACCGCACCGTCGCGGGCGAGCACCCCGACTGGGACGACTACCGCGCGGCCATGACGCGGGACCGGCGGGTGATCGTCCGCATCGACCTCACCCGCGCCGGCCCCGACGTCCACGGCTGACCGTCCCCCGGCCGGGCGTCCGCGAGCGACCCTCGGCCCCGACGTCCACGGCTGACCGCCCCCCGGCCGGGCGTCCACGGCCCCAGGGCCACGTGGCCCGCCCGGTCGCCGGGGGGGGGGCGTCTAGTTGAGGCGCTCCAGCACCATGGCCATGCCCTGGCCGCCGCCGACGCACATCGTCTCAAGGCCGATCGACTTGTCGTGGAAGCGCAGGCCGTTGAGCAGCGTGGAGGTGATGCGGGCGCCCGTCATGCCGAACGGGTGCCCGACGGCGATCGCGCCGCCGTTGACGTTCAGCCGGTCGAGGTCGATGCCGAGCTCCTGGTAGGACGGGATCACCTGCGCGGCGAACGCCTCGTTGATCTCCACCAGGTCGACGTCGGAGATCGACATGCCGGCGCGGCCCAGCGCCTGCCGGGACGCCTCCACCGGCCCGAGGCCCATGATCTCGGGGGACAGGCCGGTGACGCCGGTCGACACGATGCGGGCCAGCGGTGTGATGCCCAGTTCGGCGGCCTTGACGTCGCTCATCACGATCACCGCGGCGGCGCCGTCGTTCAGCGGGCAGCAGTTGCCGGCCGTGACCGTGCCGTCGGGCCGGAACACCGGCTTGAGCTGCGAGACCGCCTCGTAGGTGGTGCCGGGCCGCGGGCCGTCGTCCCTGCTGACGACCGTGCCGTCGGGAAGCGTCACCGGGGTGATGTCCTGCTCCCAGAACCCGTTGGCGAGGGCCTTCTCGGCGAGGTTCTGCGAGCGGACGCCGAACTCGTCCTGCTCCTGGCGGCTCACGCCGCGCATGCCGGCGACGTTCTCGGCGGTCTGGCCCATCGCGACGTAGATGTCGGGCAGCCGCGCGTCCTGGCGCGGGTCGTGCCATACCGGGCCGCCGCCCTCGGCCCGGGCGTCGGTGCGCGTTTTGGCGTCCAGGAACAGCGGGTTGGTGGTCTCGGGCAGCGAGTCGGAGTTGCCCCTGACGAAGCGCGAGACGCACTCGACGCCGGCCGAGATGAACACATCCCCCTCGCCCGCCTTGATGGCGTGGAAGGCCATGCGCGTGGTCTGCAGCGAGGAGGAGCAGTAGCGGGTGACCGTGGTGCCGGGGACGCCGTCCAGCCCGAGCAGCACCGAGACCACCCGGGCCATGTTGAACCCCTGCTCGCCGCCCGGCAGGCCGCAACCGAGCATCAGGTCGTCGACCTCGTTGGGATCGAGCTGCGGCACCTTGTCGAGCGCGGCTTTGATCATCTGGACGGTGAGGTCGTCGGGACGGATGTCCTTGAGCGACCCCTTGAAGGCTCGGCCGATCGGCGAACGTGCGGTCGCGACGATGACTGCCTCGGGCATGTGGCTCTCCTGGGTTCGTGACAGGGCTCCCTCCAGCGGAGGTTACCGCGCGGTAGGGCCGTTGCCACGCGCCGGGGCGTCAAGAAACAGAACTATGTACGGCACACACGTGCCGGGCCGCGCCGGCCTGTGCCCCGGCCCATGTGTCAGCCGTACATGCCGGGAGCGGTGCCCGTGGCGTCCCGGACGGCGTGCACGGCGCCCTTCTCGTCGCGCCACAGGCGCCAGCCGTCCTGGCTGCCGGTGAACCACGCGGGCGGCGTGCCCGCCGCGCTCAGGCGCCTGCCGGTGGCCAGGTCGAACTCGCACAGGGCCGCGACGGAGTAGAAGCCCTGGGCCGCCTCGCGCAGCGGCAGCGGCTTGGGGTCGGTCACGCAGAACGACCATCCGTGCTGCCCTCGCACCGGGGCGGCCCGCCCGGAGGCCAGGTCGAACGCCGACCCGGCGGCGCCGGGCTTGAGGAAGCCGAGCCGCCCCATGTCGCCGGGGAAGGCGAGCCACCAGCCGGTGCCGGGGACCTGCTCGGAGGTGATCTGCCCCGTCACGCGGCCGGTGCCGGGGTCGAGCCGGGCGAAGCCGCCGTACTGCCCCTGTTCGTCGACGGGACGCACGATCGGGGCGAGGCCGGGGCTGCCGCTGGGGTAGACGCGCACCACCGACGGGCGCAGCCAGTTGACCCGGCCGTCCGCCAGCCGCACCGAGAAGACGCCGAAGGAGGACGTGCGCTTCTTCTCGGGGTTGGTGTAGGGGGCGACGTAGCCGACCAGGTCGCCGCCGGTGGCGCCGAAGGCCCAGCCGCCCGACAGGTCGACGCCGGTGTTCAGCGCCTGCTCCACCGGAAGCCGCCACACCGGCTTGCCGGTCTTGACGTCGTGGGCGGACAGCACGGGGTGCCTGGCCATGCGGAGCATGACGACCCGGGCCGCGTCGGACCACTCGACCTCGGCGATGCCGGGCAGCCGCCACAGGGTGCGGCCGGTGAGCGGGTCCAGGACGACCATGCGGGCGGAGGTCAGGGCGGTGTTCTCCGACACGCAGAAGTAGGGCCCGCACCGCTGCGGGCCGAAGGTGGAGTGGATCGGGCGGGACCACCTGCGCTGCCCGGTCCGCGCGTCCACGGCGGCCAGGGACGCCGTCCATCTGCCCTGCGTGACCGGGCCGACCGCGGCGACGACCCCCTGGCCGGGGGCGGTGTCGACGGCGGCCGGGGGTTGCACGCCCATGCCCGGCAGGCGCCCGGCGATGGTGGCGGGGCGGGCCCACAGCTTCCGGCCGGTGGCGAGGTCGAGGGCGGTGGTCTCCAGCGTGCCGTCCGCCCTCATGGAGGTCACCGCGGCGACACCGGCGGCCACGGTGGCGCGGCTCACGGCGTTGACCTCGTCGTTGCGCCAGGTCGGGTGCGTCTGCTCGCCGGCCGCCTTGCTGCTGGAGCAGCCGGCCAGGGCCAGGACCCCGGCGAGCGCCAGGGCTGGATTCGCGAGAGACCGGATCACGGGCATTACCCTCCAATGCCGACATAGTGACGGCTGTATCGCGGAGGGTGACCGGATTCAGGCGCTGCGAGGCATCGTCCCCGGCCGCCGACGAAGAATCATGGCCCATCTGCCGTGGGGGCCGGTCGCGCGGCCGGCGACGCGGGTCGCGGTGACCTCGGTGCCGGACTCCTCCGCGGCCTTGGCCGCCGCGAGGTAAATCGATTGCGATCCCTCGCCGCGCTCGGGCTCGGGCTCAGGCCCGAATCCCAACGCGGCGCATACAGAAGGTAGCACTACGTAAGCGGACCGTTGGTAACCTCGGGCAGATGGGTGATATCGATCAGGTCCGAACATCTCGTCCGGATATGTCGTGAATTCCGGGCCGAGGATGTCGGCGAAGGCCACCGTGCGGCCGCCCTCCTCGATCACCGCGACCGTCTGCGCCGCCGCGAGCTGCCGGCTCCACCGCTGCGTCATCCAGCGCAGCGGCTGGGCGATGGGACGGATCGTCCCGAGGTCGGGACAGGTGCCGACGACGACCTCCGCGCCCGCCTCGCGCAACCGCGCCACGGCCTCGCGCAGGTGCCCGACCGCGTCGCCGGGCCGGGTCTTGGTGGTCACGTCGTTGGCGCCGACGAAGATGACCGCGATCTCCGGGCGCGTCTTGAGCGCGCGGTCCACCTGGTGGGACAGGTCGGCCGACACCGCGCCCGACCGGCCGAACACGTCGAGCCGGACGGGCCGGCCGGCGGCCGCGGCCAGGCCTCTGGCGATGATCACGGCGGGGGTGTCGTCCGGATCGGACACGCCGAGCCCGACCGAGGTGGAGTCGCCCAGCATGACCATGGAGATGGGACGGGCCTGCTCGGCCCCCGCCCGGCCGTAAAGCCCATCTGAGACGGGGCCGTCCATGCCGTGCGGGCGGCCGACGATTCTGCGGGCGACCAGCGCCTCGGTGAACAGGACGGCGTACATGGCGGCTCCGAGCGCGGTCACTCCACCGCCGCCCAACGCGGCCGCGGTGGCGATCCGGCGAGCCGCCCGTGCGGTCGCGGGCGTCCAGATCACTTCCGGTGTCCTTTCCTGGATCCGTTTGCTTCTGTGATGATTCCCATCCCGGCCGCGGTGCTCACAACGACGCGGGCGGCCGGTGAACGGCGGCCGACGAGGACCGCCGTGCGCCCGCACCCGTCTTTAGGGGCCCCCGACTGGCGGCGGCCCGTCCCCTGTGGTCCTGGTCGTGACGGTACGGTGAGGAATTGGAACCAGCCGGACCCCGGATCACGCACCGGAACCGGCATCAATCGGCACGCTGACACAGCTTCGGCAAATGAGGTGTTATTCCCGGTGCGCGTTCACGATTCGCTCATCGAGCTCATGGGCGACACTCCGCTCGTGCGGCTGCGCAAGGTCACGACCGGCATCTCGGCGCAGGTCCTCGCCAAGGTCGAGTACTTCAACCCCGGTGGCTCGGTGAAGGACCGCATCGCCCTGCGCATGGTGGAGGCCGCCGAGCGCTCGGGCGCGCTGCGGCCCGGCGGCACCATCGTGGAGCCGACCTCGGGCAACACCGGCATCGGCCTGGCCATCGTGGCCCAGGACCGCGGCTATCGCTGCCTGTTCGTGGTCCCCGACAAGGTCGCCCAGGACAAGATCAACGTGCTGCGCGCGTACGGCGCCGAGGTCGTGGTGTGCCCGACGGCGGTCTCGCCCGACCACCCCAACAGTTACTACTCGGTCTCCGACCGGCTGGTGCGCGAGGTGCCGAACGCCTGGAAGCCCGACCAGTACTCCAACCCCGAGAACCCCGAGAGCCACTACCGCTCGACCGGGCCGGAGATCTGGGAGCAGACCGAGGGGCGCATCACCCACTTCGTCGCCGGCGTCGGCACGGGCGGCACGATCAGCGGCACCGGGCGCTACCTCAAGGAGGTCTCCGGCGGCCGGGTGCAGATCATCGGCGCCGACCCCGAGGGCTCGGTCTACTCCGGCGGCTCCGGGCGTCCCTACCTGGTCGAGGGCGTCGGCGAGGACTTCTGGCCGGCGACCTACGACACCAAGATCGCCGACCGCATCGTCGCGGTCTCCGACAAGGACTCCTTCTGGATGACCCGCCGCCTGGCGCGCGAGGAGGCCCTGCTGGTCGGCGGCTCCTGCGGCATGGCGGTCGTGGCCGCCCTGCGGGTCGCGGCCGAGGCCGGTCCGGACGCCGTCGTGGTCGTCCTGCTGCCGGACGGCGGGCGCGGCTACCTGTCCAAGATCTTCAACGACGACTGGATGGCCGACTACGGCTTCCTGACCTCCTCCAGCGAGGAGGGGCTGGTCGGCGACGTGCTCGGCCGCAAGTCCCCCGGCCTGCCGGAGTTCGTGCACACCCACCCGCACGAGTCGGTCAGCACGGCCATCTCGATCATGCGCGAGTACAGCGTCTCGCAGCTTCCCGTCATGAAGGAGGAGCCGCCGGTCATGGCGGCCGAGGTGGTCGGCTCGATCGTCGAGCGCGACCTGCTCGAGGGCCTGTACCGGGGCAAGGTGCGCGGCGAGGACCCCATCGAGGACCACATGTCCGCGCCGCTCCCCATGGTCGGCGCGGGAGAGCCGGTCGCGGTCGCCATCGAGGCGCTGGAGAAGGCCGACGCCGCGGTCGTCCTGGACGACGGCAAGCCGATCGGCCTGATCACCCGCCAGGACCTGCTGGCCTTCCTCGCCAGCACGGTCAACGCCTGACCTTCGCCCGTCAGGAGGCGGTGGTCTCGCGGTCCGCGCGGTCGAGGGGGAACCAGGCGCGGACCTCCCATGCGCCGTCGGCGGCCGGGCCCGCGACGAGGTCGCCTCCGACGGCCTTGACCCGCTCGGCCATGCCGACCAGCCCGTACCCCCCGCCCATCTTGGACAGGCGGGGGTCGGCCGAGGTCCGCGGGTTGCGCACGCGCAGTGCCACCCCGCGCTCGGCCGGGCGCAGGTCGGCCGTCACCCAGGCCGCGTGAGGCGCGTGCCGCCGTACGTTGGTCAGGGACTCCTGGAGGACCCGGTGCAGGGTGGTGAGCACCTCCGGCGCCAGCGACGGCTCAGCGAGGCCCTGGCCCACGTCGAAGGCCACCTGCGGGCCCGAGGAGGAGAAGCGCTCGACGAGCAGGCGCAGGTCGGCGAGCGTGGTGGCCCCCGCGTTCCGCGAGGCGTCGTCCTCGGCCCGCAGGACGCCGACCAGGCGGCGCATGGACGCCAGCGCGTCGGCCCCGGCGCCGGCGATGGCGGAAAGGGCGGGCTCGACGGCGTCGGGCCGGTGGGCGGCCACGGCCTTGGCCGCCTGTGCCTGGACCACGATGCCGGTGATGTGGTGGGCGACCAGGTCGTGCAGCTCGCGCGCCAGCTCCAGGCGCTCGGCCCTGCGCACGGCGCTCACGGTCGCCTGGCGGCGTTCCAGCTGGTAGCGCAGGTAGCTGCCGATGCCCATCGCGGCGGCCCAGGCGACGAACATCATGAACCCGAAGGCGAGGTTGGCCGAGGTCATCGGGCGCAGGCTCGCCAGTTGCAACGTGAGGGCCGACAGCACCGCCAGCAGCACCGCCGTGCGCAGCGGCCGGACCCAGCGCACGACGCCCACGGTGATCAGCAGAAGGGCGCCGGCCTCGGCCAGCCCGGGGTTGCCGTGGGAGCGCAACGCGAGCACCGCGATGGAGACGGCCGCGGACATCGCCATCAGCAGCACCGCACCCTGCGCGCGGTAGCGGTGGCGCAGCAGATAGGCTCCGATGCCGATGAGGCCGCACAGCGGGACCGCCGGCTGCGCCTTGCCGACCTGGAAGGCGATCACCGTGTCGACCGCCAGCAGCAGGCACAGGAACCCGACCAGCGTGATCTCGCTGAGCCGCTGGACGACGTGGACCAGCCGCGGGGTCTCCCTCACAGGCATCGAGGTTAACCGCCGTCCGGACATCCCGTATCGGCCGTTCGGCCGGTTCCCGAGGCCGCGCCCGCGCGGCGTTCGGGGGGCCCTGCCCGCGAAGTCGGGGGCCCTATTGCTCCCGGCCGGGGCGGCCGCGCGGGAAAACGGGGTTCACACGGCGCCGATCATGTGGTCGCGCCCGTGAGAGCGTCCGGCCGGCGGCGCGTGGCATCGACGTCGTGCGGCGGAGCCGGAGCCGCCGTCCGGAGCGCTCGGTCTCCGCACGGCCGGCATTAGGGGTTACCGGCGCCGCTCGCAGGCGAGCGCCGGGCCGATCCCGGCGTCATCGCGGGTACGTCGTCCCCTGCCGCCGTTTCCCCCTCCGAGAGGGCGATACCGTGAAGTCATGATTGAAGGCTTTGAGACGCTGGCCATTCACGCTGGCCAGGAGCCCGACCCGCACACCGGCGCGGTCGTGCCCCCCATATACGCCGTGTCGACCTACAAGCAGGACGGCGTGGGAGGGCTGCGATCGGGGTATGAGTACAGCCGCTCGGCGAACCCGACCAGGGACGCGCTGCAGGAGTGCCTGGCGGCCATCGAGAGCGGGACGCGCGCCATGGCGTTCGCCTCCGGCCTGGCGGCCGAGGACGCCCTGCTCCGCACGATCTGCCGGCCCGGCGACCACGTCATCATCCCCGACGACGCCTACGGCGGCACCTACCGGCTGTTCGCCAAGGTCCTGGAGCGCTGGGGCCTGCACTTCGACCCGGTGCCGCTGGGCGACCTGGACGCGGTGCGCGCGGCGGTCCGGCCGGCGAGCACCAAGGCCATCTGGGTCGAGACCCCCACCAACCCGCTGCTGAACATCGCCGACATCGAGGCGCTGGCCTCCATCGCCCACCAGGCGGACGCCCGGCTGGTGGTGGACAACACCTTCGCCTCGCCGTACCTGCAGCAGCCGCTCGCCCTCGGCGCCGACGTGGTCATCCACTCGACCACCAAGTACGTCGGCGGGCACTCCGACGTGATCGGCGGCGCGCTCATCTCCCGCGACCGCGACCTCGGCGAGGAGCTGGCCTACCACCAGAACGCCATGGGCGCCGTCGCCGGCCCGTTCGACGCCTGGCTGACGCTGCGCGGCATCAAGACCCTCGCACTGCGCATGGAGCGCCACTGCGACAACGCCGAGCGGGTGGTCGACCTGCTGCTGTCGCACCCCAAGGTGACCCAGGTGCTCTACCCGGGTCTGGCGAGCCACCCCGGGCACGAGGTGGCGGCCAAGCAGATGCGGCGCTTCGGCGGTATGGTCTCCTTCCGCGTGGCGGGCGGCGAGGAGGCGGCCGTCGAGATCTGCAACCGCGCGAAGCTGTTCACGCTGGGCGAGTCGCTCGGCGGCGTGGAGTCGCTGATCGAGCACCCGGGGCGCATGACCCACGCCTCGGCGGCGGGCTCGCCGCTGGAGGTGCCCTCGGACCTGGTGCGCCTGTCGATCGGCATCGAGACCGCCGGGGACCTGCTGGCGGACCTCACCTACGCCCTCGGCGGCTGAGCAGGACGACACCGACCCCTGGCGCCCGCGGCGTCAGGGGTTGAACCACACCATCAGCACGAGGATCACCAGCCAGATGAGCGCGGTGATCGAGCCCAACGTGGCGATGCGCCCGGTCTGCACCTTGGCGTCGTCTTCGGGCGTCTCGTTGGACAGGGCCCGGACGGCGGCGCGCTGGTCGCGTTCGATGATGACCAGCAGCACCGCCGCCACGACGAACAACGTCATCGAGATCGACAGGTAGGGCCGGCCCAGGGCGCTGCCGCCCAGCGCGATGCCGAACAGGAAGACGCCGAGGGTGAGGACGCCGAAGACGCGCGTCGTGCGGTGCAGATGACGCAGCACCCCGACGTCCTTGGCCCGGATGTATCGCGGCGTGAAGCTGGTGGCGACCGTCACCGGCCCGATCGCGAAGATCGCGAAGCCGATGTGCAGCCACAGCAGAAGTTTGTCGAGGAACGACATGCCGCTGAGGCTACCGTCTCAGTGATCAGCGTGGGAACGGTGTGACGGGCGGCCGTGGACAATCATGGGACGCGGCTCAGGCGTTCGGGACGTTCGGGGCGTCCTGCGCCGCCTCCTCGGTGAGGGGCGGCTCGTCCACCGGCGGCCTGGCCTGCAGGTGGCGGTTGTTCACGGTGAGCTCGAACATCGCCACCGTGATGATCATGAGCGCCAGGAGAGCGATCGCGGCGAACATTGCACTCTCCTTTCATGACGGGCCGTTGCCGGCCGCTTTTGCGATGGCTTGGACCACCTCCAATAAATATCCTCCGGTATTGCATATCGGTCAGCAACCGATTAACGAAGCGCATCGAATGCCCGGACCAAATCGGAGCGCGGTCCAGTGAAATGGACATACCCCCGTAAACCAGTCGATAGACCAGCTCGCGGGGGTCGGCCCTCAGACGCGCCCGGGCTCAGCGGGAGCGGCGCGCCCGCAGGAAGTTGCTGACCACGTACTCGCCGAGCCGGTCGGCGCTGGGGGAGAAGACCCGGCCGCCGTTGCGCCGCGCCACCTCGTCCACGAACTCCTTGAGCCGCTCGTCGGTGGCCAGCATGAAGACGTTGATCGTGGCCCGGCGCCGGGTCATCTTGTCCACCTCGGCCAGCGTCAGCTCCAGCGTCTCGCGCGAGGGCGGCCACTCGAACCAGGACCGGCCGTTGCGCATCAGGTGCGCCGTCGGCTCGCCGTCGGTGACGACCAGCACCACCGGCTCGAAGTCGGGGTGCCGGTCGAGGTGGCGGCCCGCGATCAACAGCGCGTGGTGGAGGTTGGTCCCCTGCACCATGTCCCACTCGAGCCCGGCCAGTTCCTCGGGCTGGAGCACCCGGGCGTAGTTCGAGAAGCCGACGATCTGCACGGCGTCACCGGGGAACTTCGAGGCCACCAGCGACTGCAGGGCGAGCGCCGTCTGCTTGGCGGGCGCCCAGGTGCCGCGCAGCGCCATGGAGTAGGACAGGTCCACCAGCAGGCACACGGCGGCGGCGGTGCGCCGTTCGGTCTCGGCCACCTCGAAGTCGTCGACGGACAGCGACACCCGGCCCTCGCCGGCCGGCCCGCCCCGCCGCACGCCGTTGACCAGCGTGCGCACCACGTCGATGGGCTGCTCGTCGCCGAAGCGCCACGGGCGGGTGGTGCCGGTGAGCTCGCCGGCGGCCCCGGCGTCCCGCTGGTCGTGGTCGCCGCGGCGACCGGCGTCCAGCGAGTCGAACACGCGGCGCAGCGCGGTCTCGCCGAGCCTGCGCACGGCCTTCGGGGTCAGCTCCAGCTTGCCGCGCTGGCGGCGGAGGTACCCCTGTTCCTCCAGCTCGCGCTCGATGCGCCGGAGGGCCTCCAGGTCGTCGACCGCCGAACGGCCGAGGGCGCGGCGGATCGCGGCCTCGTCGACGTCGTCCAGCCGGGCGCCCGGGTAGTCCTGTGCGAGCGACTGCTCCAGGCGGTCGAGGTCGGCGAGCTCCTCCAGTGCGCTCACGGCGTCGCCCATGCCGAGGGGCTGGTCGCCGTCCATCCGCTCGGAGCCGTCCCAGGCGAGGTCGGGCCGCCGGGCGTACAGGGCCTCGCCGAGGCGGGCCATCTGCTCCGACAGGCCGGCCTGGTCGAGAGTCTGGTCGATCAGGGCCTGGAGCTCCGCGCGCTGCTCGGGGGTCATGGAGGCGAGCATGCGCTGGGCCGCGGCGGCGCGGCGGGCGAGGATGTCGACCAGTTCTTCGAGGTTCCGGGGATTCTCCGGGAAAAAGTCCCCATATTTTTCCATGAATTGCTGGAAATCCTGCTGGGTGTGCCGGCCTTGGGCATCCCGGTCCAGCATGTCGTTCAAATCCGACATCATCTGCCGGACCCGTTCCATCGCCTCCGGGTCCGGATTCGCGAGCGCGTCTCGCATTCCACGGAACCGGCTGTCGAGGACCTCACGGCGCAGCAGATCGCGCAGTTCCTCGAAGGTCTGCCGCGCGGCGGCCGAGCGCCACTCGTAGGAGCCGAGCTGCTGGACGGCGCTCGCGGTGTCGGCCGGCACCGAGTCCAGCTCGGCCTCGCGCAACCGCGCGTCGTCGGAGGGATCGGGGAACAGCTCGGCGCGCTCCTGCCCGATCGCCTTGTCCAGCAGGGCGCGGGCGCGTTCTAGCGTGCCGTTCAGGTTGCCGCGCTCACGCAGCTCCCGGCGGCGCCGGCGCACCTCGCGCAGCAGATCGTCCAGGCCGCGCCGGTCGGGCGCGCCGGGCAGGCCGCGCCGGAGCAGGTCGCGCAGGGAGTCCAGCGGGGTGGAGCCGGACAGGATCGCGTCGCCCATCTCATCGAGCGCGGCGCGGACGTCGTACGGAGGCGCCAGCGGGTCCGGACCGTCGTGGTACTCGCCGTATCGGTAGCCACTCATCGCATGTGAGCCTAATCGTCGTATGTCCGGTGTGCGAAGAACGTCCGCCTAGCGCAGACGGGGGCGTCCGGGCTCCCGGAGCGATGGGAGACCGGAGGCCGGGCCCGGCGCGGCCGGAGGGGCCGGCGGGGCCCGGGGTGCTCAGGTGCGGTAGACCGCGCCTCCGTCGACCTCGTCCTTGGACAGGCGGCGCATGAGGTAGAGCCCTTCCAGGGCGAACTCCAGCGCGGCGGCGGCGTGCCCGGGGGACTCCTCGCCCTCGCCCATCCCGACGCCCGTCATGATCTTGGAAAGGCCGTTGACCGGGCCGATCTGCTGCAGCAGCTCGGTGGCGGGGGTCATCTCGCCGGACTCGATCTGGGCGCCCTCGGAGAACTTGTCCAGCAGCGCCGACAGGTCCATGCCGCCCAGGGTGCCGCGGAAGGTCTCGGCCACGGCCCGGCGCAGCAGGTGCGCCAGCACCTCGACCTCGCGTCCCTCCTCGCTGACCTCGAACTCCACCTTGCCCCGCAGCGTGGGGACGACGCCAGGCAGGTCGGCGACCCGGGCCACCGGGCGCTCCTCCCCGGTCAGGGCCGCCCGCCGCACCGCCGAGGCGGCGGCCGTCTCGGCCGCGGCGATGGCGAACCGGGCCGACACGCCCGACCGGGAGTCCACGGCCGTGGACTCGCGCACCAGGCGGGTGAACCGGGCGATCGTCTCCACCAGGTGCTCGGGCAGCTCGGCGCTCAGGCCCGCCTCCGCCGCGCCGCCCTGACCCTCCGGCTCGTGCCCGCGCCAGTTGAGCGCGGACTCCTGGCGGATGAGCGCCAGCTCGTCCTCCAGGGTGAGCGGGTAGTGCGTGCGGATCTCCGCGCCGAAGCGGTCCTTCAGCGGGGTGATGATGCGGCCGCGGTTGGTGTAGTCCTCGGGGTTGGCGCTGGCGATGAGCAGGATGTCCAGGGGCAGCCGCAGGTTGTAGCCGCGGACCTGGATGTCGCGCTCCTCCAGCACGTTCAACAGCGACACCTGGATGCGCTCGGCCAGGTCGGGCAGCTCGTTGACCGAGAACACGCCCCGGTTGGTGCGAGGCACCAGGCCGTAGTGGACGGTCTCGGGGTCGCCCAGCGTGCGGCCTTCGGCGATCTTGATGGGGTCGACGTCGCCGATCAGGTCGCCCACGGAGGTGTCGGGAGTGGCGAGCTTCTCGCCGTACCTGTCGTCGCGGTGCTTCCAGGCGACCGGGAGGTCCGCGCCCTTCTCGGCGGCGAGCTTGAGGCAGCGGACGCACTCGGGCGCGTACGGATGGTCGTTGATCTCACAGCCGTCGATGACCGGGGTCCACTCGTCCAGCAGGCCGGTGACGGTGCGGATGAGGCGGGTCTTGCCCTGACCGCGCTCGCCCAGCAGGACCAGGTCGTGACCCGCCAGCAGGGCTCGCTCGAGGTGGGGCAGCACGGTCTCGTCGAATCCGACGATGCCCGGGAATCTCGGCGCCCGTGAGCGTAACCTGGCCAGCAGATTCTCGCGGATCTCCGCCTTGACCGTGCGATAGGTGTGTCCACTTTCGCGCAGCTCACGGAGAGTGCGAGCTTGCGGCGTTTCACTTCGCTGTGTGGGCGATTCATGCACGAAGACGAGACTACGTCGCGGGGGACGGTGTCGGCAGCATTCCGGATTTCGGATCTTGACTATTGCGGGGCGCTCCGTACGCGTTGTTAGTCCCGTAGTGGGGACAATCCGGCTAAGAGGGGCGAACGTACGACACACTACGACTCGCGACACTGGAGGAGGCGAGGCGTGTGGCAGTGCTGACGAGCCGGTTCTCGGACGGTCTCGCCGTGGGCCCCGACCTGGTCGGCGCCGCGGAGGCCGCGGTACGCCAAGCGCTGTCCGGCCTCTCCGGGCCACCCGACCTCGTGTGCTTCTTCATCTGCGGCGACGACCCCGAGGAGGTCGCCCGCGCCGGACTGCGCGCCATGCGCATGGCGCCGGGCGCCGAGATCATCGGCTGCAGCGCCACCGGCGTCATCGGCGACGGCCAGGGAGTCGAGCTGACCTCGGCGGTCAGCGCGTGGGCGGC
This sequence comes from Sphaerisporangium sp. NPDC004334, assembly GCF_053602655.1. Lineage (NCBI taxonomy): Bacteria > Bacillati > Actinomycetota > Actinomycetes > Streptosporangiales > Streptosporangiaceae > Sphaerisporangium > Sphaerisporangium sp. NPDC004334. The sequence goes on from NZ_JBSGDZ010000008.1 coordinate 126,531, forward strand.
CAGCTTCGACGGCGGCCGCGCGACCACCTTCGCCCTGGAGACCCTCCGCATGGAGGACCGCTTCGTCATCATCGGCCTGCCCGACCGCGACCCCGACGACCGGGTGGCCGTCCTGCTGGCCGACCCCTACAGCTTCCCCACCGACGCCTTCGTCGAGCACTCCTGCGACGTCCTCGGCGACCTCCCGATCGTCGGCGGCCTGGCCAACGGCATCGGCGGGCAGGGCTCGGTGCGCCTGTTCGCCGGCGGCGAGATGTACACCGAAGGGGCGATCGGCGTCATGCTGAGCGGCCCGATCAACGTGAGCACCGTGGTCAGCCAGGGCTGCCGCCCCATCGGCCCCACCATGGTCGTCACCCGCTCCGAGGACAACCTGCTGCTGGAGCTCGCCGGGCAGCCCGCGCTCGCCCGCCTGGAGGACATCGTCAGCGGCCTGGACGAGGAGGACCGCGAACTGGTCGCCTCCGGGCTGCAGATCGGCGTCGCCATGGACGAGTACGCCGAAAGCCACGAACGCGGAGACTTCCTCATCCGCGGCATCCTCGGCATCGACCCCGAACGCGAGGCCGTGGCCGTCGGCGACGTGCTCGACATCGGGCAGAGCGTCCGCTTCCAGGTCCGCGACGCCGCCGCCGCCGACGAGGACCTGTACGAACTGCTCGACGCCCACGTGGAACAGCGCGGACGCATCGACGGCGCCCTGCTGTTCTCCTGCAACGGCAGGGGGTCGGCCATGTTCGGCAGCTCCGACCACGACGTGCTCGCCCTGCACGACACCCTCGGCCCCATCGGCATGGCCGGCTTCTTCGCCGCCGGCGAAGTCGGCCCGGTCGCCGGCCACAACCACGTCCACGGCTTCTCCGCCGCCATCCTCGTCTTCTCTGCGTAATCTGGCCTCGCTCCGCTCGGCGGGCTCGGGGCGCCTTTGAGGCGGCGTCCTTCGTCGTCGTTCACGAGCGTTCGTTCCTCGCACTCGCTCTCTCCTCCTCAGAACACCGCCGCGCCCCGAGCGGGTTGCTGTGGCCGATCCGTTGGGATGGCTGGGCGGGCCGGGGGTGCCTTTGGGGCGGGGGCTTCGTCGTCTGGAATTCGGCTCGCTGCGTTCGGCGGGGGCGTGTGATCCTTGGGGGGCGGGTGCGCTTGGGCGGAGCCGCGGGAGACGCACGGACGAGGGCTTGGAGCGTGGTCGGTGGCACATGACCCGGCGCGGGAGCTGTTGGGCGACGTGGCGCGCGAACTGGCGGCGGAGGCGGGGCGCGGCCCCGAGTGCGTGCTGGCGGTCGACATCGGGGGGACGAAGTTCGCCGCCGGGCTGGTCGGGGCGCACGGCGAGATCGTCGTCGCCGAGCGCGTCGCCACGCCGCCCGGCGGGGACGCCGCCACGCTGTGGAAAGCCCTGGCCGACCTGATCGACGTGGTCCTCGCGCGGCGGCCGGACGCCCGGACGGTCGGCGTGGGCGTGGGCTGCGGCGGGCCGATGACCTGGCCCGAGGGCGCCGTCTCGCCGCTGAACATGCCAGGCTGGCGCGGGTTCCCGCTCCGCGAGAGGCTGGCCGGACGGTTCCCCGGAATGCCGGTGCGCGTCCACAACGACGCCGTCTGCGTCGCCGCCGCCGAGCACTGGCGGGGAGCGGGCCGGGGCAGCGACAACATGCTCGGCATGGTCGTCTCGACCGGGGTCGGAGGCGGCCTCATCCTCGGCGGCCGGCTGATCGACGGCGGCACCGGAAACGCCGGGCACATCGGGCACGTCGTGATCGACCCCGACGGCCCCCCATGCCAGTGCGGCGGCCGGGGATGCCTGGAGGCCATCAGCCGCGGCCCGGGCCTGGCCGCCTGGGCTCTGGAGCGAGGCTGGGTTCCCGGCGCCACCGGCGCCCGCCCCGAGGGACCGTACGTCGAGGCCGCGCAGGCGAGCGGCCGGCAGCTCGCGGCCGACGCCGCCGCGGGCGACCCGGTCGCTCTCGCGGCCTTCGCCCGCGCCGGCCGCGCGCTCGGCATCGGCATCGCCTCGGCCACCCACCTGTGCGACCTGGACGTCGTGACCATCGGCGGCGGCGTGTCGCAGGCCGGGCCACTGCTGTTCGGCCCCCTGGAGGAGGCGCTGCGGAAGCACGCCCGCCTCGGCTTCGCCCAGCGCGTCCGCGTCGTCCCCGCCCACCTCGGCCAGGACGCCGGCCTCATCGGCGCCGCCGCCCTGGTCCTGCGCCCCACCCACTACTGGACCGGCCCGCCCGACATGTGAGATGACGGCGGGGGGCGGGTGATCGGTGGGCCGGTGAGATTACGGCGGAGCCAGGAGTGGGAGACTGCGGGCATGGCGCAGTCTGAGGTGACCTACGACGATGTGGTCGCCGCCCGTGATCTGCTCGAAGACGTCGTGATCCGCACCCCCCTGCTGCATTCGCGCGTGCTGTCGGAGATGATCGGCGGCCCGGTGTACCTCAAGTGCGAGAACCTCCAGCGGGCCGGGTCGTTCAAGGTCAGGGGCGCCTACGTGCGCATCGCCCGGCTGACCGAGGAAGAGCGCTCCCGCGGCGTGGTGGCGGCCAGCGCGGGCAACCACGCCCAGGGGGTGGCGCTGGCGTCGGGGCTGCTGGGCTGCAAGTCCACGGTCTTCATGCCCGAGGGCGCCCCGCTGCCCAAGGTCGAGGCGACCCGCGCGTACGGGGCCGATGTGATCTTCGCGGGGACCACCGTCGACCAGGCGCTGGCCGCGGCCAAGCAGCACGCCGAGGAGACCGGGGCGGTGTTCATCCACCCCTTCGACCATCCCGACGTCGTCGCTGGTCAGGGCACCGTGGGGCTGGAGATCCTCGACCAGCTCCCCGACGTCGGCACGATCATGGTCGCGATCGGCGGCGGCGGGCTCGCGGCCGGGGTGGCGCTCGCGGTCAAGTCCATGCGCCCGGGGGTGCGCGTGGTGGGCGTGCAGGCCGAACAGGCCGCCGCCTACCCCGCCTCGCTGGCGGCCGGGCACCCGGTCATGGTCGACCCGGCGTCCACCATGGCGGACGGCATCGCCGTCGGCCGGCCCGGCGACATCACGTTCGAGATGATCCACTACCTGGTCGACAGCGTGGTCACCGTCTCGGAGGAGACGCTGTCGCGCGCGCTGCTGCTGTGCCTCGAACGCACCAAGCTCGTCGTGGAGCCGGCGGGCGTGGCCGGGGTCGCGGCGCTGCTCGACTGGCCGCACGCCTTCGAGCCGCCGGTGGTCGCGGTGCTGTCCGGCGGCAACATCGACCCGCTGCTGCTGTCCAGGGTGCTGCGCCACGGCCTGTCGGCCGCCGGTCGCTATCTCGCCTTCCGTCTGCGGCTCCCCGACCGCCCGGGGGCGCTGGCGACGCTGCTCGCCCGGCTGGCCGACCTCGGAGCGAACGTGCTCGACGTCGGCCACGAGCGGGTCGACCCCCGCCTCCACCTGGACGAGGCCGAGGTCCTGCTCCACCTGGAGACCCGGGGCCCCGTCCACTGCGACGAGGTCCTCGCCGGCCTGCGCCGCTACGGCTACAAACTCATCTTCGGATAGGCCGAGAAATCGACTCGCCAGGACGCCGGCATCGCGGCCCCCGCGATCGCCCGGAGCCCGGGTCTAGGCGGGTGAGCCGAGGGCTCTGGTCACGACGCCGGTGACGTGCTCACGGAAGACGTTCGCCGCGTCGGCGTTCCGTGACCTCAGGGCGACCATGGCGGTCAGGATGACGTCGCATAGCTCGCCGTCGACCTGCTCCCACGTGTGGGTGACCCCCTTGCGGGGGTTCTGCCCGAGCGCGCCGATGACGGCCGCCGCCACCTCACCCGTCTCCTCCGACACCTTCATCAGCCGCAACAGCAACTCACTCTCAGGCGCGAGCGCACTCGCCGTGTCCAGCCAGGCGACAAGCCGCTCGACGTCTCCCCAGGTATCGGCGTCCATGGACAGCAAACTATCCGCCTGATGTGAAGAGCGTGGCAGATATGGAGAGCCCACCTCGTACGACTCTGGACTCGCCGACCACGTCGCAGAACAGTGAGCAGCGGCGCCGGTAGACCCTCTGTGGGGCTGCCTTACCTCATCTGGCGGACGCTTCTGGACGAGAGGGCCTGGTGGACCCATGCGGGCAGGCTATTTCTTGCGTTTCGACGGGCGGCGGTTGGCCGGCTTGCCTCCGCCGAAAAGGAAGCGCTTGATGCGTTCCTTGATGCTCTTCTGCTCTCCGCTCAGCCTGCTGGGTGGTTCCTTCGACAGCCAGGAGAGGTTCTCAATGACGACGGAGTTCTTCCTGTTCGCTTCATGAGGCGCGTCAAGGAGAGACACCAGCTGCCAGGCGATACGGGATGTGAGCGTGCTCTTCCTGCCGTAGGCCCGTTGGCTGGCAGTGAGAGCGTCAACGAGTAAGGACTGCGCTTTCGCCGTTTCGCCTTGTGCGTCAAGGATGGTAGCGAGGTTGGCGGTCGCGTTGAGGGTGTCGGGGTGTTCGTCGCCGAGGAGTCGGCGGCGGGCGTCGAGCACCTGTTCTTGGAGGGTGCGGGCATGTTCGTATTCGCCCAGTGCCCGGAGGGTGACGGTGTGGTTGCTGGTCGCGGTGATGGTGTCGGGGTGTTCGTCGCCGTGCAGTCGGCGGCGGGCGTCGAGCACCTGTTCTTGGAGGGTGCGGGCGCGGTCGTACTCGCCTTGTGCGTGGAGGGTGGCGGCGAGGTTGGTGATCGCGTTGAGGGTGTCGGGGTGTTCGTCGCCGAGGAGTCGGCGGCGGGCGTCGAGCACCTGTTCTGTCATGGTGCGGGCGCGGTCGTACTCGCCTTGTGCGTCGAGGATGGCGGCGAGGTTGGCGGTCGCGGTGAGGGTGTCGGGGTGTTCGTCGCCGAGGAGTCGGCGGTAGGCGTCGAGCACCTGTTCTTGGAGGGTGCGGGCGCGGTCGTACTCGCCTTGTGCCTGCAGGGTGGCGGCGAGGTTGATGATCGCGTTGAGGGTGTCGGGGTGTTCGTCGCCGAGGAGTCGGCGGCGGGCGTCGAGCACCTGTTCTGTCATGGTGCGGGCGCGGTCGTACTCGCCTTGTGCGTCGAGGGTGGCGGCGAGGTTGGCGGTCGCGGTGAGGGTGTCGGGGTGTTCGTCGCCGAGGAGTCGTCGACGTGCTTCCAGAACTCGCTCCTCCAGGATGCGAGCCCGTTGGTACTGTCCGGCGGTCCGGAGGAGGGTTGCCTGGTAGGACGAAGCGGTGACGGTTTCGAGGTCCTCCGCGCCAAGGACCGTGGTGAAGGTCTCGACGAGCCGATCCTGCAGTTGAGTGGCCTCTGCCCATTGACCTTGGACATAACGGGCCTCAACGAGATCTCGGCCGGCGCGTAGCGTGTCTACATCGTCTTCTCCGAGCTTCCGGATTCTGGCGTGATAGACCTCCTCCTGCGCTTGCCCCGCCCCGTGACGGTCGCCTTGACTCAGCAGGATCAGTCCCTGGGTGTTGCGGCAGCGGAGATACTCAAGAGCATCGGTGGGAAGCTGCTTCGCCGACGTTAGCGCGTCCTCGACGACCGCAGCCGCCCGGTCCGATCTTCCCCGGACCAGGAGATATCGCGCGACCCGGTCCAGCAGGTCGATCGTCCCCATGATGTCGACGCGGAGCCGCCGGGCGTGCTGTGCGCTTGAGAGAGCGTGGGCGAGCATCGTTTCGCACGTCGGCCAAGACGTGGGGTTACGAACCTCAATGGGAAACGTGGTGCTCATAGTCGCGAGCGCAAACCCTGCCCAGAGAGGCTCGTCGGCGGCGAGTTCGGTGCGCGTGACGGCTTGCACCATTCGATGGATCGACATCAGGCCGTCACCGGTCTTGGCCAGCGAATACTCCCGAAGGGCCTGCGTGGCCTCGGTGCGGCTGAACGGGTTCGTCAGCGCCTCGGCCAGCTCGGCAGGCATGTCCGCTACCGGAACGAGCCGGTCCAACGGGATCGCCTCGGCTCCGAGAAACGCCGTGAGGCGGAGCAAGGACACGGCGGCCGGGGACCGGTCGGCCAGACGGTCGAAGGACACCCGCCACGTGGACGCGATCGTCGCCTGGTGGTTCCCGGCTGGTCCCCGCATGAACAGTTCCGGCGACTGCTTGTGGAGGTGGTCGAGGTAGTCGGTGGCGGACATTCCATCCGCGATGACGCTCGCCGCCTGTGCCAGCGCCAGAGGCAGACACCCCAGGGCCTCCGCCAGGTCCTTTGCCGTGTCAGCACTGGTTATCCCTCCCCACTGCCGCAGATAGTCCACCGCGGCGGGGACGGGGAGAATGTCGAGGTGCCGGAGTTCCGCATGGGGCCATTCCGGCCGCCGGGAGGTGATGAGCACATGCCCCATGTGCCGCTCAGGGATCAGCGGCAAGATCTCGCCGGGGTCCTCGGCGTTGTCGAAGATCAGCAGCCAGTTCTTACGGCGGCGCAGCTCTTGGCGAAGGGCTGCTATCGCTTGGTCGTCTTTCTCGAATGGCAAACGCAGCTCGGTAGCGAGTTCGGCGTAGTCTCCCCGCAAAGTGGTCGGGTCCTCGGCCCGCACCCACCACACCAGGTCGTACGCGACGCCGTGCCGAAAGGCGTATTCGACGGCGACCTGGGTCTTGCCCATCCCACCCAGGCCGGTTATCGCCTGGACGGCGGAAGTCGGGCGATTGGCTCGCAGGGCACGGTACAGATCGGCCAGCGTGTCATCGCGTCCGATGAAACGGGGGTCCGGACGGTGTCCGCGAAGTTCGTACACCCCCTGCTCGGCACCAGGAAATCGGACCCGCTTTTCCGACTTGTTCGGGAAGCCGGCTCGTGCGACCCGCTCCGCGTGCTCGGCCACCCCGGCCAGCAGTCGGCGCCGCCCCTCCTCCTCGTCCACGCCGCACAGGTCGATCGGCACGAGCGCCGCTATCGTCGGCGGGATGTCGCCATCGCCCTCGTCCACCCGGATGGGGATCAGGGCTCGTTCCTTGCCCTGAAGTCCTTGGTACTGGGCGGCGGTGCGGGCTGCCACCTCCGTGTCATGCTCGGCGGACATGACGTAGAGGGTGTGGCGACACGTGGACAGCGCCTCGTCGATCTTGTCGAGGCGGTTGTCCCCGGGCCGGATGTCCCACGCCTTGAGGATCACCCCGTATCCGGCGCTTTCCAGTTCAGCCGCGATCCACTCCGCCCATTGCACGTCGGTGTCCGCGTGACTGACGAAGAACTCCGCGGTGTATTCGGTATCCGACACAGAATCTCCTGGGCTCCGCCGCCTGACCTGCTTCTACCGGGGGATCAACGGTCCGAAGCGCCTGGGAATCGAGGGTTACGTGGTACTCGGCTCACCGTGTCGGCGACGCCGGCCAGCAGTCGATCGCGGGCCTCGTTCTCCGCCACGCCCACTAGGTCGATGTAGACCAACGGCCCGAGCAATGGGGCGACGTCACATTCGGCGACCCTCACCGGAATGAACCGCCGAGGTTCACCGAGCAACGTCTGGCGATAGGCCGCCGTCCACTCCGCTCGGGTGAAGAGAGAAGCGAGATAGTTGGGCGAGAGCACACCCAGAGTGCGCCGACAGGTCGCCAGAGCGTGGTCCATCTCTGACATGAAATTATCGCCAGGGCGGAAATCCCATGCCTGAATGGTGATGGTGTATCCAGCGGTCTCAAGTGCTCCGGCGATCCACGTCGCCCAGTCCTCATCCTTCCCGTTGTAAGTGATGAAGAAGTCCTTCGACTGGCTCGCAACCGGACCGTTCTCCACCATGGTGCCTTCCGCTGACGCTGGGATGGTCCGCACAACTCTACGCAACATGCCAGCACGCAACGTACCAATGCCGATGAGGTGGGCGAGATGTCCCGGGTTTCAGTCCGGATTCCGGATTAAGTGACTGCCGAAACCATTGATCGGCTCCTGCTGCCCGTCAGTGAGGGCAGCGATCCATGCTCTGCCCATTTCGCCTACGGTCCCCTCAACGCTATGGGCTGACGAACCGGCCGGTCTTGGTGTCGCTGACGAAAGCTCGCCACTCGCTAGCGGTGAATCGCAGCACCGGGCCGGTGGGGTTCTTGCTGTCCCGGATGACTTGATCTCCTTGAGGGAGATGTGCTACCTCGACGCAGTTGTCGTCTGTTCCGCTGTAGCTGCTCTTCCGCCAGGTGTGTGTGCCTTGGTCCATGTTTCGCCTACTTCGTCTGTTGGCACGTCACTGGTGTCATGGGTTGGCGAACCGGCCGGTCTTCGTGTCGCTGATGAATGCTCGCCACTCGTCGGCGGAGAACCACAGCACTGGCCCGCCGGGGTTCTTGCTGTCGCGGAGGGCTGTTCCGCCTTCGGGGAGAGGCGCCACTTCCACGCAGTTGTCGTTCGACGTGCTCCGAGAACTCTTGCGCCAGGCGAGCGGGGCGCTGTGGTCCACTGATTCGCCTCTATTCCTGTTGTAGTCGCTCGTGGAGCTCCGACAGGTACCGTACTGACTCGTCAGGTGGCAATGCCGACGCCTGTGCCTGGCTGAAGGTGAGGGTGTAGCGCTGGATCTCCTCGGGGGTCTCCAGCCAGAGACTGTCGGTCAACGTAGCCAGATGGATCAGGCTCGGATCGTCGGGGGATGGGAAATCCAGGATAACGAATGGGCCGTCCAGCGCGGAGTGGGCGCCCACGGAGTTCGGCAACACCTGGATGGTGATGTTGGGTTGTCTTGCCAGTTCCAGCAGTTGGCGTGCCTGGTCGCGCATGACATCGCGACCGCCGATCATTTTCAGGAGTGCCGCCTCGTCGATGACCGCTACCAGTGTGGGCGGGTCCTGGCGCCTGAGGATCTCCTGTCGCGCGAGTCTGGCGTGAACGTGGCGCTCAAACACCGTTTCGTGTAGTACCTGCCCACCTCGGAAGATCGCCATCATGTAGGCCGAGGTTTGGAGCAGGCCGGGGATGACCACGGCCTCATAGGTACGGATCATGGACGCGCCGGCCTCGAAGTCGGGGAGCGAGGTCCGGAAGACGTCCTGATAGTCGGCCCACCAACCCCGCTGCCGTGACTCGCGGGCAAGAGTGAGCAGTGCATCTCGCCGACGCTCGTCCGTCACTCTGTAGAGATCGAGCAGTCCTCGAATGTCGTGCGGAGCGGGCCGCTTCCATTCGTCGCGTTCCATCCGCGTGATCTTCGAGGGGTCCCAGTCCAACTGCTTGGCGACCTCGGCTGCGGTGAGCCCGGATTCGACACGCAGTTGTCGTAGGGCGGCAGAAAGCCGTCGCCGCTTGACGGTAGGGCTGTTGGACATGGTTCTCCCGGCGTATGACGACGAATGGAATGCAAAGCTCTAATCAGACAATTACCCGTAACTCAAATTACGTCTTGCAAGTTGAGGGCTGCGCCTTCACTATGGTCGCACGACTCGTCGCAGAGGGTGAGCGTGTTACGGCGGCGATCTAGGTGGCGTTCATCATCGGTGACGCACTCTGATCACTCTGAGGGTGCGTGCTTACCTGTAAAGATCCTCCAAGTAGTAACGAATGTCTGGATTGTCAATCTGACTCAAATTGCCAATACAGAAACCGATTCATCCGGTGATGCAAACGCACGAGCCCTTGGTCGAGCCGGAAGGGAGTGGTGGTGTGACCGGGTACGGGCACCAGGTGCGGCCGAAGGGGCGGCATCGGCAGGGGGCGGGGTTCGAGCAGGTCGTCCGGCGGCAGTGGGACCTGGCGGAACGAGCCGCCGCCCACCAGTTGGATCTGCTGGAGCCCGGATGGACGGTCCTGTACGGCGTGGGTACGCGCCGCTTCTACGCCCTCGCCACCTGGCCTGCCCCGGAGGCGGTGATCGTTCAGGCGCGGGACACGGACGAGCTGCGTCACCTGATGCGCGAGGCCGAACAGATCACGTGGCTGGGCGGCGAAGCCGGCGTTTCCTCGCTCGTGGCCGACCGCTCCGGCCGGACGACTCACTCACCGCTGCATACGTCACGCATTCGGCAAGGAGCCTTGATGCCAGAGACGCCGGACGGTCTTCGCACCGTCTGCTGGGACCTGCCGCACGACCTGTCGATGGTCGGCAAGGTCCGTCGCATCGTCGTCGACACCCTGAACGCCTGGGACCTTCAGGATCTCGCGGATGACATCGTTCTGGTCGTCAGCGAGTTGTTGGCGAACGCGGTGACCTATGGAGAGGCCCCGATCCGGCTCTCCTTGTGGGCCCTGCCAGGAGAGTTCTGCGTCCGTGTCACCGATCACGGCCCCGACCGGCCGCGTCATCTGGACCTCGACCTCGACGCCCTCCACGGACGCGGCCTAGCCATCGTCGCCGCCCTCGCACACGATCACGGCATCACTCCGCTCGCCGATCGCCACGGCAAGACCGTCTGGGCCCGCTGGAGGCTCGAACTCAGGAACGCCGAGATCATCACCGGCGACTCGTCCGCCGAGCGGCTGATCGTTCGTGACCTGCCGTTCGTCGGATTGCTTGAGGCGGAGCCCGATCTCGCGGAACGTTCGGAGGAGAATCTCTCCGTGGAGGACGATCACTCTTTGTGATCGACACATAAGGCCGCCGACCGGCGCGGCTACTGGAGGGTGGGGCGGGTGGGTTTGTAGAGCCAGGCGTCGAAGAGGCTGGTGAGGGGCTTGCCGCTGAGTTTTTCGGCGAGGGTGACGAAGTCGGCGGTGGTGACGCCGCCGTAGCGGTGCTCGTCGGTCCAGGTGCGCAGGAGCTTGAAGAAGGTGTCGTCGCCGATCCGGCGGCGCAGGGCCTGCAGGGTCATGGCGCCGCGGACGTAGACCGAGTTGTTGAACAGGTCATCGCGCTGGGCGGCGCCTGGGGGATACTTCCACATCGGCGCTTCCTTGGCCGAGTAGTAGTCCTGGAAGGTCTTGTCGGCGGTGGTGCCGCCGTTGTGCTCGCTCCACAGCCACTCGGCGTAGGTGGCGAAGCCCTCGTTGAGCCACAGGTCCTTCCACCGGGTGATGCTCAGGCTGTCGCCGAACCACTGGTGGGCCAGTTCGTGGGCGATGATGCCCTGGTCGGGCTGGAAGCCGCCGTACATGGGCTTGGTCTGGTTCTCCAGCGCGTAGCCGGCCGAGAAGTCGTCGATGACCCCGCCGGTCGAGGAGAACGGGTAGGGCCCGAACACCGTGGACCAGTAGTCGGTGACCTTGGCCGAGGTCTTGAACAGGAAGCCGAGGTCGTCGCGGAAGGCCGGGTCGGTGGCGGCGTACACCGGGATGCCGCCGGGTGAGCGGCCGGTCTTGACGTCGAACTTCCCGAGCGTGATCGTCGCCAGGTAGCTCGCCATCGGGTGCGTCTCGCTCCAGGAGAAGCTGGAGCGCCCGCCCGAGGTGACCGGGGCGCCGCGCATCTCGCCGTTGGCGACGACCGTGATGCCGCTCGGCACCGTGACGTCGAAGTCGTAGGTCGCCTTGTCGGCGGGATGGTCGTTGCACGGGAACCAGGTCCTGGCGCCGTTGGGCTCGCTGGTGACGAACGCGCCGTCCTTGGTGGGGATGAAGCCGTAGGTGCCCAGGTTGGAGGAGTTGCGGACGGGGTCGGGCCGGCCGCCGTAGTCGACGGCGACCGTGAACACCGCGCCCTTGGCCAGCATGGCGGCCGGGTCGATGACCAGTTCGTCGCCCTTGCGAGTGAAGGTGGCGGGCCGTCCGTCCACGCTGACCTTGTGGACGGTGAAGCCGTGCAGGTCGAGGTCGAAGCGGGACAAACCCTGCGTGGCGCGGGCCCTGACCTCCGCGGTGCCCGAGAGGTTCTTCACCGCCGGGTCGTAGGAGAGCCGCAGCCCGTAGTGCTCGACGTCGTAGCCGCCGTTGCCGTCGGTGGGGAAGTCGGCGTCGCCGATGCCGGCCGCGCCGATCGTGCCGTCCTTCGACGACTGGGCGTCGGGCGCCCCGCTGGGCGCGGTCGCCCCGTTCGAGGGCGCGCAGGCGTTCAGCACGACGACCCCGGCCGACAGCAGGGCGGTGGTCATCCGCCGTGGACCCTTGAGCTGCATGTCAGGCAGCCTACGTGAAAAACCGCAGGTCATCAGGCGTCTACGACAATGGTGGAGGCGGCTTTGTCGTGCAGGGCCTGCTTTTTTCCGTCGAACAGGATCCACAGCAGATCGACCAGGCCCAGGCAGCACACCACGCCGAAGATCCCGTAGACGATCTCGCGGACCGCCACCTGCCCGGCCGAGACCCGCTCTTGGGTGGGGAACTGCACGACCCGCAGGCGAAAGAGTTTCTTGCCGACGGTCTGGCCGTTCCAGAAGGCCGTGAGCAGCCAGTAGTACAGGAACCAGACGACCGCGACGCCGAGGCCGTTGACGGTGCGGACGGCCTCCAGGCTGCCGTCGGCGGCCCGCACGGTCAGGGTCGTGGAGAACGGCGAGGTCAGCACGCTCACGATCACGAGGTCCAGCAGCCCGGCGAACAGCCGGCGCCAGCGCCCGCCGAGCGGGGCGCCCCAGGGCCCGTACGGTGGTCCGCCCTGGTCGTACCCCTCCCAGGGGCGCGCGCCGGACGGCCCCGCGGGGCCGTAGGGGGTCTCCGGGGTCCCATACGGCGGCCCCCCGTGCGGCTCGTGCGGCTCGTCCGGGGGGCCGTCGTACGGTCCGCCTCCTGGTGATCTCATGAGTGACTGATCGCCGGGAAGCGGTGGCGCCAAACCGGGGCGGGGGCGTGCCCCGGTTCGGCGCCGTCCACGGCCGCGCGCGGCGCGGCCGTGCGTGGTGCACGGCCATGTGGGGGTTCATGGCCGCATGTGGTGCACGGCCATGTGGGGGGTCATGGCCGCTTTGGGTGCACGGCCACGTGGGGGGTCATGGCCGCAGGGAAGGCGCGGCCATGGGAGGGCATGGCCGCGCGGGGAGGGTCAGAGGTTGCCGCGCCTGGCCTGCTCGCGCTCGATGGCCTCGAACAGCGCCTTGAAGTTGCCCTTGCCGAAGCCGAGGGAGCCGTGCCTCTCGATGAACTCGAAGAACACCGTGGGCCGGTCCTGCACCGGCTTGGTGAAGATCTGCAGCAGATAGCCGTCCTCGTCGCGGTCCACCAGGATGCGGTGCCGCTTCAGCTCCTCGATCGGCGCGCGGACCTCGCCGATGCGGGCGCGCAGCGCGGGGTCGTCGTAGTAGGAGTCGGGCGTGTCCAGGAACTCCACCCCGGCGGCGCGCATCCGCTCGACGGTGCGCACGATGTCGTTGGTGGCCAGGGCGATGTGCTGGACGCCGGGTCCGCCGTAGAACTCCAGGTACTCGTCGATCTGCGACTTCTTGCGGCTGACCGCCGGCTCGTTCAGCGGGAACTTGACCTTGCGGGTGCCGTTCGCGACGACCTTGGACATCAGCGCGGAGTACTCGGTGGCGATGTCGTCGCCGATGAACTCGGCCATGTTGGTGAAGCCCATGACGCGCTTGTAGAACTCCACCCACTCGTCCATCCGGCCGAGCTCGACGTTGCCCACGCAGTGGTCGATGGCCTGGAAGTACCGCTTGTCCGGCGGCTCGACCAGCGGGGCGGCGGCGACGTAGCCGGGCAGGTAGACGCCGCTGTAGTTGGCGCGGTCGACCAGGGTGTGGCGGGTCTGGCCGTAGGTGGCGATGGCGGCCATGACGACCTTGCCGTGCTCGTCCTCGACGACGTGCGGCTCGGCCAGGCCGCGGGCGCCGGCGGCGACCGCGTGCGCGTAGGCGGCCTCGACGTCGGGCACGTCCAGCGCCAGGTCGATGACGCCGTCTCCGTGCTCGGTCACGTGCCGGGCGATCTCGGTGCCGGGGCGCACCGAGCCGCGCAGTTCGAAGCGCGCGCTGCCGGAGGTGAGCACGTACGCCACCTCGTCCCGGCTTCCCGTCTCGGGGCCCTTGTACGCGACCAGGCGCATACCGAAGGCCGAGGAGTAGTAGTGGGCCGCCTGCTTGGCGTTGCCCACGGCGAACACCACCGAGTCCATGCCGTGTACGGGAAATACATCGCTCATGGGGCCACTTTCCGGCCGGATGGCTGGAATGCGCAAGTGTTACCCGAAATGGTGGGCAGATTGCCTAGCGGAGAGTCGGAAACGCCGGTAATCCTGTACACCATGACGATCGATGAGCTGGACGCCCGGTTGATCGCGCTGCTCGCCGCCGAGCCGCGCGTGGGCATCCTGGAGGCGTCGCGCAGGCTCGGGGTGGCGCGCGGCACGGTGCAGGCGAGGATGGACCGCCTGACGGCGAGCGGCGTGATCACCGGGTTCGGCCCGGACGTGGACCCCGCCGCGCTCGGCTACCAGGTGACCGCGTTCGTCACCCTCCAGATCAGACAGGTCAGCGGCCACGAGCCCGTCGCGGGGCTGCTCGCCTCCATACCGGAAGTGCTGGAGGTCCACACGATCACGGGTGGTGGTGACATGCTGTGCCGTGTGGTCGCGCGGAGTAACGCCGACCTGCAACGGGTCATCGACCTGATCGTGGACGTCGAGGGGGTGGTGCGCACGTCGTCGGTGATCGCGCTGGACACGCCGGTCGCCTACCGGGTGCTGCCCCTGGTGGCGGAGGTCCCACGCCGCCGCGACCGTTGAACGGACCCGCCGCTCGACGGACGGCGCACCGTTACGTATCGTTTACCGTAGGACGATCCGCCCAGCTTACGGGGGTTTGCTGAGCAGTAGATCGGGGGTTGCGCCGTGCGGGACGCAGACAGGAAGCGCCGTTTCAGGCGGCGTCTCCTCCGCCGCTTCGTGATCGCCGGTGGCATCGTCGTGCTCTGCCTGGCCGCCCTGTTCGCCGTGGCCTGGGTGCTCACGCCGATCCCGGACACCACCCAGAAGGACGCGACCGCGCAGGGTTCGCTGATCTACTACCGCGACGGCAAGACCGTGCTCGCCCGGCAGGGCGTCAACCGCAAGAACGTGGACATCGACAAGGTGCCCCAGGTGGTCCGCGACGCGGTCATCGCCGTCGAGAACCGCACGTTCTACCAGGACCAGGGCGTGTCGATCGAGGGCACGGCCCGCGCCATGTGGTCGACGGTGACCGGCAACCAGATCCAGGGCGGCTCGACGATCACCCAGCAGCTCGTCCGCAACTACTACAGCGGGCTGAGCCAGGAGCGGTCGGCCGTGCGCAAGCTCAAAGAGATCATGATCGCGCTCAAGGTCGACCAGTCGAGGTCCAAGTCCTGGGTGCTGGAGCAGTACCTCAACACCATCTACTTCGGCCGGGGCGCGTACGGCGTCCAGGCCGCCGCGCAGGCTTACTTCGGCAAGGACGTCGACAAGCTGACCGCCGCCCAGGGGGCCTACCTGGCGGCGGTGATCCAGCAGCCGTCGCGCTTCGCCGCCCCCCGAGGCGCCGACCTTTCCGCCGCCCGGGCCCGCTGGCAGGCGGTGGTCAAGGCCATGGTCGAGACGCGTGCGCTCGACCCCGCCGAGGCGGCCTCGCTGAGCTTCCCCACGCTCGCCAAGCTGAAGAACCCGCTCTCGCTCAACGGGCAGAAGGGGTACGTCCTGGCCCAGGTGCGGGCCGAGCTGAACCGCAGGGGCCTGTCCGACGAGGACATCCAGCAGGGCGGCCTGAAGATCACCACGACGTTCGACAAGAAGCTCATGGCCGCCGCCGAGCGCGCCGTCGAGGAGACCCTGCCCGAGGACACCTCCAGCAAGGTGCGCACCGGGCTCGCGGCCGTCGCGCCCGGCACCGGCGAGGTCGTCGCCTTCTACGGCGGCAGGGACTACGCCGCCAACCAGTACGACAACGCCTTCTCGGCCAAGGTGCAGGCCGGGTCCACCTTCAAGCCGTACACGCTGGCCGCCGCGCTGGAGGACGGCCTGGACCTCAACACCCGGGTGGAGGGCAACTCCCCGATCAGGGTGGCCTCGGCCAAGCAGCCCATCCCGAACTCCGGCGGCGCCTCCTACGGCTCGGCCATCGACCTGGTGGAGGCCACCCGCAACTCGGTGAACACCGCCTTCGTCGACCTCGCGCAGAAGGTCGGGCTGAGGAAGGTCGCCGCGGCCGCCGAGGCGGCGGGCATCCCGGCCGAGCAGATCGCCAAGCAGAAGGACTTCCCGACCTTCCCCCTCGGCACGGCGTCGGTGAGCGCCGTCCAGCAGGCGTCGGGGTTCGCCACGTTCGCCGCGGGCGGCGTCCACAAGGAGGCGCACGTCATCCGCTCGGTGACCGACGCCAAGGGCAAGACAAGGAAGTTCACCGTCCCGGGGGTCCGCGCCTTCAGCGAGGCCACCGCCGCCGACGCCACCTACGCGATGCAGCAGGTCGTCCAGAGCGGCACCGGCACCGCGGCCCGCCTGTACGACCGTCCGGTGGCGGGCAAGACCGGCACCAGCGACTCCTCCAGCGCGGTGTGGTTCGTGGGGTACACCCCGCAACTGTCCGCCGCGGTGAACATGTTCCGCGACGACAACAAGACCGTGAGCGTCCCCGGGTACGGCGCCCTGTTCGGCGGTTCGCTGCCCGCGCAGGTGTGGCGGGCGTTCATGTCCGAGGCGATGGCCGGCAAGCCGGTGGAGGACTTCCCCGGCTCGGCCTCCTACGACCCCTACGGCCGCGACGGCTGGGGCGGCTGGGGCGACACCGGCTGGAACGCCGACCGCGACACCGGCGCCCCGCCCACCGACCAGCCGACGGCGGGTCCGGACGGCACGAACGGTCCGAACGGCCCGCCGGACGTGACCCCGCCGAGCCATGACCCGGGCGGCCCGGACGGCGACCGTCCCGACGCGCGGAACGCCCCCGACGGAGACCCGAACGGCGGCGGCCCCGAGGGCGGTCCGGACGGCGGCCCCAACCCGCCCAATCCGCCCGACCAGCAGGGGCCCGACGACCTCCCCGCGGACCTCCCGCCCGGCTGACGCCACTGGACGGTCTTCACCCCGGACGGCCCCATCGCCCGATCACGGCGCCTTCGGCCGCGGTCTCCCGCTGATCACGGCGCCTTCAGCCGCGGTCTTTCGCTGATCTGACGCCCCGTCACCACCGCCTTGCGAGCCGGCCGTCGCCCATGCCCTGACAGACCACGAGCTGCTCCTGATAAGGAAAAAGTGCGCAGATGCGGGCGGTATTAGTCCATCGAGCCACAGACCCGCCCACCCGTACCGTTTCCGGCGGCCGCTTGATCGCGGCAGGTAGTCGCACAAGATCGTGGGAAAGAGGAAACGTGAGATTCACCAATGGCTTCCGCGCGTGCGGCATGGCCGTGGCGGCGGGGGCGGTCGTGCTGGCCGCGGCGCCCGCGGGGTTCGCCGGCACGGCCGCGGCGTCGGCCCCGGCGGGCGGCAAGGTCATCAACCTGGCTCAGCTCGCGGCCCAGCGCGGCGGCGCGAGTGCCAAGGTCGCCGGCAACTGCTCGGAGGGGGGCCTGGCCTCCATCGGCGCGGGCTTCCTTCGGGTCAGCGCCGAACTGAAGTACGAGGGGGACACCAACAACGTGCTTCGCGCCCGGTCCGGCTCCACCGGTGACTGGGAGAAGTTCAGAATCTGCAACGAAGGCAAGTATTGGACGATCTATTCGTTGGCCGCCAAGCGTTATGTGACCGCCGAGATGGGCTACACGGGCCGCTTCATGGGCCTTCTCCGGGCGCGCGGGCTCAACGTCAACGACTGGGAGAAGTTCTGGGTCGATTGCACCCAGTCCTACTGCACCATAAAGTCCCTGTTCAACAACAAGTACGTGTCCGCCGAGGTGGGGTACACCGGCGCCGACTACGGGATGCTGCGGGCGCGCTCGACGGCCGTCAGCGACTGGGAGAAGTTCCAGGCCGCCTGATCGCCCGGCCGTGACCACGGACCGGAACCGCGCGATCTGAGATACGACCGCGCAAGGAAACCGAGCGGGAGGCGGGACGGTCTCACCTTCCGCTCAGCCCGGTCTTCGGCCCGGCGTCACCCGGGGAGATCGTCGCAGCTTTCCGCGCCCCTACGACCCGAGAGGGCCGGGGCGGCCGGGGGCCGGGTGGATCCGGCCCACGGCCCCGGGGCCCAAGGACGGGATCGGCCTGTCAGCGGTACGTCACGTGCCCTCTCCACGTGGCGGCGTCCTGCTGCGCCTTCGCGGTGGTGGTCAGGATCGTGTAGCCCACCTGGGCGAGCTGCTGCGCCTTCAGTTCCGCCGCCTTCAGGGCGAGGATCTGGGTCGATACCGGCGCGGAGACCCAGCTGCACGGGGTGGCGCAGGCCCGGGCCACCCCGGCCCGGACGTCCTCGCCCGCGGCCGCCGCGCTCATCACGGACTCGGTGACGGCTCCGGCGGCCGCCGCGGCGGCGCTGGTCCCGGCCGGTGGCGCGGTGCTCGCACCGGCCGCCGCCGGGCTCGCGAACAGCACCGCGCCGGCCATCGCCACGGCGGTCGTCGCGGCCAGTTTGTCGATCCACATTCGCACGGTCTCCTTCTCCGTCGCTGTTCCGGCGTGCCGTGCGCCCCTTTCCGACGCCGGCGGGAGCACGGCCCGCCCGGTGCTCCAGATCTACCGAGGGCCCTCCCAGGACGGCCATGATCGGGCGCGATCCTGTCCTACGACTTGGGACCTGTGTCGGTTCTGCCGGGTACGGGAACGAGGCGTGGCCGAGCGTCGCCGGGCATGCCGGAGGCGGTGGTGTCGCGGGGCATGCCGGAGGCGGTGGTGTCGCGCGGCGTCTGCGAACGGGGACCCGCGTCAGGAGATGGTGCGGAGTTCCTTGGACAGGTCGGCCGGGGTGGTCACCGGCATGCGGCAGGCGAAGTTGCGGCAGACGTACGCGGCCGGCCGGCCGTCGACCAGGCCGCGGCCCTCCATCAGCGGCACCCCGGCGTCGCCGAGCGCGATCACCGTGCCCGGGACGCCCGCCATGAGCGCGGCGCGGTGCAGCGCGGAGGTGCGCGGGTCGTCGAGGGCACCGGTGATCGCGACCTCGACCGGCCCGGCCAGGGCGGCCTCGGCCACGGCCAGCCCCCATCCGGCGAAGCGCGCGTGCCGGTCGGCGAGCGTCGTGACCGTGCCCAGGGCGGCCTCGGCGGCCTCTCTGTGACGTTCCGACCCGGTGAGCGCCGCGTACGTCAGCAGGGCCCCGGCCGCGGCGAACTGCCCCGACGGCGTCGCTCCGTCGGTCGGGTCCTGGGGCCGCTGGAACAGCCGCTCGCCGTCGTCGGCGGTGTCGTAGAACCCGCCGCGCCCGTCGGGGAACCGGTCGAGCACCGTGTCCAGCAGGGCGCCCGCCTCCCGGAACCACCGCGACTCCCCGGTGACCCCGTACAGGGCGAGGAACCCCTCGGCGACGTCGGCGTAGTCCTCCAGCACTCCCGCGTTGGCCCCCACCCGGCCGTCCCGCGAGGTGCGGGCCAGGCGTGAGCCGTCCAGGTGCACCCGGACGAGGAGCTCGGCGGCGGCGCGCGCCGCGCCCACCAGGTCGCGCCGGTCGAACAGCGCCCCGACCTCGGCCAGGGCGGCGATGGCGAGCCCGTTCCAGGCGGCCACCACCTTGTCGTCGCGGCCGGGCCGCACCCGGGCCGAGCGGGCCTTGAGCAGCGCTTTGCGGACGTCGGTCAGCATCGCCTGGTCGACCGGGTCCGACAGCAGTTGCAGCACCGAGGAGCCGTGCTCGAAGGTGCCCTCCTCGGTCACCGAGAACACCGAGGCGGCCCAGGCGCCGCGCTCCTCGCCCAGCGTCTCCCGCAACTGCTGGGGCGTCCAGACGTAGAACCTGCCCTCCTCGCCCTCGCTGTCGGCGTCCAGAGCCGAGGCGAAGCCGCCCTCCTGGGTGCCCAGCTCGCGCAGCAGCCACTCGGCGGTCTCCAGTGCGACGCGCCTGGCCGGCGGGGAGCCCGAGGCGCGCCACCAGTGGGCGTACACCCGCATCAGCAGGGCGTTGTCGTAGAGCATCTTCTCGAAGTGCGGGACCACCCAGCCGGCGTCGACGCTGTAACGGGCGAAGCCCCCGGCGAGCTGGTCGTACATGCCGCCGCGCGCCATCGCCTCCAGCGTCTTCTCGGCCATCGACAGCGCGCGAGGGGTGCCGTGCCTGAGCAGGAACTCCAGCACCATCGAGGGCGGGAACTTGGGTGCGCCGCCGAACCCGCCGCGGGCCGGGTCGAAGGTGCGGGAGAGGTCCTGCACCGCCCCTTCCAGCACCTCGCGCGTCGGCGTGGACCCGCGCGGCAGGTCCGCCCCCTGGCTCAGCGCGTCGACCACCTGGGACCCCTGGGCGAGCACGGCGTCGCGCTGCCCGGTCCACGCCTGCGACACTCCGGCCAGCAGTTGCTGGAAGCGCCGTCGAGGGAAGTAGGTGCCGGCGTAGAAGGGATGGCCGTCGGGGGTGGCGAACACGGTCATCGGCCAGCCGCCCTGGCCGGTCATCGCGGTGGTGGCGCTCATGTAGACGGCGTCCACGTCGGGACGCTCTTCGCGGTCGACCTTGACGTTCACGAACAGCTCGTTCATCATCTTGGCCGTCTCGGCGTCCTCGAAGGACTCGTGGGCCATGACGTGGCACCAGTGGCAGGCCGAGTAGCCGACGGAGATCAGCAGCGGCACGTCGCGCGCGCGGGCCTCGGCGAAAGCGTCCTCGCCCCATTGATGCCAGTGGACGGGATTGTCCGCGTGCTGCAGCAGGTACGGGCTCGTGGCGTCCTTCAGCCGGTTCATGGGACCTCTCCTGCGTCGGCGGAGCGTGCGTCCTGCGCGGGGCCGGCCGGACGGCGTGCCTGGTCATCCTCCCGCGCGATCCGTCTCACAGTAGACGGGCGCTCGACGGCCGCCACGGGGGGCGTGCCCACCGCGCTTCCTTCCCCGCTCACCTGTTCTCACTTCCCGGCGCAGGCCCGCTATCACCTCACCACGAGGAGGAACGCGTTGTGCCCTCGCCGCGCGTGCGGCTGGTTGTCGTGGCCGGCGCCGCGGGCGCGGCCGGTTTCGGGGCGTGCGGCGCCCACCTGGTGTCCTGACCCGGTCGGCGCCGTGCCTGGCCCAGCCCTCGCGTGTCCCTGGCGTGAACGCGTCACGGCACCATCCCGCCGCTTGGTGATATTGACGCTGTTGCCCCTGATGCCGGAGTTTCGGCTCCGAAGATGCACGATCTCCGCCGCCCGCCGCCAGGCCCGCGGCACCCCCTGGAGAGCAGGAGCGACCCCCTTTGCGTACCTGGACAGGACCAGCACCACGGCCATGGCCGGGGCGGAGGAGGGGCGGCCGTCGCGCGGGCCTGCTCGCCGCCGTCGTCCTCGCCGTGCTCACGCTGACCTCGCAACCCTCCCTGGCCGCGGCGGCGCAGGCCGCCCCCACCCCCGCGCCGGTCTCCACCCCCGCCCCGACGCCCGGTGGCCCGGGGGCGACGCCCGCGCCGGCCTCCACCCCGGACGCGGCGAGAGAGCGGGAGGCGGCCAAGGCCGCCGAGACGGCGCAGCCGTTGTGCGACGCCCCCGGCGAGGGCAGGGCCAGTTGCTTCGCGATGCGCCGCGGCCTGCCCGAGGGGGCCAGGCGCCGGACGGGCCCGATGGCCGCCGGCGCCACCCCCGACGGGCACGGCCCGGCCGACCTGCTCAGCGCCTACGACCTGCCGGCCGACGGCGGCGCGGGCCAGACCATCGCGGTCGTGGCCGCCTTCGACGCCCCGGCGGCCGAGGCCGACCTCGCCGTCTACCGCGCCCAGTACGGTCTGCCGCCGTGCACGACCGCGAACGGCTGCTTCCGCAAGGTGGACCAGCGCGGCGGCACCGAGTACCCGCAGGCCGACGGAGGCTGGGCCGGCGAGATCGCCCTGGACCTGGACATGGTGTCGGCGATCGCGCCGCGCGCGCGGCTGCTGCTCGTCGAGGCCGACTCCAACTTCCCCGTGGACCTCGGCATCGCCGTGGACCAGGCCGTCACGCTGGGCGCCAGGTTCGTCAACAACTCCTACGGCACCGCCCAGGAGTACCCCGACCAGGGGACGCTGGACGTGTACTACAACCACCCGGGGGTGGCCATCGTGGCGGCCTCCGGGGACGCGGGCTACGGCGCGTCCTACCCCGCGGCCTCGACGTACGTGACCTCGGTCGGCGGCACCTCGCTGGTGCGCGACGCCGGCACGGCGCGCGGTTGGTCGGAGAAGGTCTGGAACTCCCACTGGCGGTCCGGCGGCGTCGACCGCTGGGGCGCCCCCGGTTCGGGATGCTCGCGGTACGCGGCCAAGCCGGCCTTCCAGTCCGACACCGGCTGCGCCGGGCGCACGATCGCGGACGTCGCCGCCGTCGCCGACCCGGTGACCGGCGTCGCGGTCTACAACAGCTACTCCGACACCGGCTGGGCCGTCTACGGCGGCACCAGCGCCGCCTCTCCGATCATCACCGGCGTCTACGCCGTCGCCGGGACCCCGGTGGAGGGCACGGACGCCAACTCCTACCCCTACGCCGCGCGCGGCGCGCTGAACGACGTCACTCAGGGGGACAACGCCAGTTGCCCGGCGGGGCTGTGCGGTTTCGGCACCGAGCCGTCCTGTGACCCGGCGTACCTGTGCGTGGCGGGGGAGGGGTACGACGGCCCGACCGGGCTGGGCACGCCCAAGGGCGTCGCGGCCTTCCGCGGCGGCCCGCACGGGACGATCTCCGGCACGGTCACCGACGCGGCCACCAAGGCCCCGCTGGCGGGCGCCCTGGTCACCTTCGGCGACTACAGGGCGACCACGGGGACGGACGGCGCCTACCGCCTGGCCGTCCCGGCGGGCGCCTACCAGGGCGTCGTCAGCGCCTACGGATACCGGCAGGCGTCGCTGGACGGGGTGACCCTGGATGACGGCGCGGCCCTCACCCGCGATGTGGCGCTCGACCCGCTGCCCACGAAGACGATCTCGGGCACCGTCACCGACGGCGGCGGACACGGCTGGCCCCTCTACGCGAAGGTCACCATCGAGGGCGTGCCCGGCGCGCCGGTCAACACCGACCCGGCGACCGGCCGCTACAGCGTCAGCCTGCCGCAGGACGCCACCTACAAGCTGACCGTCACCGCGAACTACCCCGGCTACCTGCCCGCCACCACGTCGGTGACGCTCGGCCGCGCCGCGGTGACCGCGGACGTCTCCGTCCCGGTGGACACGGCGAAGGCCGGCGCCCCCGGGTACACGCTGAGCTACCACGGCGGCTCGGTCCAGGACTTCGAGACCCGGTCGGCCCCCGCGGGCTGGACGGTGAAGAACAACAACGACAACGGCGGCTGGGACTTCGACGACCCGCTCGGCCGGTCCAACCAGACCGGGGGCGGCGGCGGCTTCGCGATCGTCGACGACTTCCACCACGGCTGGGCCGAGGTGGACACCGAGCTGCGCAGCCCGTCCTTCGACCTGTCGCGCGAGAAGACGCCCGTCGTCGAGTTCGACACCCACTTCCCGCCGGTCCAGCGCATCGACGTCCCGACGGCCACCATGGACGTCAGCTTCGACGGCGGCGCGAACTGGTACACGCTGTGGAACTCGCCGCCGAGCATCGTCGGGCCCGAGCACGTGTCGGTGTCCCTGGCCCCGTTCGCCGGCAAGCGCGACGTGCGCGTGCGGTTCCACTACGTGGGCGGCCTGGGCAACATCTGGGAGGTCGACAGGGTGGCCGTCGGCACCCGCGTGTTCGGCCCGGCCGAGGGCGGTCTGGTCATCGGCAGGGTGACCGACGCCAACACCGGGGCCGGCGTGACCGGCGCCACCGTCTCGGCGCCCGGCGCGGCCCCCGCCACCAGCGTGGCCGCGCCGCAGGACCCGATCCACGGCGACGGGCTTTACTGGCTGTTCTCCCCCAGGACGGGCGAGCGGCGGATCACCGCGGACAAGGCGGCCTTCCACTATCCCGCGCTGGCCGAGCGGGTGAAGGTCACCAAGGGCGTCGCCCGCGCCGACTTCCCGCTGAAGGCGGGCCGGCTCGCGGTGTCCCCGGCCGCGCTGTCGGCCCCGGTCACCTGGGGCGAGAAGGAGAAGCTGAGGTTCACGGTGCGCAACACCGGCACCGCGCCCGCCACCGTGACGCTGGGCGAGCTGAACCGGTCGGCGGGCCAGGCGGCGGAGCAGGCCGCGGGGGCTCCGCTCAACCGGGTCAAGGTCGAGCGTGACCGGATCAGGCCCGGCGTCCTCGGCCGCGCGAACGGCAGGCTCGCCGCCCCGGCGCCCGGCGCGGTCACCACGCAGGACGGCGGCACCGCCTGGCAGCAGCTCCCCGCCATGCCGAAGCCGTCGATCGGCATGGTCGCCGGCCTCTACGACGGCAAGCTGTACGCCGGGCTGGGCAGGAGCACGGAGCTCACGAACTTCTCCGACCACTGGGCGTCCTACGACCCGCGTACCGGCGTGTGGACCACGCTGGCCGCGCCGGTGTACCGCCGCGCGACGGCGGCCGGCGGCTTCATCGACGGGCGCTTCTACCTCACCTCGGGCCGCAACGCCATGGGAGGCACCGTCGAGGCCACCGAGGTCTACGACCCCAAGACGGGCGCCTGGCGCACCGTCGCCCCGAACCCCCACCCGTACGGCTCCTCCGGCGCGGCGACCCTGGACGGGAAGCTGTACATCGTCGGCGGCTGCACGATGGGGACCGGCGGCGCGGAGGACTGCGACCACGGCGACGTCATGGTCTATGACCCGGCGGCCGACCGCTGGGCGAAGGCCGCCTCCTACCCCTACGGCGTCGACTCCCTGTCGTGCGGCGGCATCGGCGGCAGGCTGTACTGCGCCGGCGGTTTCACCCGTGAGGGCACCACGGCCAAGGCGTACGCCTACGACCCGGCCGTCAACGCCTGGTCGCCCATCGCCGACATGCCGGTGGACCTCGCGGTCTCCGCGTACGCCGCCGCCAACGGCGAGCTGCTGATCTCCACCGGCTACAGCTGGAGCCAGAACGCGATCACCAATGAGGGGTACGCCTACGACCCGGGCCTCGACACCTGGTCCCCGCTGCCCAACGCCCCGGTCACGGCGGTCTACGCCACCGGCGCCCCGGGGTTCTACCTGGTCGGCGGCATGGACGTCGCGACCGGCGAGCCGAGCGCCCAGGCGGTCAGGCTGCCCGGCTACGACCGGCCGTACGCCGACGTCCCGTGGCTGTCGGCGCGGGCGGGTACGAACCGGATCGAACCGGGGCACAGCACCACGGTCACCGTGGAACTGGACGCGGACCGGCGGGTCACCACGGTCGGCACGGAGTACACGGCGGCGCTGACCGTCGGAGGGGACACCCCGTACCCGTCGGCGTCGGTGCCGGTGAGCATGCGGGTGCGACCGCCCGGGCCCGGCGGCCACCAGGACTGACCGGGGCGGGCCCGGGCGACGCCGCCCGGGCCCGCCGTGACCTCCCCTGAACGGCCGGTCCCCGTGGGGCTCCACACCACTCCATCCCGCGGGGACCGGCGCACGCCTGAGGATGGGAGGGCCGTTGCGGCGTTCACGCGGCGTTCACGCCGTCACATCGCTTCACCCGGGCGCGTCGGGGTCCCACCAGCCGCGCCGGGCGGCCAGGACGCCGGCCTGGAAGCGACTGGTGGCCGACAGCCGGACCATGAGCGCCTGGATGCGGCGCTGGACGGTGCGGTGCCCCATGTCGAGCTGCCGGGCGATCGCCTCGTCCGGCAGGCCGAGGGCCAGCAGCGAGACGATGCGCCGCTCTTCCTCGCTGAGCGGCGGATCGCCGGGCGCGCCCGCCGGGTCCCCGTTCGCGGCGGCCTGGCCCGGCAGGAACGGCTGCGACTGGCGCCACAGCATCTCGAACAGGGTGGACAGGGCGTCCAGCAGCGAGGAGGGATGCACCAGAATGCACGAGTCGAGGACGCGGGGCGTCGCCCGCAGGGGGATCAGCCCGAGGTCGTCGTCGGCGAGGATCATCTTCATCGGCACGTTCGCCAGGACGCGGATCTCCTCCCCGGCGGCGACGCCCTCCTCCAGGTGGCGGGCCTGCCCGGCCGTCCGCAGGGTGCCGTGCTCGTGGATGAAGCGCCGCCGCACCGTGTGCTCCAGCACGTTCACCCGCGAGGAGACCCGTTCGCCGCCGATGGCCCGCGCGTACGGCGGGGCGTCGATGCCGCGGACGACCTTCTGGGCCCGGCGCAGCAACTGCTGTCCCGACCTCGCTACCGCTTCCGGGCCGGAGATGACCTCGATCAGCTCGGAGGCGTCCCCTCCGAATCGGGCCCTGCGGTGGCGCTCGCCCAGGTGGTGCGCGAGCGCGCGCACGCGCTTGATGTCGCGCTCACGCGACAGCAGCAGCACCTCGATGGCGGTCTGCGGGGGCAGCGCCGCGTAGCGCACCGGCTGGCCGGGCACCCGGGAGATCAGCCCGCGGTCCTCCAGGCGCTGGAGCACCGCGCCCATCACCTCCCGGTCGACGGTGGTGACCCCGGCGAGCTCGTCGGCGGTGAGCGGGTTGCCGTCGATCAGTGCCAGGTACGCTTCCTCGCCCCAGTGGTCGACCCCGAGGACTTCGAGCACGGTGACACCTCGCTCGCGCGCTCGCCGGCCGCCGTCCGTGAAAGGAGGCGGCTCAGGCGGTGGCGGTGACCAGCAGGGCGATGCCCAGAAGCACCACGATCGGGATCAGCCACATCACGGCCTCGATCGCGAATTCCTTGTACATGCGTCTTCCTCTCCCTAGGGATGATCGGGTGTGCCGTGAATGGCCCGCCGTGCAGCTTAACCGGACAATACGCGAGCTCCGACCCCCGGGCACGGATATCGGCCCACCCCTCCCGCGCCCCCGCCCTCCACGGCGTGGACGGTGCCTTGACGAGAGGCGACAAGGGATTCACAGTCGTGATCAGTGGCCACTGATCAGCGTGCACGTCTCCCGCCGTCCCCCCTGCCATAAGGATGTGTCATGACGCTTGCCGAGTCCGCGCGCGGCGGCCCCCTGGCCCCGGCCGACGAACCGCCCGCCCACCGAGGCCGCCTGGTCGTGCTGAGCGTGCTCGCCGGAGCGGTCCTCGCCGCTCTGTGGTCCTTCCACTTCGTCGACAGCGTGATCGGGGACAACGTCGCCAACACGCTGCTCGGGCACGACGCCAAGGGCACCGCGATCACCGGCGTGGTGGCGGGCGCGGTCTTCGCGTTCGTCTCGGGCCTGGCCGGCACGTTCACCGCCTGCAACGTCGCGGCGTTCGGCGCGGTGGTGCCGCTGGTGCGCGAGGGCGCGTCCTGGCGCGACCGGCTGGGCGCGACGCTGCGCCCGCTCGGTCGCCTCGCGATCGGCATGGTCGTGGTGAGCGGCCTGTACGGAGCCGTGGGCGCGCTGCTCGGCGAGCGGCTGCCGCAGTTGTCGACCGCGACCGTCGGCAACGGGCTGCCCGTGCGGCTGATCCAGGCGTCGGTGGTCTTCGGCGTCATCGGGCTGGTGTTCGTCTGGCTCGGCCTGGCCGCGCTGCGGCTGGTGCCCGACCCGCTGGCGGGCCTGGAGCGCCGCTTCCCGGGCGCGCGCCTGGTCGTGCTGGGCGCGCTGGTGGGCGGCTTCCTCATCGGCCGCCCGTTCCCGCTGTTCCACAAGCTGTTCACCTACGCCGCGCAGACCCACAACCCGCTGTACGGCGCGGCCGTGTTCGTCCTGCAGTCGCTGGGCAACATCGTGGTGATGGCGGTGCTGTTCACGCTGCTCACGCTGGCGGGCCGGGGCCGGTTCGCCCGCTGGCTGGTGGCCGAGCCCCGCCGCCTGGTGACGGTGACCGCCGCGGCCTTCCTGGTCGCCGGCGCCTTCACCGTCATCTACTGGGACGTCCGCCTGCCCGCCATGTTCGGCTACGGGTGGTATCCGACGGTTCCCTGGTGAGGGCCGCCCGCGGTCAGCGGGTGAACAGGTGGGCGTTGACCTCGCGGGCCGCGGCGGCGAGGCCGGGGTGCTCGACGACCTCGACACCGGCGTCGCGGAGGGTCTCGGCGCCGGTGCAGTCGACGAACACGTCGGGTTCGCGCCAGGCGAAGACGACGCGGGGAACGCCCGCGGCGATGATCAGCTCGGTGCAGGTGCGGGGACGCGAGGCGCGCCTGGTGCACGGTTCGAGCGAGCTGTAGAGGGTCGCCGAGGCGAGCCGGGGGTCGCCGGGGACGATCTTGGCCAGGGCGGCCTCCTCGGCGTGGTCGTGCGGGTCGCCCTCACGGGAGTGGCCGGTGGCCAGGACCGTGCCGTCACCGGCCACGACGACGGCTCCCACGGCGAAGGCGGTGGTGGAAACCGGGCAGCGGCGCGAGAGCTCGATGGTGCGCTCCAGCCACCGCCGGTCGTCCTCGGGGGCGGGGGTGGCCGGGGCGTCAGGCATCGGAGGGCTCCGGAGGCAGGTAGCGGAGGAGGACGACGTCCCCGATGGGGCGCGCCTCGGCGAGCCGCATCGGCCGGTCGTGGCCGTAAGGGAAGGACGCGCCGCCGACGAAGCGGGGAGCGGCGGGGTCGCCGACCAGGAACGGGGCGACGACCAGGTGCAGCTCGTCCACCAGCCCGTGGGCCAGGAAGAGCGTGTGGACGGCGGTGCCGCCCTCGACCATGAGCCGGCCGACCCCGCGCGCGGCCAGGTTGGCGAGCACGCCGGGAAGGTCGAGCGGGTCGCCGGCGTCGACGACGGTGGCCACGCCGGAGAGGGTGCGGCGGACCCGCCCGGCGGACGGGCCCGTGACGTAAACGATCTTCTCGGCGTCGCCGAGCGCGAAGAAGCGGCGTTCGGGGTCCAGGTCGCCGCGGCCGGTCAGCGTGACCTTGACCGGGGTCTCGGTGAGCCCTCGCCGCACCCGTTCGGCACGGCGGGCCGCGGATCGCACGACGAGCCGCGGGTCGTCGGCGCGGATGGTGCCGGCGCCGACCAGGATCGCGTCGCAGCCGGCGCGCACCTCGTCCACGCGGTCGAAGTCGGCCTCGTTGGACAGGGCGAGCGGCGCGCCGGAGGCGTCGTCGATAAAGCCGTCGATCGACATCGCCACCGACAGCAGGACGTAGGGCCGCTCACCCACTGTGCGTCTCCACGCCTCAATCATGGCGGGTCGCGCGGTGACGGGTGAGCGGGAGGTGGACGGACCGGCGCAGGACCGGTCGAGACCGGCCGGGACCGGTCAGGGCGGGGTCAGGCGGCTTCGGGAAGCGCCTTGTCCACCCAGCTCTGGACCAGGCGGATGACCAGGGCCTCGACGAGGATCACGGCCGCCTTGGCGAGCACCGTGGCAAGGAAGTTGTACACCATAACCTCACAGGAAGGGGACTTCGAGTGCTTTATACAGGATTACGCATCTATGTAGCTAGATGTCCGTCTGTGAGTGTACGAAAGATGAACGTTCAGTGACCAGCGTCGCCGAAGTAACGAGACGGGTTCACCAGGCGTCCCACCAGCCCCGCGGCGACTCCGCTGCCCAGGCCGATCGCCCATCCGAACGGGCCCACCGGCCGGCAGCCGAACAACCGGCTGACCCCGGGCGTCGAGACGGCCAGGACCAGGCACGCCATTGAGGCCGAGGTGGCCAGTATGACCGTGCGGTCGCGCCCGCCCACGGCGAGGGTCTGCACGAGCTGCGCCGACACCAGGCCGATGAGCCCCACGGTGTCGGCCCGGCCCTGCGAGCCGGTGGAGCGCGCGAACAGCCAGGCCGCGGTGGCCGCCGCCGCGGTCGTCACGGCGCGGGCGTAGATGTCGCGGGTGAGCGCCGCGCCCAGCGACGCCTCGGGACCCTCCTCCAGCAGCTTCTCGGGGCTGGTCGCGCTCGGCGGCCTTATGGCGATCGCCAGGGCCGGCAGCATGTCGGTGAGCAGGTTGACCAGCAGCAACTGACGGGCGTTCAGGGTGTTGCGCCCGGCGATCAGGTTCGACCCGACGGTGAAGACGATCTCCCCGAGGTTGCCGCCGAGCAGGATGCCGAGCGCGTCGCGCACCGAACTCCACATGGCGCGGCCCTCGACGATGGCCTCGACGATCGTCTCGATGCGGTCGTCGGTCACCACCACGTCGGCGGCGGCGCGCGCGGCCGGGGTGGCCCGCGAGCCGAGCGCCACGCCGACGTCGGCGAGCCGGATGGCCGGAGCGTCGTTGGCGCCGTCACCGGTGACCGCCACCACCTTGCCCGCCTTCTGCAGCCCGGCGACGATGCGCGCCTTGTGCGCGGGGGTGACCCGCGCGAAGACCGACACACCCGGCAGCGCCTCGGCGAGCGCCTCGTCGTCGATGCGGTCCAGCTCCGGGCCGGTCATGATGTGCAGACCGCCCAGCAGGTTCAGATCGGCGGCGATGGCCTCGGCGGTGCTCGGGTGGTCTCCGGTGATCATGACGACCCGGACGCCCGCGCGCGTCAGCCGGTCGACGCTGCGCGCGGCGGTCGGCCGCACCGGGTCGGCCAGCCCGAGGAACCCCAGGAAGCACAGCTCGCCGACGGCGGCCTCGTCCAGCTCGCGCAGGTCGCCGGCGCGTCGCTCGGCCACGGCCAGCACGCGGTACCCCTGCTGGGCGAGCTGGTCGACCTCCTTGATCAGCGACTGCGCCGCCTCCTCGTCCAGGGGCAGCACCGCGCCGTCGCTGAGCAGCGTGCCGCACCGCGTGAGCACCACCTCGGGGGCGCCCTTGACGCTGAGCAGGCGGGAGCCTCCCGCCGGGTCGGTGGTGCCCAGCACGGCGTGGAAGCCTCTGGCCGGCTCGAACGGCAGCTCGTCAATGCGCTGCCAGGCCGCCAGCCCCTCGGCCGGCAGGACGCCCGCCTTCCTCGCCCCCTCCTGCACGGCGCGGTCGGTGAGGTGCGGGACGGCGCGCTCGCCGTCGATCTGCGGGCCCGCGCGCAGCGCCGCCGCGAGGATCCGCCGGAACTCCGGCGGCAGCTCGTCCACGGGGTGCTCCACGCGGCCGTCGGAGACGCGGCCCAGGGTGATGTGCCCCTCGGTGAGGGTGCCGGTCTTGTCGAAGCACAGCACGTCGACCCGGCCGAGCGCCTCGATGGTCGAGGGGTTGCGCACCAGCGTCTCGCGGGTGGACAGCCGCCGCGCCGCGGCCAGTTCGGCGACGGTGGCGATGAACGGCAGCCCCTCGGGAACGGCGGCCACGGCCAGGCTCACCGCGGGCGCGACGGCGGCGGCCAGCGGCGTGCGGCGCAGCAGGTTGGTGGCCATCAGCACGACGCCGGACCCGAGCGCGGCCGGCATGATCTGGCGGCTCAGCGCCCGCAGCCGCAGCTCGACCCCGGTCGGCGGGGCCTCCTCCGCGCCCATCTCCGCCGTGCGCCCGGCCTCGGTGGCCGTGCCGGTGGACACCACCACCGCCAGGCAGTACCCGGCGGCGACCGTGGTGCCCTGGTACACCATGGAGCTGCGGTCGGCCACGGCCAGCGCGGCGGTCGGCGCCACCGACTTGGTCACCAGCTGGGACTCGCCGGTGAGCGGCGCCTCGTCCACCTCCAGGCCGCGCGCCTTGATCACTCGGCAGTCGGCGGGCACGGCGTCGCCCGCCCGCAGCTCGATGACGTCGCCCCGCACCAGGTCGTCGGCGGTGGCGTCCACCGGCCCCTGCGGGCGGCGCAGCCGCACCGGGACCGCCGTGGCGTCGGTCAGCCGGGTCAGCGCCCGGTCGGCGTTGGTGCGCTGCGCGCCGCCGATCAGCCCGTTGACGCCGAGCACTCCGGCGATGAGCACGGCGTCCAGCGCCGAGCCCACGGCGGCGGACAGGCCCGCCGCGGCGGCGAGCACCGGGGTCAGCGGGTTGGCCAGCTCCTCGGCGGTCGCGCGCAGCAGCGACGGCGCCGCGACGGTCTCCTTTCGGCTCGGACCGTTGCGGCGGCGCGCGGACTCGGCCTCCGAGAGCCCGGACGGGGTCGAGGACAGCCGTGCCAGCACGTCCTGCGCGGGCAGAGCGTGCCACGGGGTGCGGTCCACCCGCATGGGCAGTCCGCCCCGGCCGAGGTTGCGGGCCGACCACACGCCCATGACCAGGGACGCGAGCGAGGTGCAGTCGCTGACGAGCTGCACGCGGCGCACCGACCCCGCGGCCGAGCCGACGACGGTGAGCCCGGTGCCGAGGGCGGCCCCGCCGGCGGAGACCTTCACGCTGCGGCCGCTGGTCGTCCTGGCCACGCGCAGCGACCGCAGCAGCAGGTGCGCGACGTCCGGCCCGCCGATCACGTCCGCGTCCCACGGAGGCCGCCCCCCGGAGGCCAGCACGCCGATGCCCAGATCGGCCTCGCCCAGGCCGCGCCGCGACCGCCCGCTCACGAGGGCGACGCCGTGCCCCTCCGCCTGCAGCTCCCGGATGGACGAGGCCAGCCGCTCGCCGCCCTCCACCCGCCGCCGGACGCCCAGGCGCGCGGCCAGCCCGGCGTCGTCCCCGGCGAGGACGACCTCGCACCTCTGCGCGGCGCCGATGAGCGCCTCGGCGTAGGGATGGGTCTCGGGCACCATGCCGACCACGGCGACCGTTTCGCCGCGACAGGTCACCGAGACGGGGCGGATGCCGCCCTCCTGCCAGTCCGACGCCCGCGCCGGCGGCGCCGCGGCCGGTTCGGCCGCCCAGTCGCCCTGCTCACGGCGCACCGTGACGTCCGCGCCTTCGAGCAGCATGTAGACGCGGGCGTGCAGCTCGTCGGTGGGCACGCCGGCGCCGGAGGCGAGCGTGATCACCTCGTGGATGGTCCAGGAGGGCATCGTCAGGGTCCGCGCGTCGAACACGACCGTGTCGACGCGATCCATGGCCCGCACGGCCTCCCGGTGCAGGACCAGCCCGCCGCGGTGGGCGACGGCCCGCCCGATCGCGCTGACGAAGGCGTCGCGTCCCAGCCGCGCGGCCTTGGGGGTCTGGGCGATCAGCATCGCCAGCGCGCGCTCCTGGTCGTGGCTGATGACCGAGGTGATCCCGTAGGAGGCGAGCGCGCCCACGCTCAGCCCGTCCGCGTACCGCTCGATCGGCCCGTAGGGCATGGGGACGGGGCGCAGGGACAGCTCGCTTCTGATGTGCTCGTAGGCGCCCTTGTGCTGGGCGAACTCCTCTTCCCTGACCCGCCACGCCCGCCGGCCGGCCACGGCCTCGGCCAGGCGGCCGGCCGCGGACAGCGAGTCGATGAACAGCCCGACGGGACGCAGGGCGAGCGTCTGGGCGGTGAAGCGGGTGTAGGCCCAGATCACGTCGGCGGTCGGCCGCCCGACGCGGCGTTCGAGCTCGTGCCGGACGCGGGGCGTGGACTCCACGAGCTGGAGCAGGGCCGGCAGCGCGGAGGGCACCCTGGCGACGTGCGTCACCTGGCCGACGAGGGTCACGCCGGCGCCGAGCAGCCCGGCGCCGAGCTCCAGGACCGCGCGGGCCTGGTTCTCCACCGCGTGCCGGCCCTTCCGGCCGTCGGCGCCGCCGCGCCGGGGGACGTCGTGCTCGTCCACGATGGACAGGAGCTTGCCGATGTCGGCGCCGTCGCGCTCGCAGGCGATGTAGACGAAGCCGAGGGCGCCGTTGACCTCGGCCCGTCCGGCGCCGGCGATCTCGCAGAGGCGCTCCTCGAGCAGCCCGGCCTCCTGGGAGGTGCCCGGGGCGCCGAGATTGCGCAACTCGATGCGGAGGCCCCCCGGGCACTCGTGGACCTGCCGGGGGAAGGGCAGCGCCCCGCGCACCGTCTCCGGCAGCAGTGACGCCAGCAGCCCTATCGGCCCCCTCAGTTCACGAAGCAGGAACACAACGCCTCCAGGGCCCCCGTGCCAACACGCCGATCAGGCCGCACTTGGCGTGCGGCCTGATCGTTCGACCTAAGTATGCCCAGGTCAGGCGGTTGAACCCTCTCTGCGGCGCTTTGCGATTTCGTGGCGAAGCGCGTGCGGGGATCCGCTGGAAAGCGGTGTCAGGCGGTGCCGGGCTGCGCGCCGCCCGTGGGCTTCTGCGCCGCCGTGCGCGTGCGCGTGGACGTCCGCGGGGTGCCCGTGGTGCGGCTGCGGGTGGACGGGGTCGCCGTGCGGCCGGAGGCGGTGCTCGCCCGCGCCCGCGTGGCCCGGGGCGTCGCCGGCTGCTCGGCCGTGGTGTCCTGCGCGGCCCGGCCCTGCATCCGGCCCTGCATCATGCCGCCTTGCTCGCCCATGCCGCCCTGCTCACCCATGCCGCCCTGCCGCCGCATCGCCCGCGACGCGATGGCGGTGCTGGCGCCGACGACCACGGCGATCGGCCACTCCACCAGCCCGAGGGCCGCGAGCAGGCCGAGACCGCCGTAGTACATCAAGCGCTCCGGCGGCGGCAGGAAGGTCCTGGCCGTTTCCACGGCGCGGTTCATCTCCTGCCCGCGCGCGCCGGACGGACGCGACATCCCAGGCATGCGCGGCATCCTCGGCATGTGCGGACGGTGGACGTGGAGGCTGACGACGGGTGTGTCCAGCTGGATGAGATCACCGTTGGACATGGATTCCGATGGCGTGCCCCGGCTTTCTCGCGACGTCTGGCTCACTGTCATGGCCCCCTCCTCGGGTCGGAATTCAGCTCCTCTTTTCACCCTTTGCCCACTTCAGCGGCACTCACCAGGGCCTTTCGTCACCATCAGTGCTTGTTGTCCTATTCATTTGGTTGGGTCGACCCGTGCGCGCCACGCGCCCGGCCTGGCAGAACGGTCCCGCTGTCGCCGTCCGGCCCGGGGGCGTAGGCTCACGGGACGTGACAGTCGATCTGGGCTTCGTCAGCGAATACGCAGGTAGACCCGCGGCCCACCTCACCCGGCGGGACGTCGCCCGGGCCCTGCTCGCCGTGCCGAGCGGCCAGGCGCTGGTGGCCGTCCCCGACCTCCGCCGCGCGATGCTGGCGGCGGGCAACCCCCTCTCGGCCGCGTTCTGGGACTCGGCGAAGGCCACGCTCGCCGGCATCGAGAACGGCGTCGCGACGGTCGGCGACGTCCAGAGATGGCTGGAGGCCACCGGCACCGAGCCCATCCTGATCACCCGCGGCTACTTCGTGTGGCCCGAGGAGGGCGAGCGCGGCCCGGTGGCGACCGAACTGCACGAACGGCTGGTCGCCCACCTTGAGGAGCACGTCAGGACCGGCGAGATCGACCCCGACCGCCTGGTGGCCGGCGACGCCGAGGCCCGTGATGTCTACGAGCGCGTCCAGGACCACTGGCTCGCCACGCCCCTGCCCGACGGCCGGGTGCCGAGCAGCGCGGTCGGCGAGGAGGTGGACGAGGAGCTGTTCGCCACCTGGGACGAGGAGGAGGCCTTCGCCCTCGGCGAGCTGCGCCGGGTGCTCGCCGACCTGCCCGAGCCCGACCTGCCCTCCGGCGAGCTGGCGGCCGCGGCCCGGCGGTTGCGCGCCCTGCTGGCCGAGCCCGGATACCCCGGCAACGTCCTGCGCGCGTGCTCCGGCCTGGAAGGCGAGCCGCTGCCCGAGGACGATACCGAGCTGTGGCTCATGGTCGCCGCCGGGGTCGCCTCACCCGTCTCCGACCTGCAGGACGAGGACGAGCACCAGTTCTGGGACCTGGAGGGCGAGCTGAGCCAGGAGGACGCCGCGCTGGCCGCCCTGTGCACCATCCACCACGCCGACTGGCTCGCCACCGTCGCCGCCCTCGCCCGGCGCGGCCCCGGGGTGCTCGCCTCACCTGAGCGCATCGCCCGGCTGGTCGCCGAGTCCGACGACATCGACGTCGACATGGACGACCCGGAGGACCTGGAGACCACCGAAACGCTGTTCACCACGGTCACACCGCTGTGGCGGGAACTCGGCATCGTGGACGACAGGGCCGTCCTGACCCCCCTCGGCTGGTGGGGCCTCCCCAAGTCCCTCGAACGCGCCTGGTCCCCCGAATAGCCTTTGTCGCGTGCTGGACGGTCAGTGGGAGGGTTCCACGGGCTGTGCGGGGTCCACGGGCTCGGCGGAGGCGGCCTTGGCGACCAGGTCGCCGTACTCGGGGTGGCGCTCGATGTAACGGGCCACGAAGGGGCACAGCGGCACGACGGGGTCCCCGGCCGCGCGTGCGGCGTCCAGCGCGCCGCGCACCAGGCGGCTGCCGAGCCCCTGCCCCTCGAACTCGTCCTTGATCTCGGTGTGGGTGAACACCAGCCGACCGCCCCTGTGGCGGTACTCGGCGAAGCCGGCGAGCCGGCCGCCCACCGCGACCTCATAGCGGCCGGCGTCCGGGTTGTCGGTCACCTCGACCGTCTCGTTCATCTGGAGCTTCCTCTCGGCGGGGGAACGACGGTCAGCGCGGGCCGCCGGCCCGCGGCTCGCTCTCTGTCGTCTCGGCACGGTCGGCCTTGTCCAGATCGGCTTGGCGCGGAACCTCGATCTTGGAGATCTGCTTGTTCATCGACTTCACCAGGAAGTACAGCGCGACACCGATCGCGGCCACGACGAGGAAGCCGATGAGCCCGGGGCCGACCGGCGGGGGGGCGGCCCCCTGTGCGGCGGCTGCGTGTGCGGCGATATCAGTCACACCTCAAGTCTGCCACCCGGGGGCCGCCCCCTCCTCAGCGGTCGGCGCGCGTCGGCTCAGTGGTCGGCGTGGGCCACCTCTTCCGCGCGGATTCCGGTGAACAGGTCCTCCTCCGGCAGGTCGGTGTCCACCAGCGACCGGGCCAGGTGGTAGTCCTCGGTCGGCCAGATCTCCTCTTGCAGGTCGCGCGGGCACACGAACCAGAAGCCGTCCGGGTCGACCTGGGTGGCGTGGGCCAGCAGCGCCCTGTCGCGGGTCTCGAAGTACTCCCCGCACGGCACCCGCGTGGTGACCTCCCACTTCTGCGGTCGGTCCTCCCAGCGGGCGATCCAGTCACCGTAGGGCGAGCCGATGCCGCGCTCGGTCATCGCCTGGTGCAGGGCCTCGAAACGCGCTCGGGTGAATCCCATGTGGTAGTAGAGCTTGAGCGGCTGCCACGGCTCGCCGAGGCCGACATAACGGTCGGGGTCGCCCGCGGCCTCGAAGGCCTCCACCGACACCTTGTTGGTCATGATGTGGTCGGGGTGCGGGTAGCCGCCGTCGTCGTCATAGGTCAGGATCACATGCGGCCGGAACTCGCGGACGGCCGCGACGAGCGGGGCGGAAGCCACCTCCAGCGGCTGCAACGCGAAGCATCCCTCAGGCAGCGGCTCGCTCTCGTCCTCCGGCAGGCCGGAGTCGATGAAACCCAGGAAGCTCTGGCGCACGCCCAGGATCTCGCGGGCCCGCTCCATCTCCTGGCGGCGCACCTCGGTGATGTTCTCAAGGATGTCCGGCAGTTCCATCTTCGGATTCAAGATCGAACCGCGCTCACCGCCGGTCAGGGTACAGACCAGCACATCAGCGCCTTCAGCCACATAGCGCGCCATCGTGGCGGCGCCCTTGCTGGACTCGTCGTCAGGGTGGGCGTGTACGGCCATCAATCGCAGTGGTGCACTCACGGGTCGGTATCTCCTCAAGTGTCCGGGCCGGGCTCCCCCAGTGGGGCTCTTCTGGGGGCGGCGCGTAGAGCGGAGCCTCCGCAGGGGACAATTGTCTCGTGCAACGACAAGGGACCGCTGGGAGATTCCACCATGACCGATAGACCCGTCGGTTCGCACGTGGACCAGCCGATCCTGGGGACCCCAGACTCCTTTCCGGAGCGTCGGCCCACTTCCGGACGCGCCGGGCGAACCATCGCCTTCGTCATCATCGGGATCTTTATCGCGATCGCGATGGGCGGCTGGGGGTACGTCATGATGACCGCGCGGGGTAATCCCGACGTGCTCACGATCGCTTTCACGGTCGACGGGCCGAACTCGGTGACGATAACCTTCCAGGCGCACAAGCCCGCCGACCGCACGTCCGTCTGCCGCCTGCGGGCCACCGACGTGGATCATGTGGAGGTGGGCGCCCGCGACGTGACGATCCCCCCCGGGGAGGAGGACGTCCGGCTGACCGAGCGCGTCGACACCAGCTCGCGCGCCACTTCGGGCAGCGTGCAGTACTGCTATCTCGTACAATGAGACTTTTGGGAAAGCGTCCGACCGGGTTAATTTGTTAGTCTCCCGGAATTCGGACGCTCGCAACTCTCACGAGTACGCAAGGAGAACCCGTGGTCGACTCCCGCCAAGAGAACGTCACCTGGCTGACCCAGGAGGCGTACGACCGCCTGAAGGCGGAGTTTGAGCATCTCTCCGGGCCCGGGCGCGTCGACATCGCCAAGAAGATCGAAGCCGCCCGCGAAGAGGGCGACCTCAAGGAGAACGGCGGATACCACGCCGCGAAGGAGGAGCAGGGCAAGATGGAGGGTCGCATCCTCCAGCTCCGCCAGCTGCTCGACCAGGCGAGGGTGGGCGAGGCCCCCCGCGCCGAAGGCGTCGTCGGTCCCGGAATGACCGTGACCATCCGGTTCGACGGCGACGACGACGAGGTCACCTTCCTGCTGGCATCCCGCGAGGAGAGCGGCGCCCCGATCGACGTCTACTCGCCCCGCTCCCCGCTCGGCGCGGCCATCAACGGCAAGAAGATCGGCGAGAGGGCCACCTACACCCTCCCCAACGGCCGGCAGAACACCGTGGAGATCCTCGAGGCCGTCCCCTACATCGGCAACTGACCCGTCCCGCACCGGCCGGCCGGTCGGCCCGCATCCCGCGTCCGAGCTCCGGACGGTCCGCGTCCGGTGGCCGGACAGGCGGGGTTCTCGCCCGAAGGCAGGCCGCCGGCCGTGTCCGGCGGCCGCACGGGCGTCCGCGCTCTGATCCATCGTCCATCCAGATCCGCCGGAGCCCGGCTCCGGCGGATCGCCGCTGTCAGGCCTGCGGGCCACCGCAGGGCTTGGCGGCGAAACGCCGGACACCCGGCCCCGGGTCAGGGACAATCGGGCATTGACGGGACGACTTAGGCGCGACCCTCCGGAACCACCTGGACGTTCCGGCGGACATGCGGCACGCTCTTTGGTGCCCGCACGACACGGCTTCGGTGGCCGGCGGCGGCTTCGGCATCCGAACCACGGTGACCACGGCGGCGACGGTGACCACGGCGGCGACGGCAGAGATGACGGCGAGAAGGGGGAGAAGGTGCTCGATCGGCGACCGCGTGGCTCGACCGCCGTCCGAGAGACCCTCACCCGGAGCCTGGGGTCCGTCCAGGGCTACCTGAGCGGCGCGCTGGCCGAGGTCCGCGAAGACCTCAGCTACCACCCGCGCATTCCCCGCCGGCGCCGCGCCAGGGCCAGGCTGCGCCGCCGCACGGTCGCGGTCGTCGCCACCGGGCTGGTCGCCGTGCTCGCCGCCGACCTCACGGTGTTCGGCGAACTGAGCGCCAGGGAGGCGCGGAGCGCCGCGGCGGCCCGCGTGCAGGCCGGGCAGCGCGTTCCCGGCTACCTCCCCGCCGCCCGCGGCCTCACCGTCACCCGTGCCCCCGCGACGACCCGCGCCACGGGCGCCCAGGGCGGTCCCGCCACCGCGCCCACGGCCGGAGCTCCGGCGGCGAACGGCTCCACCTCCGCCGATGGCTCCACAGGCTCCACCTCCGCCGATGGCTCCACCGGTTCGGCCTCCGCCGACGGCTCGTCCGGCTCGCGTAAGCTCCCCGCCGGCGACCCGCCGCAGACGGCCACGAACACCCAGGTCACGCCGCTCTCCGTCCTGCGCAGGCCGCACCTGTTCGTCGTCGCGCCGCGCTCCCTGTCGGCGGCGGCCGTCCGCAGGGTCAAGGCGAGCAAGGGCGTCAGGGCGGTGGAGGTCGTGGACGCCGCCGACGTCATGATGGACGGCAAGCGCGTGCAGACCATGGGGGTCGACCCCTCGACCTTCCGCGCCTACACCCCCCGTGCCACCGCCCGCTCCGACGTCCTGTGGAACAGCGTCGCCGCGGGAGACGTGGCGGTCTCCTTCACCTTGGGCAGCGACGGAGGGGTGGCCCTGGGCTCTACGGTGAACGGGGGAGGCAGGAGCCTGCGCGTCGGCGCGTACGCGACCATGGGCATGGGCATGATCAACGCCGTTGTCTCGCGGGAGGTGGCCACGGCGCTCGGCATCCCGAGGGACAACGCGCTGGTCGTCAGCGCGCCCGGCGTCGACTCGACCCGGCTGCGCCTGCGGCTGCTCAAGGTCCTGCCCAAGGGCAGCCAGGTCGCCCTGATCAACCCGGTGCTCACCCCGCCCACCCAGTCGCGCACGAACTGGCCGGCCAGCGCGTTCATGTCGGCCGACCAGCTCCGCGTCGCCCTGACCGCCGCGGCGAGCAAGCTCGGCCGCCCGTACGTCTGGGGTGCCGAGGGACCCGACACCTTCGACTGCTCCGGCCTGGTGCAGTGGGCCTTCGCCCAGGCGGGCGTGCGGATGCCGCGGGTGACCCACCAGCAGTGGGTGACAGGACCGCAGATCCCCCTGTCGCAGGCCCAGCCGGGAGACCTGCTGTTCTGGCGCAGCGACCCGACGAACCCGGGCTACATCTCCCACGTGGCCATCTACTGGGGCAACGGCAAGATGTTGCAGGCCCCCCGCACCGGCGACGTCGTCAAGTTCTCCCCCGTCTCCACCAGGAACCTGGCCGGGGTCGTCCGCGTCAGCCCCTACGTAGCCGCCCGCGTCCGCTGACCCCACCGCCCCCAACCCACCCCGGTGCACTCCCATGCCGCCGCACAGCGAACCCGGGGCTCACCCCGGCGTGCGCATGGCGCCGAGGTGGTCGGGCTCTCTCCGGTCCGGGCCGGTGTCCTGATGGCGCCGAGGCGGTGGGAAGTGGGTCGGCGAATGCGGCGCCACCGTGCGCCGGGCCCGCTGCCGCTGTCCGCCCGTCGCGTCATAGGGCCGGGGGTTCCGTCCCTCCGGCGGGTGATCGGTGATCAGCCTTCGGACGGACGATCTGCGGCAGGTGTCCCGCTTAACTTCTCTCGGGGACGGGACGCAACGGGTGTCCCGGATGTGACGAAAGACGGGTGGACTGCCATGGGCAAGACGCGTACCTCGCTGAACGACATCGCGGCGATGGGACCGGAACTGGACGAGAGCCAGCTGCTTCAGGTGAGCGGTGGGGCCAAGAGCCAGGTCATCGTGATCCACGGCGACCACACCCACACCTCGGGCGACTCCAACTGAGGCCGCCACGCCCCCGTCCCGTCCGCGTTCGGGGGAGCCGGGGGACACCACCGATGATTCTCGTTCCGACCTCTGACGGCGACGAGCACGCCGACCGGGTCGTGGACCTGCTCAAGACCAAGGGAGTGGACGTCACCGTCTTCGACCCCTCGGCCTATCCGGTCCGGGCCAACCTGGAGATCGTCCACCGCGAGACGGGGCCCGCGCGCCGCGAGCTGCGCGCCGAAGGCCGGCGGATCGTCCTCGACGAGCTGACCGCGTTCTGGTACCGCCGCCCGCTCGACCCGATCGCGCATCCCGAGATCGCCTCCGAGCCGTACGCCTCGCACGCCTCGTACGTTGGCTCGTACGTCGAGCAGGAGTGCCGCGTGGTCTCCGAGAGCCTGCGGGACAGCCTGGCCTGCCTGGGCGTCCCCGCGTCACGTCCGGTCATCGACCGTGCGGGCCGCAAGCCGTACCAGCTCGAACAGGCCCGCGGGCTGGGCTTCGAGCTTCCCGCGACGCTCGTGACGACCGACCCCGAAGCCTTCCTCGACTTCTACGACCGGTACGAGGGACGGGTGATCACCAAGCCGGTGCACGGCAAACGTCCCGGAGCGGCGAACCCCCAAGGAACGTCAGGAGCTCGGCCGCTACGCGGCTCCAGTGTCGACGGCCGACGTCGGGTACGCGGACGCGCTGCGTTCCTGCCCGGTGATCGTCCAGGCGTACGTCCCCAAGCGGGTCGAACTGCGCGTGACCGTCG
Source organism: Sphaerisporangium sp. NPDC004334 (assembly GCF_053602655.1). Taxonomy (NCBI): domain Bacteria; kingdom Bacillati; phylum Actinomycetota; class Actinomycetes; order Streptosporangiales; family Streptosporangiaceae; genus Sphaerisporangium; species Sphaerisporangium sp. NPDC004334. Next base: position 168,092 of record NZ_JBSGDZ010000008.1, read on the forward strand.
CGGGGACGGAGGTCTTCGCGGCAGCGATCCATTCGCAGGTCAGTAACCACACCAAGTACGACCGGCGCCACTACGACCCGGGCGCCACCCCGATCAGGCCGTACGAGTTGCCCGGCGACACGGCCGCGCGGTGCGTCGCCCTAGTGAGGACGCTCGGGCTCACCTACGGGGCGATCGATCTGACCTGACACCCGACGGCCGCCACGCCTTCCTGGAGATCAATCCGAACGGCCAGTTCCTCTGGATCGAGGCCGCGACCGGCCTGCCCATCAGCGCGGCGATCGCCGACCTGCTCGCGAACGGGAGTTCGTGATGACGACGACACCGGCGGAGGTGGACGAGCGGCTGCTCGCCGACGCCCCCGGCCTGCTCAGGACCGGCGCCGGAGGAAGGGCTGGACGCTCTGCGCGCGGCATACCCGGACGTGCGAGCGCGGCTCGCCGGAGCGTCGGAACGGCCGTGTCGGCCCGCCGAACGTGTTACGTCGTCGCGGAACTTCCGATGTACTGAATGTCGCCGTCGTCATTCAAGGTCGGCGGGTGCGGGAGGGACGAAGTGGAAGCGCAGGTCCGGGTTACGGGCGGGAGCTCGGTCGCCGACACCGCCTCGCTGTACGAGTGGCTGCGGAGTGACCGCACGCTCGCGGGGGCGGTGCGCGCGGTGTCCAGGCCGCCCGCCGAGGAAGAGATGGGCGGGGCCGTGGACATGCTGGTGGTGGCACTCGGGTCGGGAGGTGTCGGGGTGGCACTCGCCCAGGCGTTGCCGGCGTGGTTGCAGAGCCGCCGTACCGACGTGACCGTCACCGTGACCTCCGGCGACAAGAGCGTGACGCTGGAGGCCAAGAGGATCAAGGACGCCGAGTTGCGTCCCGTGCTGGAGGAAGTGTTGCGGCAGCACGATGGCCGGTGAACGGCCGGAGCGGTTCACCGACGAGGAGCTGCGGGAGGCGGTGAACGCCTTCCGCCGGGGCTCGCGGCCTGGCTGACCGCCGAGGCCATCCGTGCCTGGATGGACCGGTACGGCCTGACCCACGCCGACCTGGAAGACCTGGTCGTCACCGAGGCGTCGGTCGCCCGGCGGAACGGCCGTGTCGGCCCGCCGAACGTGTTACGTCGTCGCGGAACTTCCGATGTACTGAATGTCGCCGTCGTCATTCAAGATCAGCGGGTGCGGGAGGGACGAAGTGGAAGCGCAGGTCCGGGTTTCGAGCGGGAGCTCGGTCGCCGACACCGCCTCGCTGTACGAGTGGCCGCGGAGCGACCGCGAGATGCGGTCGTGAGTGCTGAGCCGGCGGACCACTCCCGCTCCCAGGCGCTTCTGATCGGCACGTCCGTCTACGACGACACGTGGTTCCCGTCGTTGCCGGCCGTGGCCAACAGTTTGCGGGAAATGCGGACCATTCTGACCGACCTGTCCCTGTGTGGGTGGCCGCTGGAGCGGACGGTCGTCATCGAGGACCCGGTGGACGTCCGCAAGGTCGTGCAGCGGTTGCGGCGGGTCGCCCGGGCGACCACGGACGTGCTGCTGGTGTACTTCGCCGGGCACGGCACCATCACACCGCGCGGACAGCTCTGCATGGTGTTCAAGGACACCGACTCCGACGATGTGGACATCACGGGCCTGGAGTTCGAGCGGTTGCGCTCGGCGCTCCTGGAGAGCCCCGCCCACACGAAGATCGTGATTCTGGACTGCTGCTATTCCGGACGCGCCATCGAGGCGCTCGCGGGGAACGTCGCCGACAGCACCGACACCCGGGGCGTCTACACGCTGACGGCGAGCGATCACACGGCGCACGTGGTGGCGCTCGAACATCAGGGGGACAGGGCCACCTCGTTCACCCAGGAACTGGTCGACCTGGTCCGGAGCGGCATCCCCGGCGGGCCTGATCGGCTGACGCTGAGCGACATCTACTTCCACTTGCGGCGACGCCTGCAGGCCGCAGGGCTTCCTGCCCCCAACCAGCGGGGCACCGACACCGCCGACCGCTACGCCTTCACCCGCAATGCCACCTTCCATCCGGATGCGCCATCGGCCGGAGCGGAGACACGGGCGGAGACGGTCACGGAGTCCGAGCCAGGAGGACGGGCCGAGACGCAGGCCGAACCGGACGTAACGGCCGAGGCGGGGACGCGGGCCGAGCCGGACGCCCAGGCCGAGGCGGGGACGCGGGCCGAGCCGGACGCCCAGGCCGAGGCGGGGACGCGGGGTGAGCGCCGTATGGTCCGGAGGCGTACTGTGCTGCTCGCGGGGCTGGGTGCGCTCGCCGCGGCCGCCGTTCCCACGGCCATGATCCTTTCCAGGCCCGATGGGACAACGCCCCCGGCTCCCGGTCCGGTGACCCAGGTGGAGTTCAGGCCGGGCGGCAAGACGCTCGCCACGGCCAGCTATGACTCGCCGACCGTGCGGATGTGGGACTGGCCCGGCGGCCGGTTCATCAGGGCGCTGCGATCGTCTGCCATCTCAGGGGTGTACGCGATGGCGTTCAGTCCCGGCGGCGAGAGGATGGCGCTGGCCGGAAGCACACTCATCGAGCTGTGGAACCCGGCCGGTCCCACACTGCTCCACACCCTCGCCGGTCACACTGACGCGCCCGACCCCCGCATCACGGGCAGCAGTGGGGCCAGCATCCCCGCGTTGGCGTTCAGCCCCGACGGGAAGATCCTCGCCAGCGGAGGCTTCGACCGGTCGGTGCGGCTGTGGGACGGGATCACGGGGGCGACACAGGCCGTCCTGACGGGACACACCGGCGGCGTCGAATCGCTGGCGTTCCACCCTGACGGGAAGATCCTCGCCAGTGCCGGTTACGACGCGACCGTCCGGTTGTGGGACCCCGTCCGTGGCCACGCCCTGGACGCCCTGCCGGCCGGAGGTACGGAGAAACTGCTGAACGTGGCATTCAGCCCGGACGGGAAGATCCTGGCGGCCGGTGGCCTCGGACGGGGGATCACGCTGTGGGACGCGCACACGCGCGACCACTCGGGCACGCTCAAGGTCGACGACTCGGCGCTCGCGCTGGCGTTCAGTCCCGACAGTAAGGTGTTGGCGGTCGGGGACTACACCGGGACGATCGTGCTGCTGGCGGTGGGCACGGGGAGCGCCGTCACCACCCTGACCGGTCACAAGATCGAGATCGCCGACGTGGCGTTCAGCCTTGACGGCAAGGTTCTGGCGAGCGCGAGCTTCGACGGCACGGCCCGCCTGTGGGACCTGTCAGGCGGAGCCGCCACTCTCGCCCCCACGGCGACCCTCCTCGCCACACCCGCCCCCTCGCCATCCCCGTCCTAGTGCGCTCGCTCACCCCGTGAGCCGAGGCCCCTGCCACCCGTCGGACCGATCACCGTCCCGGCCATGGAGCACGGGCGAGCCGCACGACGATGACGCGCAGGAGGCGATCTCTACCGGCTGGCGAGTTCGCTCGTCCTCAGGCTGTGGACGAACGTGCGCCATTCGCCGCAGCTGAAGCGCAGAGTGGGACCGGCGGGATTCTTGCTGTCGCGGACGGCCATGCCCGCCGGGAGCGAGGCCACCTCGACGCAGTCACCGCCGTTGCCGCTGCTGTAGGAGGATTTGCGCCAGCTCAGATGCGCGAGTTCCACGTCTCTGCCACCTTTGCCATCAGCTCGAGGGATTGCTTCATGGGCAGGGCCTCCACCCGTAGCGATTCCCACAGGCGTTTCATGGTCGCCACATCAGGCGCGTGTTCCACGACGTCACCGCTCAGGGCGTTGTCCACGTAGACGACCTCCCTGCCAGCGAAATCGGCGATGACGAAGGGCCCGGCCAGGCCAGAATAGGCACCAAAGACCTGGTCGTCACCGAGGCGTCGGTCGCCCGCCTCCGCTCCCCCATAGCCGCCACCCACCCCGAATCCGCGCCCACCGAGGTCACGCTCGCCGAAGCCGCGTCCACCGAAGTCGCCTTCGCAGACATCGCGTCAGCTGAAGCCGACGACAGCGCCCGGACCGGCTGGGGCAACCGGTTGAACGCCGGGGTGCCCGCCGACGACCTGCAGACGCACGGCAAGACCGTCGCCGACATGGTGGCCGGCGTCGGCGGCGCCTACGGCACGGCCCAGGACCCGCTCGCCTACGCGCGGACGGTGGCGACGATCTTCCCGAACCTACGGTGCGCGGTCATACGTCTCGTCCCATGGCGGCCGCGGCTGCCAGGATGTTCACGTAGTCGCGCAGACGTACGATCTGCCCGTCGCGCACGGTGAGCACGACGATGTTGGGAAGCGCGAACTCGCCGGTTGCCGTGCTGGTCCCGAGGGCCTCCTGCTCGACGATGATCGTCTTTGGATCGCCGGTGTCGTGGACGGCAAGAGTGCGATAGCGCTCATACTTCAGCGGGCCGGCCTTCCAGCCTGCGGCTATCCAGTTCACGATCTCCTCCCGGCCCTCAAGCCGGGACGGTGAGCCGGGAGCGGTGAACGGAAATTCGTGGACCGCGTCGACCGCGTACAGACGGCTCATGTCATCGGCGGACTGGTCGATGGCGGCTTGACGCCAACGTTCCAGAACCTCGCGCGGGCCGGCCTCTCGCCCGCCGAGGGGCGCTCGCCTGGCGGTCACCTTGCGGTAGTGGATCTTCCAGCCGTCGGGCCGGCGGGTGAGGACGTCGTCGTAGACGACGCTGCCGGCGGATCCGTCGGCCTTGATGCCGATCCCTTTCGACCGGGCCCTCGCGGAGTGCTCGTCGATCTGAGTGATCACGATGTTGGTGACGTGGTGGCCGACCGGGTTGGCGTCGCCCAACGCGAGCGCCGCGTCACGTATGGCCGCGGTCCCGTGCTGCGCGCCTGAGCCGAGGTCGCTCACGTCATAGGTGACGTCGGGAGTGAGCAGCTCAAGTGCCTCATCGAGCTCGCCCGCGTCCGTGAGGTGGCCGTGGAGATTGATCAGGTCGTTGATGTCGATTCGGTCCTGCTCCGACAGCGCCATAGGGGCGGCCCTCCATGCCGTAAGGTGGATCACGTCGTAAAGGTGAGACATGGTCCGGTTAGGTGCGGACGTTACCGGACTGTGTCCCCGCTTAGCAAGGGTGTGGTGATCGCGCTGGCAGGCCAGGAATCGCAGCCGCGTGCCGGACGTCCGAAGCGTGCGGACGCCCGACGCAACTACGAGCAGTTGGTCGAGCAGGCGCGACGGGCGTTCGCCGAGTTCGGCGTGGACGCCTCCCTGGACGAGATCGCCCGGCGGGCAGGGGTGGCCAGCGGAACGCTGTACCGGCATTTCCCCACGCGGCTGGATCTCATCGAGGCGGTGCTCGGCGAGCAGATAGCCGAGTTGGTCGACCTCGGTCGCGGGCTGCTGAGTGCCGAGGACCGATTCGACGCGCTGTTCACGTGGTTGCGCGCGACCCTCACGCATTCCTTGACCTACCGGGGTCTCGCGGCCGCCGTGATGAACTCGGCGCTCGACCGCGGGAACGGCCTGGTGTCGACCTGGCATGCGGAGATGTTCGAGGTGGGGGCCGCGCTGGTGGCGCGGGCACGTCGAGCGGGCGTGGTCGCCGCCGACGCGGATGAGGGGGATGTGCTGAAAATGGTCAGCGCCATCGCTTGGGCCACCCAGGACGCCCCGGACGGCCCGGCCCAGGCCGACCGCCTGCTCGCCCTTCTCGTGAACGGCCTGCGCCACGGCGGCGTTCAGCCGTGACCGGGCCGTCCCTCGTGCCGAAACCGGTGATGACAGCCGAACGGCCGAACGGGCGAACGGGCGACGAAGAATTGGACGATCGTCGCCAATGGTGCAAATGCTCGTAAATGGTCTATCTATTCGTGCTCCGCTGTACGGACATATCCATACTCGGGGGTCGGGACCGGATTTCGCGCGGTTGGTGTTTCCGGACGGTCGAAAATGATGGCCGTGTAAGTGCCGCCGAATTGTTAGCTCGATTCCGGCGGGGGTGGGATCTGATGGAACGTACCAATGGCCGGCGGCAGGAGGACGTGTGACCACTCCGAAGATCCCCACCATGGACGACGCCCTGGCGGTCGTCCAGCGAGATCAGCCGGTGAACCGGACTCTGGATCTCCCGCCGCTCCAGGTCAACGTCAAGCATGGCGACGTGCTCGGCTTCGGCGACCAGGAAGTGACGGCCCAGCTCATCAGGATCTACCGGATCGCCGGTCACGACCCCGCCCTCGCCCAAGAGCTGACCGACACGCAACTGCGCCTCTGGCTGCTGTACGCGGCCAATCTGCTGGCGGTGAACCGCGAAGCCGTCCCCGGGTTCGATTTCAAGGGGGCGCTGACATGGCTGGTGCGCAACATCCCCGCCGAGCCGGTGATGCCCGCCCCGAACCGCGCCGAGTTCGAGCTCCAGGTGCTCGGCCGCACCGGGTGGCTGCGGGCCGCGCTGAAGGCGAAGGTGGCCCGGCTTCCCGACCAGGTGCGACAGCAGGCCGCCGCCTGCTACGGTCCCCCGCCCTCCACCTCCAACGCCCCGAGCGGGCCCGGTGCCTCCAGCGGGCCGGGTGGGCAGTCACCGCCGCTCGACAAGGACCTTCTCCGCAAGGAGCTCCTGCCGAAGTTGCAGAACCTCCTGCTGAACCATGTCGTGCAGTGGCGACGGCAGCCGGGGCAGGAACCCAGGTTCCAGCAGTGGGAAGATCTCGGCCTGATCGCGCGGCTCGCCCAGGCCGTGGCCTGGCAGATGCTTCAGCCGTACGCGGCGGCGCGCGAGGACGGTCCCTTCTTCACGGGGTTCGACTACTTCTCGAAGATCTACGACAAGACCAGGACGATGCCGACCGGGCAGGACCTCGTCAAGCACCTGATGAACCGGGCCTACGTGGTCGGCGAGGACACCTCGGCGGGTAAGCCCGTCTTCACCCTCGCCGGATATGACTCCATGCGGTCGGACGACAGGGTCTTCCTGTTCAAGATGCTCGGACAGTGGATCGCCGACGAGCCCTCGGTGCGCAAACTCGCGGTCTACTTCTTCCAGCACATCGGCTCCAACTCCCACGCGGGCGCGGAGGGCGGCGGCGGTGTCGGCCTGGTCACCGAGTTCAGGACCGACCGCCCGGAGTCGCAGGCCCGCTGGGAGACCATCGAGACGATCGTCCACGAGATGACGCACAACCTCATCCATCCGACCCTCCTCGCGCAGGTGGACAAGGTGCGCAGGCCCATGGTGATCAAGGAGGGGTTCATCGAGGTGGTCACCAGGGAGGTGTTCAACTGGATGATCGACAACAGGAGCGAGGCGTCCACGAAACGGCTGATGATGGGGGTGGAGGGGCAACTCGTCCCGCCGGTCAGGAAGACCACGCTCGGCTACGCCGAGAGCGGCGCGTACGCGGACCAGATCTTCCAGCTCGTCGGTCGCGAGCGCTTCCTCACGGCCTTCATGACGGGGGACATCGAGCTGGTCGGCCTGTCACCGAGCTGAGCACGTAATCCACAAGCCCGCACCGGGGGCCCGAACGGCCCCCGGCCTCGGATTTCTTGTATCGGCACCGCCACCACTCGGGGCGGCGCTGGCGCCCCGGGGTTACTCGCTGGTGAGTTCGATGTTCTTGAGGCCGCGAACGAAGGTGTGCCATTCGTCGGAGGTGAAGCGCAGCATGGGTCCGGTGGGATTCTTGCTGTCTCGTACCGCCAAGCCGCCAGCGAGGGACGCGACCTCCACGCAGGCGCCGCCGTTGCCGCTGCTGTACGACGACTTGCGCCAGTGCAAGTTGGTCACTTCCATGTCTCTGCCACCTTTGTCATCAGCTCGATGGATTGTCGTGCCGGAAGCGCCTCGGCTCGCAGGGATTCCCACAGGCATTTCAGAGCCGCTACGTCGGGGGCGTGTTCGAAGACGTCGCCACTCAGTGCATTGTCCACGTAGACGACCTCGCGTCCCTCGAAAGTCGTGACGACGAGGGGTCCGGCGAGGCCAGGATAAGCACCGGCATCGAGCGGCACAATCTGTATTACGACCCTGGGACGCTTCGCGACTTCGAGCAGATGCGTAATCTGGTCGAGCATCACCTGAGGCCCGCCGATCGGGCGGCGCAGCACGCCCTCGTCCAGGACGATGACGAACATGGGTGGTGTATCTCCGTTCAGGATTCGCTGACGTGCCACTCGTGCCTCCACCTGGTCGTCGACGTCGTACTGCCTTCCCGAGTTCGCGATCACTTCGCGGGCGTAGGGCTCGATTTGCAGCAGCCCGGGCACGAGCAGTGGCTCGTACCAGAGCAGTGACGTGGCCCTCCCCTCGATCAGCAACCACTTGCCGACCCATTCCGGAGGCATGGCCTTGCAGACGAGGTCTTGGGCCAGGCGGGTGAGGATGCCGCCGGTTTCGAGGGTGCGGTCGCAGCGTTCGGCGAAGTCGGGCTTGGGGACTCTGCGGGCGGTCTCGACCATGGCGACGAAGGACGGGGAGTAGCCGACGATCGCGGTGGCGAGCTGTGCCTGGCTGAGGCCGGCGGACTCGCGGGCCTGCCGCAATTCCCTGGCGAAGAATTCGAGCGGTGTCATGCGGTTGCCGTTCACGATGCCCCTCACAGGTGTTCACGGAATCGTCGCCGAGGTCACCCTTCCGGGGTACACGCGGCCTCTTCGGCCGGACCCTAAGACGCTGGTAGGGAACATGGGAAGGGGTAAGGGCCATCTGTGGAGTTCCGTCGTACGGAAGAACGGTGTGGGGGTCTCTCCTGTCCTCGGCGCTGAATCCATTCAGCCGGATATGTCGATCCCTCGATATTAGGTCCGTTTTGTACGTACGAATACGAGCCATTACCCGAATGTCCCACCGTCACTGCAACGGTAAGGAGTGCCGATGCCGGAGATATCGGACGGTCTTCGTGTCGCCTGCTGGGAGGTCCCGGGCGACGCCTCGGTCGTGGGCAAGGTCCGCGCCATGGTGAAGGAGGCTCTCGGCGGGTGGAAGCTGTCCTGTCTCGCGGACGACGTCGTTCTGGTCGTCGGGGAACTGCTGGCGAACGCGATCTCCTACGGCGAGCCACCGATCAGGGTCTCGCTGTGGGCGGGGGACGGCGACCTGTTCGTGTGGGTCACCGATCACGGCGCCGGACAGCCGCACCGCCTGGACCTCGGACTGGACTCCACGCACGGGCGCGGCCTGGCCATCGTCGCGGCTCTCGCCCACGGTCACGGCGTCACCCCGCTGACCGGCGCCACCGGCAAGACCGTCTGGGCCCGCTGGAGCCACTCCAGTCCACGGCGCCACGATCGTCCCGGCAGCGGTGGAGAGGGGAACTTCCCTTGGGACGCGGTCGTCTAGCGGACGACGGGGTGAGCGGCTGTCGCGGTGCTCCGGCGCCGCCAGGTGAGGTGTTCGTGCCGAAGGGCTATTGGGGGCGATGGGCGCTGGGCGGCGTCGCCGGGCTGGTCGTGATCGAGATCATCTATTTTCTCGGCATGGCCGGCGACGACGGGCCGACCGGTGAGGGCGTCGCGGGGGCGGCGCTCGTCTCCGCCGTCGGCATCGCCGCCGCGATGATGAGGGACGGTCGTCGCAAGATCAGATCCGAGCAGGACGGCGTCGGCCTGCAACTCGTACGGGTCGCGGCGATGATCGTGGGAGTGGCGGCGCTCGGGGCGATGGTCCTGTCCATCGTGACCACGGCCAGGTAGGACCGGCTCAGACGGGCAGGCTCAGAGGGGCAGGCCTTCTTCGAGGAGGCCGAGGACGCGGTCCATCAGGTCGGCCAGGGGTTCGGTTCCCTCGGATTCGATCCACAGCTCGATGGCGGCCATCCAGGCGCCCATGACCGCGCCGGTGAACACGCGCAGCCGGAAGTCGTCCTCCGGGACACCGGTGCGCTGGGCGATGGCGTTCCTGAGTGTGGCCATGGTGGCGATCTGTCCTTCCACCTGACGGGCGCGCAGAGCGGGGATCGACCATACGAGTTCGATGCGCCGCAGCATCGTGTCCTTCTCCTGAGGGAACACCTCGTCGAAGACCTGGCGGATCGTCGCGCGCAACGCGGCCAGGGGGGTGAGCGTGGCGGGCTGGGCGACGAACGCGGCGGCGATCACCGGGTCGTAGTCGTCCTGGATCACCACGTCTTCCTTGGTGGGGAAGTAGCGGAAGAACGTGCTCGGCGAGACCTCCGCGGCCTCGGCGATCTGCTCGATCGTGGTGCTGTCGTAGCCCTGCTCCACGAACAACCTCATGGCGTGCTCCTGGATCGTCCGCCGGGTCTTGGCCTTCTTGCGCTCGCGGAGGCCGGGATACCGCTGCTGGGCGTTCGCGGGAGAGCTCATCTTCCAATTCTCGCGTGACCGAGCCGGGCCTCCACCGCCCAAGGCGCCGACTTCGCCGCACAAGGGTCGACTCCGCCGCACAAGGCGCCGACTTCGCCGTACCCCCTTCTCGCCGTCGCGGCGCCTGTGGGGGGTGCGGTGGAATGCCCCTCTTCGGCCGGAGGGACAGGGGCGCCCCCGCTGTCGGTGACGAACCCCGGGGCGGCAGCCGTGTCCGCCCACTCGCCTGCGCGGTGAGGGTGTTGGGTGGGCAGCGGTGTCGGCCCACCGGCCTGCGTGCGGGGTGGGGTCCTTAAGTGGGGCAGCCGCCCGCCTGCTCGCGGGGTGGGGGTCTTGAGTGGGCAGCCGTGTCGGCTCACCCGCCTGGGTGCGGGGTGGGGTCCTTGAGCAGGCAGCCGTGCCCGCCTACCCCGCCTGGGTAGGGGGTGGGTTGTTGGGTGGGCGGCAATGCTTGAGTGCCCACCTGCTTGAGGGGTGGGTCCTTGAGCAGGCAGCCGTGCCCGCCTACCCGCCTGGGTACGGGGTGGGTTGTTGGGTGGGCAGCAGTGCTGGAGCGCTCACCTGCTTGCGGGGTGGGGTCGTTGGCTGGGCGGCCGTATCTGGCCACTCGCTTGAGTGGGGGTGGGCAGCGGTGTCGGCCCACTCGCCTGCTTGGGGGGTGGGTCCTTGAACGGCGCAGCTGTGCCCGCCCACGCGCGGCCTTGCCGGAGTGCTCACCCGGATGCCGGATGGGGGCCGTTCGAGGGGCATGGTCATGGTCACGGCCGGGGGTGAAAGTCGTCCGCCGGTGTCGCGGCGGGGACGGAGATAGGTGACCGTCGCCTTCAAGAGATGGCAGTGGCGGGGGGCCTCCTCTTGAGACGATCGAGTAGGGGTGTAATCCTGATTACATGGAAACAGACGAAACAGTGATCACATCGTGGTTCATCGGTCGCCTGCCGGAGGAGTGGTTCACCGGGCAGCCGGAGTTCGTGATCGACCGCGAGGAGATCGCGGTCATCGGCACGCTGCCGGTGCCCGAGGCCGCCGAGGCGACGTCCGGGGCTGAGCGGGCCGCCCTGCTGGACGGGCACATCGGGCGTTACCGCGAGGAGACCCGCGAACGCCGCATCGAGATCGCACGCGAGGCCGAGCACCGCTTCCGCCGCAAGGTCTCCTGGGGCGTCTCCTGCGAGGACCGGACAGTGATGTTCACCACCCTCTCGATCCCGGTGATGACCCGGCTCAGGCAGCAGGAACGGCGGGTGCTGGACACCCTGGTCGCCGCCGGGGTCGCGCGCAGCCGCAGCGACGCCCTCGCCTGGTGCGTCCGCCTGGTGGGCGGCCACACCGACACCTGGCTCGCTGACCTGCGCGATGCCCTCCAGCAGGTCGACCGCGTGCGCTCGGAGGGCCCCGACGTGACCGCGTAGATTGGTGCAAACCAATCTTTTGAATGGCCTAGACCATTTTCACTGGTTTATACCAATGACACCTTCCGGCGCCGGCGGGCGATCGGCCCGCCGGCCGGAAAGCGGCTCTCCAATCTTCGGCAAGATGGTTAAACTCCCGGGAAACCATCGGGGTCCCTGCACGTTATGACGCCGCTCGGATGGGCAGTGCGCAGGGCTGACGACGGCTGTCCCGAATTCACCGGCACGAACGGAGTCGAAATAGCAGGCGCCGGATCTCCTCTTTTGAGGGGCTCTTGAACCTCTGTTTCCACGACTGGTCTATGCCAATTGGATTCGGCGCGGTCCGTCGTTGATGATGTTTGGCCTGAGAGTAAGGAGCCGGCTCCGTGTCACTTTCCATTGAAATGACCGCCCCGACGTCCCATGCCGAGCTCGCCGCCTGGGTCAGAGAGATCGCCGAGCTCACCCGTCCCGACCGCGTCGAGTGGTGCGACGGGTCGGAGGCCGAATGGACGCGCCTGACGAACCTTCTCGTCAAGCAGGGCACGCTCACGCGACTCGCCGCGCGGCCCAACAGCTTCCTGGCGACATCGGACCCGAGCGACGTCGCCCGGGTGGAGGACCGCACGTTCATCTGTTCGGAGGACCCGCGTGACGCGGGCCCGACGAACAACTGGATCGCGCCCAAGGAGATGCGCGCCACCTTCGACGAGCTGTTCAGCGGCTGCATGCGCGGGCGCACGATGTACGTCGTGCCGTTCTGCATGGGCCCGCTCGGCGGCGAGATCTCCCAGTTGGGCGTGGAGATCACCGACTCGCCCTACGTGGCCGTCTCGATGCGCGTCATGACCCGCATGGGTGACCAGGCCCTGCGGCTGATCGAGGAGCGCGGCGAGTTCGTCAAGGCCGTCCACTCGGTCGGCGCCCCGCTGGCGCCCGGCCAGGAGGACGTCCGGTGGCCGTGCAGCTCCACCAAGTACATCAGCCACTTCCCGGAGACCCGCGAGATCTGGTCCTACGGCTCCGGCTACGGCGGCAACGCGCTGCTCGGCAAGAAGTGCTACGCGCTGCGCATCGCGAGCGTGATGGCCCGCGACGAGGGCTGGCTCGCCGAGCACATGCTGATCCTCAAGCTCACCCCGCCGGACGGCGAGTCCCGCTACGTCGCGGCCGCCTTCCCCTCGGCCTGCGGCAAGACCAACCTGGCGATGCTCCAGCCGACCATTCCCGGGTGGAAGGTCGAGACCGTCGGCGACGACATCGCCTGGATGCGTTTCGGCGAGGACGGACGGCTCTACGCCATCAACCCCGAGGCCGGCTTCTTCGGCGTCGCGCCCGGGACGGGCGAGTCGACCAACGTCAACGCCGTCAGGACGCTCTGGGGCAACAGCATCTTCACGAACGTGGCCCTGACCGACGACGGCGACGTGTGGTGGGAGGGGCTCACCGACGAGCCGCCGGCGCACCTGACCGACTGGCGGGGACGCGACTGGACGCCCGCCTCGGGCGAGCCGGCCGCCCACCCGAACGCGCGGTTCACCACTCCGGCCTCCCAGTGCCCGACCATGGCTCCCGAGTGGAACGACCCCAAGGGCGTGCCGATCTCGGCCATCCTGTTCGGCGGGCGCCGCGCGACGGCCGTGCCGCTGGTGACCGAGTCGTTCAGCTGGCGCCACGGCGTCTTCCTCGGCGCGAACGTCGCCTCCGAGAAGACCGCCGCCGCCGAGGGCAGGGTCGGCGAGCTGCGCCACGACCCCTTCGCGATGCTGCCGTTCTGCGGCTACAACATGGGCGACTACTTCGCCCACTGGCTCAAGATCGGCCAGACGGGCGATCCGGGCAGGCTGCCGCGCATCTACTACGTCAACTGGTTCCGCAAGGACGCCTCCGGCCGCTTCCTGTGGCCGGGCTTCGGGGAGAACAGCCGGGTGCTCAAGTGGATCGTCGAGCGGCTGAACGGCCGGGCCGGCGCGGTGGAGACCCCGATCGGGCTGCTGCCGACGCGCGACGCGCTGGACACCGAGGGCCTCGACATCGCCGAGGAGGACCTGACCACGCTGCTCTCGGTCGACCGGGAGGTGTGGAGGCAGGACGCCGCGCTGATCCCCGAGTACTTCTCGACCTTCGGCGACCAGTTGCCGAAGGGGCTGTGGAAGGAGTACCACTCCCTGGTTGACCGCCTGGGATGACGCTCGGGCCGTGAGCGGGTGTCAGCGCGCGGGCGACGGCGGTGCGCGGGCGACGGTGCCCGGGCGACCGGCATCGACGGGCCGGCATTGACCGACCGGCGTCGACCGGGTGCCGTCGAGCGCGCGACCAGGGGCGAAGTGATCCATTCGCCGCCCGTTCCCCGTTCCGGGAAGCAACGGCAACCCAAAGCGGGGGGCGGGCACGGGTCCGGGCACGTGATAATTGCCTGTTGTCAACGTCCGACAGCGGACGGGCGGCGAAGGGGAGGTCTCCATGAGCGTGCGCGATCTCGTGTACCGGCTGTACGAGCGCCGTCTGGAGACCAAGCTGTCCGGCGACCAGATACCCCGGCACGTGGGCGTCGTCGTGGACGGCAACCGCCGCTGGGCCAGGGCCATGGGGCTGCGCGACGTCAGCCACGGCCACCAGAAGGGCGCGGACAAGATCTCCGAGCTGCTGGTGTGGTGCCGCGAGGCAGGCGTGGAGATCGTCACGGTGTGGTTGCTCTCCAACGACAACCTCTCGCGGCCCAAAGAAGAGCTCGACCCGCTGGTGGAGATCATCGAGGACACCGTGCAGGGCCTGGTGGCCGGCGGGTGGCGGGTGAACCCGGTCGGAGCCCTGGACCTTTTGCCCGATCGCACGGCTCGCATCCTTAAAGATGCGAAAGAAGTGACATCACGCCGTCCTGGCCTGATTGTGAACGTTGCAGTTGGGTATGGAGGAAGGCGTGAGATCGCTGATGCGGTGCGCTCCCTCCTCCAGGAGCACGCCAGCAAGGGCGCGAGCATCGAGGAACTCGTCGAGGTCCTCGATGTCGAGCACATCGCGGAGCATCTCTACACGCGCGGCCTCCCCGACCCGGATCTCCTCATCCGCACGTCGGGAGAGCAGCGACTCTCAGGATTCCTGCTCTGGCAGAGCGCTCACTCCGAATTCTACTTCTGCGAGGCCTACTGGCCTGACTTCCGCAGAGTCGACTTCCTGCGGGCGCTGCGGTCGTATGCCGCGCGGCACCGGCGGTACGGAAACTGAAACACCCCGTGAACACCCCCTATCAGCCCTGGTCCGGCTGTTGGGTAGGGGGCGTCCACGACGTACCGTAAGGAGTAGGCAGTCCGTACGGCCTACTTCGGGAGAGGGTCCGCCCTTGCGTCGCCTTTTGACGAGGAGGGCCGGGATCCGGCGTCGCCTCGCGCAGGTGGGGGCGCACGATCGGGCCCGGTCCGCTCACCACCTCATAGGCAGGGCGCTGACTCCTGGCGCCCGGGGGAGAACGCGTGGCAGTGTCCTCGAGCAACCCGTCCACTACCTCCAGTAGCCTCACGCCATCGAGGCGCACGTACATAGTGGACACCTCTGTCCTGCTGGCCGACCCTGCGGCGATGAGCCGCTTCGCCGAGCACGAAGTCGTCCTTCCGATCGTCGTGATCACCGAGCTGGAGGCCAAGCGCCACCACCCCGAGCTCGGTTACTTCGCCCGCAAGGCGTTGCGCTTCCTCGACGATCTTCGTGTGCGGTACGGCCGGCTGGACGAGCCCATGCCGATAGGCGAGGGCACGATCAGAGTCGAACTGAACCACAGCGACCCCGCGATCCTGCCGGCCGGTTTCCGGCTCGGCGACAACGACACCCGCATCCTGACCGTCGCCCGATCCCTCGCCGCCGAGGGCCACGACGTGGTGCTGGTGTCCAAGGACCTGCCGATGCGGGTCAAGGCGGCCTCCATCGGCCTGGCCGCCGAGGAGTACCGCGCCGACCTGGTGGTCGAGTCCGGCTGGACCGGCATGGCCGAGCTCCAGGTCACCACCGATGACGTCGAGACGCTGTTCGAGAACGGCACCGCCGAGCTGGAGGAGGCGCGCGAGCTGCCGACCCACACCGGCCTTCGCCTGCTGTCCAGCAGGGGCTCGGCGCTCGGGCGCGTGCAGCCCGACAAGTCGGTGCGGCTCGTGCGCGGCGACCGCGAGGTGTTCGGCCTGCACGGCCGCTCCGCGGAGCAGCGCATCGCCCTGGACCTGCTCATGGACCCCGAGGTGGGCATCGTCTCCCTCGGCGGCCGCGCCGGCACGGGCAAGTCCGCCCTCGCGCTGTGCGCGGGCCTGGAGGCGGTCCTCGAGCGCCGCCAGCACCGCAAGGTCATCGTCTTCCGCCCCCTGTACGCGGTCGGCGGCCAGGACCTCGGCTACCTGCCCGGCTCCGAGAACGAGAAGATGGGCCCGTGGGCCCAGGCGGTGTACGACACGCTCGGCGCCGTGACCACGCCCGAGGTCATCGAGGAGGTCCTCGACCGGGGAATGCTGGAGGTCCTGCCCCTCACCCACATCCGCGGCCGGTCCCTGCACGACGCGTTCGTGATCGTGGACGAGGCGCAGTCGCTGGAGCGCGGCGTCCTGCTGACCGTGCTGTCGCGCATCGGCGCCAACTCGCGGGTCGTGCTCACCCACGACATCGCCCAGCGCGACAACCTCAGGGTCGGCCGGCACGACGGCGTGGTCGCCGTGGTCGAGAAGCTCAAGGGCCACCCGCTGTTCGCGCACGTCACGCTCACCCGCTCCGAGCGCTCCCCGATCGCCGCGCTGGTGACCGAGATGCTGGAGGACATCACCCCCTGACGCCGCCCGCCCGTCTCCGCCCGCCCGCGGTTCGCCGGCGGGCGGTCACGGGGGCAGGTTGACGCCGGGCGCGGCCAGGTCGTGGTACTCGCGGCAGGTGTGCTCGCCCAGCGCCAGCGGCCCCTTGGGCGTCGTCTGGGTGATCTTCACGGCCCAGATCTCCTCGCGCAGCCGCGCGGTGCAGGTGATCTGGGCCATCGCCGTCCTGCCGAGCCGGCCGGGCCCGTTGACGATCACATGCAGCCGCAGGCCCACCGGGTTCTCCGGGTCGTTGCGCACGCCGCTGTCCACCCCGTACCGGCCGAGCACGCTCTGCTCGACCGTGAAGGACGACAGCGCCGACCCCAGGCCGTCCCCGGACCGCTTGCTCACCTCGAACAGCGCCCTGATCACGTCCTCGGCCGCGTTGGAGGCCGTGGACACCTGCTTGGCGGCCAGCCGCCCGTCCCGCAGCAGGTAGACGTTCGCGATCGCGCCCTTGGCGCTGATCACCGGGGCCGGGCCGGCGTCGACCACCCCTGTCGGGTCCACCCCGCAGGCCGCCGTCCCGGCCAGCAGCGCACCGAGCGCCGCCGCCGCCGCGATCCTTCGGCGCCCTCTCATGAGGAGGGGATCCAGACCGTGAACTGCGTGCCCGGGTCGCACAGCTCCACCCTGATCGTCCCGCCGTGCAGCTCGGCGTTGGCCTTGGCGATGGCCAGGCCCAGCCCGCTGCCCTCGCTGCGCGCCCGCCCCGCGCCCACCTTGTAGAAGCGGTCGAAGACGTGCGGGAGGTCCTGACGCGGGATGCCCTTGCCCCGGTCGCGCACCTTCACCTCAAGGCCGCTGCGCAGCACGCGCGCGGCGACGCTCACCGGGGGAGCGCCGTGGAGCAGGGCGTTGCCCATCAGGTTGGCCACGATCACGTCGAACCGCCGGGGGTCCAGCGAGAACGACAGGCCGCGCGGCACGTCCAGGCGCACCCGCCCGGTCCAGCCCCTGATCTCCAGGCAGTCGGCGAGCGCCATGCCGACGTCGACGTTCTCCCTGGTCAGCACGGCCGCGCCCGAGTCGAACCGGCTGGCCTCGATCAGGTGCTCCACCAGCACCCTGAGCCGGTTGATCTCGCGGACCACCAGGTCCACGGCCTTGCCCGCGTCGGGCGGCAGGTTCGCGGCCTCCTCGGTGAGCATGTCGGTCACGGCGGTCATCGCGGTCAGGGGCGTGCGCAGCTCGTGGGAGACGTCGGCGACGAACCGCCGCGACATGGCCTCCAGGGCGCGCAGCTCGGACACCGTCTGCTCCAGAGCGCCTGCGGCGTCGTTGAACGTCGCGGTGAGCCCGGCCAGCTCGTCGCGGCCGTGGACGGGCAGGCGGGTGTCCAGGCGTCCGGCGCCCAGGGCGCGGGCCGCGTCGCCCAGCCTGCGCACCGGCCGCAGGACGCTGCGGGCGGACACCAGCGCGACGGTGAGCGCGACCGCGAGCGTGATCCCCGAGGCCTGGCCGAGCGCGGTGCGCAGCCGCGCCAGGACGCCCTCCTCCTCCTTCAGCGACACGAACACGTAGATCGTCATGCCGGTGGGGCGCACCGCGCCGGTGCGGGTCCGCCGGTGCACCTGGGTGCCGATCAGCAGCCACGGGTCGTCCTTGATCAGCAGCCGCTGGCGGACCATGCGCTCGGCGGCCTGGTGGTGCAGCTCCGCGGGGACGTCGTCCAGCCCGAACGTCGTGCCGGTGCTCAGCCGTTCCTGCTCGCCGTACTTGAGGATCACCTGACGGTCCGGCCCGCCGAGGGACTCGGCCAGGTTGGTCAGGTCGCTGTCGGTCACCACCGCGTCGGTGGGCCACAGCAGGTCACTGGTGCCGAGCGGCAGCGCGATGCGCTGCAGGACGTCGCGGACGTCCACGACGGCGCCGGTCTCGGCGCGGTCCAGCAGCGCCCGGCGGACGAGCTGGTAGCCGATCCCCGCCACCAGGGCGGAGGCGGTCACCGCGACCAGGACGAAGGTGATGACCAGCCGGCCGCGCAGCCCGGTGGGACGCCGCAGGCCGAGACTCACGGCGGGCTGAACCGGTAGCCGAAACCGCGCACCGTGTGGATGTAGACGGGTTCGGCGGGAACGGGCTCGATCTTCGCGCGGATGCGCTGGACGCAGGCGTCCACCAGCCGGGAGTCGGCGACGTGGTTGTGGTCCCAGACCGCGCGCAGCAGGTAGCGGCGATTGAGCACCTGCCCGGGGTGCCGCACGAGCTCCAGCAGCAACCGCAGCTCGGTGGGGGTGAGGTGGACCTCGCGTCCCGCCAGGGTCACCTTGAGCGCCCCCCGGTCCACCACCAGGTCGCCGAAGCTGATGCGGTCGGCGGAGGCCGACTCCAGGCGGCGCAGCACCGCCCGGATGCGGGCGTCCAGCACCCGCGGCTCCACCGGCTTGACGACGTAGTCGTCGGCGCCGGCCTCCAGCCCGACGACCACGTCCAGATCGTCCCCGCGCGCCGTGAGCAGGATGATGGGCAGGGAGTCCAGCCTGCGGATGCGGCGGCACACCTCGACCCCGTCGATGCCCGGCAGCATGACGTCGAGGATCACGATCTCGGGTCTGCGGGCGCGTACGTGGTCCAGGGCCTCCTCGCCGGTCGCGTACGCGGTCACGGAGTGCCCCTGGCGGGTCAGGGCCAGCTCGAGGCCCGTCCGGACCGAGGGGTCGTCTTCGACGAGGAGGATGCCGGCCATCAGCACATTATGGCCGAAACCCGGTTACCTCCTTAGGTGTCACAGATCTGTGACATGGCCCGCATGGGAACCCGACAGTAAGCCGTCACGCTGAGCGCGTCCGCGGCCGTCCCGTCTCACGCGCCCGCGCGCCGAGGGCGGGCACGGTGTGGGCCGGGCATCCGGTCCGCCCGCGCGGACGCGCCTCCGGGGCGGACGAGCGCCCCGCCGCCCTCCGGATCGGGGGTCTGGAGGGCGGGCCGGCGGCGTGGTGTGACGAAAATCACATCGGCCGGGGAAACCGCACGTTACTCGCCGGTTAGCCACGTAACCGTCAAATAACTTTTACGTTTGGGTTGCGGACCACCCCCCAACTCACGGCAAGCTCATAGGCCGTGAGCTCTGGTCAGCAGGTGAGAGACAGGCGAAGCAGGCGGGACGGCGACGACGACGCCGCGCCGCCACGTGGCCGTGTCGAACAGCGGCCCGCGCGCAAGTCATGGTTCACCCCGAAGCGCGTCGTGGTCATCGGCCTCTCCTTCGCCGTGGTCGCCGCGCTCGGCGTCTTCACCGTGCAGACGATGCGCGAGAACGCCGCCACCCCCGCGACCCCGCTCAGCCTGAACGAGCTCACCCGCATGTCCGACCCCTTCGCGCCGGACGCCGAGGCCGACGCCCTCAAGGCCGTCGCCGCCCAGGCGCAGCGCGAGCGCGACATCAAGGCCGCCCGCAGCAAGTCGGCGCCCAAGTGGGACTCGGTGAAGATCGTCAAGACCGCGCCCGGCGGCGGAGGCTTCGCCGCGCACGCCTTCCCGCCCGGAGCCCAGCCCAACCCCGGCAGCAACAAGGCGCTCGGCCAGGAACTGGCCGCCGCGCGCGGCTGGGCCGGCGAGTGGGGCTGCCTGGAGAAGCTCTGGGACCGCGAGAGCCACTGGAACGAGCGGGCCATGAACCGCAGCAGCGGCGCCTACGGCATCCCCCAGGCGCTGCCCGGCAGCAAGATGGCCAGCGCCGGCGGCGACTGGCAGGTCAACGCCGCCACTCAGATCAAGTGGGGCCTGGGCTACATCGCCGCCCGCTACAAGTCCCCCTGCGGCGCCTGGGCGCACTCCCAGGCCACCGGCTGGTACTGATCGCCTCGCGGTCCGTCCGCCGCAACCGATCCGCTCCGTCCGTCGAGCTGAGCCGATACCGGCCGGCCGCCCCGCGGTCCGTCCGCCGCGGCGGTCCCGCCCGCGGGCGGGCGCCACGCCCGGCGTACCGGTCATGATCCGCGCGAACTCTTAGTCAGGGTTGTTCGAGGTTTCGGCAAGCCTGGGGGCGCGCGGGCGATGCGCGGCGGCACGCTGGCCGCATGGGTGTGAAGGTCAGCGTGGTGGTGCCGGTAGCGGAGCCAGGCCCGGACGATGACGCGTTCGACGCGTGCGTGCGTTCGCTGCTGGAGCAGACGATGCCGTCGGACGAGTACGAAGTGATCTTCGCGGACGACAGGTCGGACGACGGCACGCGCGAGCGCCTCGACGCCGTCGCCGCCGTGCGGCCCAACGTCCGGGTGCTGCACCTCGAACACACCGGCTCGCCCGTGCGCGGGCGCAACGTCGGACTGGCCGTGGCGCGCGGCGAGTACGTCTACCTGCTCGGCCAGCGCGACCGCCTCGAGCGGGTGGCGCTGGAGGCCATGTACCGCATGGCCGCCGAGACCGACGCCGACGTGCTGATCGGCCGGCTCGTCCAGGGCGACCACCCGCCGCCGCGGGCCTTCTCCCGCAACCGCGAACGCGCCGACGTGCTGCGCGACCGCCTGCTCGCCCTGCCGACGGCGCACAAGCTGTTCCGCAGGAGCTTCCTGGACACCCGCGAGATCCGCTTCGCCGACGTCGACCCGGAGCTGTCGGAGCAGGCGTTCGTCCTTGCGGCCTACCTCACCGCCAAGGTCATCACCATCCTCGCCGACCAGGTCTGCTGCCACCTGGGCGCCGAGCCCGAGCGCCCGGCCGACCCGGCGGCGCTCGTCGAGGGCGTCCGCGCGGTCCTGGCCGTCGCCGACGCCCACAGCGACCCGGGGGAGCAGCGGGAGCGCCTGTACGCCCACCTGTTCCGCACGGCCGTACTGCGCCCGCTCGGCGGACGCCGCCTGCTGTCCGCGCGGTCGGACCAGCGCTCGGCGTTGTTCGCCGCGCTGCGCGACCTGACCCGCGAACGCTTCCCCGAGGCGCTGGACGCCGGTCTGCCGGTCCATCTGCGCGCGCGGGCGGTTCTGCTCAGAAGTGGTGAACTCAGGCGCCTGGTGGCCCTCAGCGAGGCTTCCAGGGGCATCTCCCTGCGCGCCGAGCTACGCGAGGTGCGCTGGGACGACGACGTCCTGCTGCTCGACCTGGCCGTGGAGATCGTCGACGCCGAGGGGACGCCCATCGCCTTCCGCGCGGACGGCGACCGGCTGCTGTGGACGCCGCCGCTGGACGGGTTCACCCTCCCGCCGCGGCTGGCCGACGTCACCGAGTCGGTGGAACGGGCCCGCATGGAGGTCTACGTCCGCCACGCCGACCACGGGCTGATCTTCTTCCTGCCGGTGTCCGGCGAGATGTGCCGGTCCCAGGAGGGCGACCGGGTGCGCCTGTGGGCCGTCGGACGGGCCCGGATGGACGTGGGCACCGCCGCGCTCGGCCGCCCGCTGCGCCCCGGCGAGTGGGAGGTGCACGTCCGCATGCACACCGGCGTCGACCATGCCCGCACCCGGGTCGCCGGGCACCGCGGCGCCCAGCTCAGCTGCGTCGGCGTCCTGGCCGGGCGGCCGAGCAGGCTGGTCATCCCCTGCTGGTCGGAGCAGCGCGAGCTCAGCGTCTGCGTCGAGCCCAAATCCTTCGCCGAGTCGATCGTGCTCGTCTCGCCGGCGGCCGCGGTCACCCACCGGGACGGGAGCGTCTTCGTCGTCCTGCCCGTCCCGTACGTCCCGCCGAGCGGCGGCCCGCCGGCCGAACTGGTGCTGCGCCACCTGGTCAACCGCGGACGCGTCGTCAGCGTGCCGGCGCTGGTCGAGCCCGGAGTCCCCGGACGCTACCCCGGGCAGCTCGTCGCCAAGGTCGCCACGCGCCGGTTCGCGGGCGAGGGGCACATCGGGCCCGGGGTGTGGGCGCCGCGCCTGCGCGTCGACGGCAAGGAGGCCGACCTGCGGTTCGTCCTGGAGATGGCCAGAGGAGGCCGGGTGCGCGTCGAGGCCGGCGCGGAACCCGGAAGGCTGCTCCCGAAGCGCTCGTCGCTGGCCAGGACCCTCACGCGCCTGCCCGGCGGCAGGTACCTGCTCCGCATGGCCCACGCCGTCCAGCAGCGCTACCTGCCCTCCGCCCCGGAGGAGTAGAGCGGCGAACCGGGGTCGCCGGTTTCGGTGGTGGCGGCGTAGGAGCCGAGCAGCGCCAGCGCCTGGGCGGACTCCGACCCCGGCTCGGCGTGGTAGACCACCAGGAGCTGGCCGTCCACGCCGTTGAGCGCCAGCTTCTCGCGCCGCAGGTGCAGCGTGCCCACCAGCGGATGCAGCATGTGACTCGTGCCGCCGGCCCGGCGCTCCACGTCGTGCCGCGCCCACAGCTTGCGGAAGCGCTCACTGCGCAGCGACAGCTCGCCCACCAGCGACTCCAGCCGCGGATCGCCGGCCGCGTCGGGGCCGGCGCTCGCGCGCAGCCCGGCCACGACGGCCTTCGTCGCCCGCTCCCAGTCCTGGTGCAGCTCGCGGTCGGCCGGGTCGAGGAAGAGCGCCCGCAACACGTTGACGCCCGGCCGGAAGTTCGGCGAGAGCGCCTGGGCGATCGGGTTGGCGGCCAGCACGTCCATGTACCTGCCCTGCACGAACGCCGGCATGGTCAGGGAGCCGAGCAGCATGGCGACGCCCGTGGGCACCCGCTCAGGAGGGGTGCGGGGGGCGCGTCGCTTGCGGGGCCGCGCCAGCTCGTGCAGGTAGGCGGCGCCGTCCACGTCGAGCCGCAGCGCCGAGGCGAGGGCGTCCACCACCTGGGCGGAGGGACACTGATCTCTGCCCTGCTCCAGGCGCAGGTAGTAGTCGGAGCTGATCCCGGAGAGAAGGGCGAGCTCTTCGCGCCGCAGGCCGGGCACCCGCCGGCGACCGCCGGGCACCAGGCCGACGTCCTCGGGACGCACCAGTTCACGACGCGCACGGAGGTACTCGCCGAGCGCGTTTTTGCTGTCCACGGCATAAATCCTACGAGTCATGGACGAAATTAGGCTGTCCCTGCGAGTCCCAGGAACCGCGCGGCATCCTCTGACTCCCGAGTCGTCACCCAGACTCGTGACGTGGGCCGTCGCCTCTCGACGACGCCCCACCCGTCGGCCCGCCCCCCGCCCACCCGGGCCGGGCCGGCTCCGACCGCGCCCCGCACGGCGGCGGTTCCGAGGAAGCCTGAGGAAAGAAGACGACATCATGACCACCACGACTCCCGGCGGCAGCCTGACCCTCGCCGAGGACCTCACACTGAGCCGGATGGGCTACGGCGCGATGCAGCTGGCCGGACCCGGGGTGTTCGGCCCGCCGAAGGACCGCGACCAGGCCGTGGCGGTGCTGCGCGAGGCCGTGCGACTCGGCGTCACCCACATCGACACCGCCGACTTCTACGGCCCCGCCGTCGTCAACGAGCTGATCAGGCAGGCCCTGCACCCCTATCCGGACGACCTCAGGATCGTCACCAAGGTGGGCGCCACGCGAGGCGACGACGGGTCGTGGATCATGGCCCGCTCGCGGCAGGACCTCATCGACCAGGTGCACGCCAACCTCACCCACCTCGGTGTCGAGGCGCTCGACGTGGTCAACCTGCGCGTCGGCGGCCACACCGAGCCCACCGAGGAGCCGCTGGCCGAGTCGTTCGGCGTACTCGCCGAGCTGCGGCAGCAGGGCCTGATCAGGCATCTGGGCGTGAGCGGCGTCACCTCGGCCCAGCTCACCGAGGCGCAGGGCGTCGCCCCGGTGGTGACCGTGCAGAACCTCTACAACATCGCCCAGCGCGGCGACGACGCGCTGGTGGACCGGTGCGCGCGGGAGGGCATCGCCTTCCAGCCGTTCTTCCCGCTCGGCGGGTTCACGCCCCTGCAGTCGGATGCCCTGGACCAGGTGGCCGCGCGGATCGGCGCGACACCCCAGCAGGTGGCGCTCGCCTGGCTGCTGCGGCGCTCGGCCACCATGACGGTGATCCCCGGGACGTCCTCACCGGACCACCTGCGCGAGAACATCGCCGCCGCCGACCTCGTCCTCACCGAAGACACCCTCACCACCCTCGACGCCATCGGGGCCTGACCCGGCCCCCGCAACGCCGCCCGGCCCTCGGTCATGGGGGTGGGGCCAGTTCGATCTCGTGCGGGGCGTCGGGGGCGGAGAAGGCGAGCAGCCGGGCGCCCTCGTCCTGGACGGCGGAGACCTCGCCGGGGGACAGCCGGGTGAACGGCTGGACGACCAGCCGGGTAATGCCCCTCGCGCCCTTGCCGGCCCTGGACTCGGTGATCTTCCAGGAGGCCCGTGCCACGCCGTCGACCAGGACGCTCGCCCGGATGATGCCGTTGACGGTGAACAGGGCGGGACGGTGCTCGGCCGCCACGACCCGGGAGCCGTCGGCGTAGGACAGCAGCAGGTTGTCGAACTCGGGCAGGAACCGCACCGGCGCGGGGACCTCGGGATCGGGGCGCGGGGCGTCCGGGAGGTCGTACAGCGTGGCCCCGCGCTCGTCGCGGAACACCCGCAGGGCGGGCCCCAGCCGGTCGACGACCTCCTGCAGGCGGGTCAGGCCCGACCACTTCTGCACGTCGGCCACCGTCGCCGGGCCGAAGGCCGAAAGGTAGCGCAGGACCATCGCGTCGGGAGCCGCCGACGCCGCCATCGGCCGGCCGAGCCAGGACTCGGCCGTGGTGACCGTCGGCCGGCCGCTCTTGCCCCAGACGGCGCGGGGCGGCACCTGCACGAGCGGCAGGTAGGTGCGGACGATGTTGAGCAGCGCCTGGCGGTCGAGGCCCGGCCACCGCTCCATGAGCAGGCGGCCCAGCTCGCCGGTGTCGCGCGGCCGCTCCTCGACCAGGGCGCGGCCGAAGGCGACGACCTCCTCGACGTCGAGGGCGGCGAGCTGCCCGGCGTGGGCCGCGCGCAGGGTGCGTTCGAGCATGGGCTGGAGCACCGGGCGCAGAGCCAGGCAGTCGGCCGCGCTGACCAGGTGGACCGTGCTGCGCATGAGCGCGAGGCGCACGACGCCGCGGTCGATGAGCAGCTTGGACAGCTCGTCGGGCTGGAAGCCGGAAAGGCGGGTCCACAGCCCGGTGTACGGCGGGAACGGCGCCTGGGCCTGCATGCCGACCAGGCGCTCGACGGCCTCGAGCGCGGTCAGTGAGGCCCGGCGCAGCAGCAGCTGCCGTTCGAGCGTGGCGCGGTTGAGCGCCTTGATGTCCAGCACCGTCATGACCGACCTCCTCGTGCCGCCGCCTCCCCGGCGACGCGGCCGGCCGGGCCCTGCCGCCCGTCCACACCCCGCACCCTAACCACCCCCACCGACAAACCCGGGGACCCTCCGGCGGAGTGGAGCCCCGGGGCCGGAACGGCGCCCCGGGATGCACGCGGGTCAGGACGGGCCGGGGTCCTCGGGAGCGGGGTCCTCGGGAGCGGGGCGCTCGGGGGTGGTGGGCTGGGGCGGGCGGGTCATGGCCAGGACGTCGAGGGCGGCGTCGAGGGCCTCCTCGGTCAGCTTGCCCGAGGCCACGTGGCCGCGTTCGATCACGACCTCACGGATGGTCCTGCGCTCCTTGAGCGACTGCTTGGCGATGCTCGCCGCCTCCTCGTACCCCAGGTGGCGGTTGAGCGGGGTGACGATGGACGGCGAGGACTCGGCGTACTCGCGAAGCCGCTCGGGGTTGGCGGTGAGCCGGTGGACGCAGCGGTCGGCGAGCAGCCGGGACACGCTGGCCAGCAGCCGCGTGGACTCCAGCACGTTGCGCGCGATCACCGGCATCATCACGTTGAGCTCGAAGTTGCCCGAGGCCCCGGCGAAGGTCACGGCGGTGTCGTTGCCGATGACCTGGGCCGCCACCATGCACACCGCCTCGGGGATCACCGGGTTGACCTTGCCGGGCATGATCGAGGAGCCCGGCTGGAGATCCGGCAGGTTGACCTCGCCCAGCCCTGCCCTCGGTCCGGAGCCCATCCAGCGCAGGTCGTTTGCGATCTTGGTGAGGGACACCGCGATCACCTTGAGCTGCCCGGACAGCTCGACAAGGGCGTCACGGGCGCCCTGCGCCTCGAAGTGGTCGCGCGCCTCGGTGAACGGCAGCTCCGTGGCCTCCCGCAGCTTCTCGATCACCTTGGCGGCGAAGCCGGGCGGGGTGTTGATGCCCGTCCCGACCGCCGTCCCGCCCAGGGGCAGCTCGGCGACGCGCGGAAGCGTCGCCCGCAGCCGCGCGATGCCGTTTTCGATCTGCGTCGCGTACCCGCCGAACTCCTGGCCGAGCGTCACGGGCGTGGCGTCCATCAGGTGGGTGCGCCCGGCCTTCACCGTCGTGCCGAACACCTCGGCCTTCTGGCGCAACGCGACGGCCAGATGGTCCAGCGCGGGCATCAGCTCGTAGACCACGTCCACCGTCGCCGCCACGTGGATGGACGAGGGGAACACGTCGTTGGACGACTGCGAGGCGTTGACGTGGTCGTTGGGGTGCACCGGCCGGCCCAGGCGCTTCTCGGCGAGGGTGGCGATCACCTCGTTGGCGTTCATGTTGGACGAGGTGCCCGACCCGGTCTGGAAGACGTCGATCGGGAACTCGTCGTTCCACTCGCCCTCGGCGACGTCGGTGGCCGCCTCGGAGATCGCCTCGGCCATGTCCGGCGTGAGGACGCCCAGCTCGCCGTTCACCTCGGCGGCCACGGCCTTGATCAGCCCGAGCGCCGCGATGTGGGCGGGCTCGAGGCCGCGCCCGGATATCGGGAAGTTCTCCACCGCCCGTTGCGTCTGCGCCCGCCACTTGGCCGCGGCCGGGACGCGCACTTCGCCCATCGAGTCATGTTCGATCCGGAAATCCTCCATGACCCCAGTCTTGCTCTACGAACCCCCGGGCGTGTCCTCGCGGGCCGGCCGGAACGAAGAGAGCACGGCGTCGCGCTGGGCGTGCTGTGCCTGCCAGCGCGCGTCGGGCGCCGACCAGGAGATCGCGTACAGCGAGCCGCCCGGCACCGACACCCAGCGCGACAGCACGCGCGTCGAGCCCGTGGCCGAGGTGTAGCGGAACTCCCAGTCGGCCACGTCCGTCCCCGTGTACGGCGCGGGGCGGGTCGCGGCCAGGCGGATGAGCGCGTACCCGGGGTAGGTGCCGGCCGCGAGCGCCCGGGCCTGGGCGGCCTTGGCGGAGTTCAGCACGTCGGCGGTGCCGTCCGCCGACCGGGCGACGCGGACCGCGCGCGCGTCGCCGGGGGCGGCGAAGGCGACTCCGGAGCCCTTGGCCACCGCCCGCAGGGGGGCCGGCACGTCGATGGCGAAGCCTGACCTGTCCATGTAGCGGCGCATCCCCGGCGCCGGTGCCGTGCCCTCCCCGGCCTGGCCGGCGGCGGACGACACCTCCTCCGCCGCCCCGGGAGTCGCGCCGCCCGCCGTCCCGGGGGACGCGCTGTCACCCGTCCCGGGGGACGCGTTGTCACCCGTCCCGGGAGTCGTGCCGTCCGCCGCGGCCGGGGAGGCGCCGTCCCGGGTGCTGAGGTCGGCGCCGCCTCCTGGACCGAGCGTCGTGCTCGCGCGGGCATCGACGGCGGTGGCGGGCGCCCGCACGGAACCGGCTCCGGCGGGCGCCTTCGCGCCGCCGGGGCGCGACGGCGAACCGCCGCCGGAGACCGCCGAGGCGACGAGCATGACGATGGTGGCCAGGCCGAGCAGGGCGACGACCACCAGGACGATCATCCCCACGGGGCTGCTGCCCCTCGGCGGCGCGGTGCCCTGGAAGGAGAACAGATCGGTGCCGAGGCCGCTGGGCGGGGTCGCGACGTCCCCGTCCCCGCTCCACGCCCCGCCCGACCCCGCCGGCGGATGAGAGCCGCCGGGCACACCGGTCCCGCCGGGTACACCGGTCCCGCCCGGTCCGCCCATGAGGCCGGGACCGCCCGGACCGCCCGGACCGCCTGGCCAGGCGGGGCCACCGAGGCCGCCCGCGCCGTCCGGTGCGCCCATGCCGGCCGAGTACGGCGCCGCCGGTTCGCCGGGTGCGTACGCTCCCGGCCCGGGACGGGGGCCCGGCGCCTGCGAGGCGGGCGGCATCCCGGCCGGGGCGCTACCCGGCCGTCCAGGCGCGGCGCCCGGCGGTCGGCCGGGCCCCCCGGACGCGGGTCCGTGCGGCGGAGAAGCGGGTCCGTGCGGCGGGGACGCGGGGCCGTGCGTCCGGGAGGGGGCGGCGGGCGCGGGGGGAAGCGGGCTGACCACGGTCGCCTGGTCGGCCGCGGCGGCTCCCGCGGGGCCGGCGGCCGGCTCGTCCGTCCCGGGAGGTTCTCCAGGGCCGCCAGGGCCACCAGCGCCGCCACGGCCACCAGGGCCACCAGCGCCGCCAGGGCCACCAGCGCCGCCAGGGCCGCCAGGGATGCGCAGGCCGCCCTTGGGACGGATGACCATCATGGTCTGGTCGGTGTCCGGCTCACCCTCGGCGGACGCGGCGGCGGCCTGGGCCTTGGGGACGGTGGTCTGCGGGTCGGGGGCGGAGGCCTGGACCTTCGGGACGGTGGTCCGCGCGTCCTGCCCCTCGGCGGCGGATGCCTGACCTGTGGCGGCGGAGTCGCGTCGACCGGCGTCCCTTCCCGTGGCGGCGGAGGCCCGCCGGTCGGGCTCCGGAGCGGAGGAGGCGGCGGGGCGCGGGCCGGAGGGCGAGGCGGCCGGGCCCGGCGCTGGAGCGGACGGCGACGTGCCCGAGGTCGACGACGGAGCGGAGGGCCTCGCGCCGGGGGAGGGGGCCGGGGTGGGGCGGGATCCGGCGGAGGCGGACGCCGGGGAGGGCGGCGGGGCGGAGGAGGTCTTGGCCACGCGGCGGAGCATGGCGACGGCCAGGTCGAAGCTGAGGCGCTTGGTGTGGTCCTTCTCCAGCAGCCCTTCCAGCGCGGGGCGCAGCGGCCCGGCCTGCGTGGGCGGGTCGGCCTGCTCGGTCATCAAGGCCGCCAAGGTCTCGCTGACCGACTTGCGCTCGTACGCGGGACGTCCCTCGACCGCGAAGTACAGTGTCGCGCCCAGCGACCACAGGTCCGACTCGGGGCCGGTGTGGTCGCCCCTGGCCCGCTCGGGCGCGGTGTAGCCGGGGGAGCCGATGACCATGCCGGTCCTGGTGATGTTGCTGTCGCCCTCGGACTTGGCGATGCCGAAGTCGGTGAGGACGACCCGGCCGGTGTCGGTGAGCAGCACGTTGCTGGGCTTGACGTCGCGGTGCAGGACGCCCTGCTTGTGGGCCGCGCCGAGCGCCCCGAGCAGGTCGAGCCCGATCTCGGCGACGAGCCGTGGCGGCAGCGGGCCCTCCTCGTCGACCACCTGCTCCAGCGACCGGGCCTCGACGAGCTCCATGACGATCCACGGGCTGCCGTCCACCAGGATGGCGTCGTGGACGGTCGCCACCGAGGGATGCACGATCTTGGCGGCGTTGCGCCCCTCGCGGATCATGCGCTCGCGCAGCTCTTCGCGCTGTTCCTTGGTGAGACCCGGGTCGTGCCGGATCTCCTTGACGGCGACGTCACGGCCGAGGAGGCGGTCGTGCGCCCGCCAGACCGTGCCCATCGTCCCCCGCCCGAGGGCGGCGATCAACTCATACCGGTCGGCGAGCAGCCGCATCTGCTGTTCGGGCATGACTAAGAAGATAGCGATAGTGCCTTGAGCCTTGCTTTCCCCTTACTTACGCATATTTCTCGGCCAAAACCGACGGGGCAGCACCATCCGCACGATATCGGACAGCTGGCGGATCATCTGGCCCACTTCGGGGTTGGCCGGAGAGCGCCGGCGACCGGCCGCGGGGTCCACCGGTTTGCGGTGCACGCCCTCGGCGGGCCTTCGCGGCCCACGCGGCGCCGGCACGGGCGCCGGGCTCTCGGAGGGCCTGTCGGAAGGCGCGGTGAACGCCCGTTCGGGCCGGGCGTCCGCGCGGTGCTGGCCCCGGTGCGCCGTGCGGCGCGGCGAGGTCGACACCCGGCCGCCGCCGTCCCGAGGCCCGTCGCCGTCGCCGGGACCGCCGTTCGGGGAGTCGTGCGGCCCGCCCCGTCGTCCGCCCCGCACGGTGTCGTGCGCGCCCATCGCGGCGTGCGGCGCCTGCGGGCCGCCGGACGACGTCACGGGCGTGCGGCCCGTGCGCTGGGCCGGACCGCCGAGCGGCTCCTCCGCCGAGCCTCCGGCGGCGACGCGCGCCAGCATGAGCGAGGCGCGCATGCCGTCGAGCCGCGCGTCCGGGTCGATCTGCAGCAGGCCGCTCAAGATGGGGGCGAGCGGCCCGGCGCGTTCCATGGGGATCGGCTCGCCGCTGGTGAGCGCGGCCAGCGCGGCGGCGGCCGTGCGGCGGCCGTGCAGGCCGCGGCCCTCCACGGCCGTGTACAGGGTGGCGCCGAGCGACCACAGGTCGCCCGCGGGGCTGGCCCGGTCGCCGAGGACCCGCTCGGGCGCGATGTAGCCGGCCGAGCCGAGCACGATGCCGGCCTGGGTGATGGACGCGTCGCCTTCGAGGGCGGCCAGGCCGAAGTCGGTCAGTACGGCGCGGTCCTCGGTGACCAGGACGTTGCTGGGCTTGACGTCGCGGTGCAGGATGCCCTTGGCGTGCACGGCGCGCAGCGCCCCGAGCACCTGGCGGCCGATCTCGGCCACGCGGCGCGGCGGCAGCGGCCCCTGCTCCTTGACCATCTCCTCCAGAGACTGCGCGCGCAGCAGCTCCATGACGATCCAGGGCCGGTCGTCGTCGGTCACGACGTCGAAGACGGTGATCACCGACGGGTGGGCGACCATGGCGGTCGCCCTGCCCTCGCGTTCGGTGCGGGCGCACAGCTCGGCCCGCAGCTCCTCGTCCAGCACGAGCGGGAGGCGGACCTCCTTGACAGCCACGTCACGGTCCAGAAGGACATCGTGGGCGCGCCAGACCGTGCCCATGCCGCCACGCCCCACCGGCTCCACAAGCCGGTATCGCGAGGCTAGCTCGTATCCGACTGGCGCGCGCATGGGTGGCAGCTTACCGATTTGTTCATCGCCGCCTGTAGAGGCCATGCCGATTCTCTGTTGAGATCTTCGGTCAGATTTGGTCAGGTTCGGCGACCGATCGTGAGCACGGGACCACTGGTGTCCTGGAAGAAGTCGTCACCCTTGTCGTCCACCACGATGAAGGCGGGGAAGTCCTCCACCTCGATCTTCCAGACGGCCTCCATGCCGAGCTCCGGATACTCGATGACCTCGACCTTCTTGATGCAGTCCTGCGCGAGGCGGGCCGCCGGGCCGCCGATGGAGCCGAGGTAGAAGCCGCCGTGCGCCCGGCACGCCTCGGTGACCTGCTTGGAACGGTTCCCCTTGGCCAGCATGACCAGCGAGCCGCCCGCCGCCTGGAAGCGCTCCACGTAGGAGTCCATACGGCCGGCCGTCGTCGGGCCGAAGGAGCCCGAGGCGTACCCCTCGGGCGTCTTGGCCGGTCCGGCGTAGTAGACCGCGTGGTCCTTGAGGTACTGCGGCATCTCCTCGCCGGCGTCCAGCCGTTCGGCGATCTTGGCGTGCGCGATGTCGCGCGCCACGACCAGCGGGCCGGTCAGGGACAGCCGGGTCTTGACCGGGTACCGCGACAGCTCGGCGAGGATCTCGGCCATCGGCCGGTTGAGGTCGACCGGCACCACGTCGTCCGACAGGTGCTCGTCGGTGGTGTCGGGCAGGAAGCGGGCGGGGTCGGTCTCCAGCTTCTCCAGGAAGACCCCCTCCGGCGTGATTTTGGCCAGGGCCTGCCGGTCGGCGCTGCACGAGACCGCGATGGCCACCGGGCAGGAGGCGCCGTGCCGTGGCAGGCGGATCACCCGCACGTCGTGGCAGAAGTACTTGCCGCCGAACTGGGCGCCGATGCCGAGCCTCTGCGTGAGCTCGAAGACCTTCTTCTCCATCTCCAGGTCGCGGAAGCCGTGGCCGGAGGTCGAGCCCTCGGTGGGGATCGCGTCCAGGTAGCGGGCCGAGGCGTACTTGGCGGTCTTCAGCGCGTACTCGGCGCTCGTGCCGCCCACGACCACGGCCAGGTGGTACGGCGGGCAGGCGGCGGTGCCGAGGGAGCGGATCTTCTCCTCCAGGAACTCCAGCATCCGCTTCTCGTTGAGGACGGCCTTGGTCTCCTGGTACAGGAACGACTTGTTGGCGCTGCCGCCGCCCTTGGCCATGAACAGCAGCTTGTACTCGTCGGGGTGGCCGTGCGGGTCCTCGGCGTACAGCTCGATCTGGGCCGGCAGGTTGCTGCCGGTGTTCTTCTCGTCCCACATGGTCAGCGGGGCCATCTGTGAGTAGCGCAGGTTCAGCTCGGTGTAGGCGTCGTACACGCCGCGCGCGATGTGCTCGGCGTCGGCGCCGTCGGTCAGCACGTGGCGGCCGCGCTTGCCCATCACGATGGCGGTGCCGGTGTCCTGGCACATGGGGAGCACGCCGCCGGCCGAGATGCTCGCGTTCTTCAGCAGGTCGAGGGCCACGAAGCGGTCGTTGCCGCTGGACTCCGGATCGTCGATGATCTTGCGGAGCTGGGCGAGGTGGGAGGAGCGCAGATAGTGGGAGATGTCGTGGATCGCGGTCGCGGTCAGCAACCGCAGCGCCTCCGGGTCCACCTCCAGGAACGTGCGGCCCGCCGCCTCGACCTTGCGCACCCCCTCCGCCGTGATCAGACGGTACTCCGTCTCATCCGGACCCAGCGGGAGAAGGTCGGTGTAGTCGAACTCGGGCATCGCTCGTGCTCCTCCGTAGTGTGGCGTGCTCGCCGCCGTCCTGTTGCAGGGTAAGGCTCTCCGCGGCCGCCCGCCGACCCGGGGCCGCGCCGTGCCGGGGGTCCGGGCGGGGGATCTGTGGTGGCCGGGCCGTGTCACCTGGGGTATTCGTGGGAAGGCGATGACGTCCGCCGGTAGGGCACCCTCCGAAGGTCGATAAGTACGCGTTCGATAATGGACGTAGGCACGTGTCCGAGATCGGGGGGAAATCATGGACCCGGGCTACATTGTGGTGGTCATCTTCGGCGTGTCGGTGGTCGCGGCCGTCCTGGGCGTTGCGCTCGTCACCATCGTGCTCCGCGGCATCAGGGGCGAGCCGGTCCAGTGGCCGGTGGCCCCCGACGGCCGGGCCCGGCGGCGCGAGATCGAGAGGCGGCGGCGCGAGGGCATCGAGAGCGGCGAGGGCGGCGAGGGCGCGGGCCCCCGCGAGGGCGGCGAGCACCCGGAATGGACCGGCAGGGACCTGGCCGGCGACGACCTGCGCCCGGCCGGCGCCCGTGACGAGAAGCACGCCCTGCCGGGGCGGGCGCGGTGGTGGTGAGCCGCGTCATGCCTTCCCTTCGACGGGCCCGGACCTCCTCCATGGGGCTGCCGGGCCCGTCGGCCGTCCGCCCCCCTGGCCTCCCCTCCGGGCGGCCGGCCGCCATGAGGATAGATCGTCCGAATGTCAGGACAAAGTCTTGACTCGCGGCATTCTGATCCCTAGAACTGGGGACGAACCGTCATGAGCTGATCGGAGCGCCGGAGGCAGCATGCGTGTGGGTCTGTTGGGTCTTGGCCGTATCGGCGCGTTCCACGCGACGACGCTCGCCGCTCGGCCGGAGGTGGACGAGCTGATCGTGTCCGACGCGGACGAAGTCAGGGCGAAGGAGGTGGCCGGCCGGGTCGGGGCGCTCGTGGGGGACGCCTTCCAGACCGACGCCGTGGTCGTCGCCACCCCGACCTCCACCCACGCCGAGCTGATCCTGCGGGCCTGCGAGGCCGGCGTCCCCGTCTTCTGCGAGAAGCCCGTCGCCCCCACCATCGAGGAGACCGCGCGCGTCCTGCGCGCCGCCGACCGCAGCGGCGTGCTCGTGCACATCGGCTTCCAGCGGCGCTTCGACGCCGGGTACGCCGAGGCCCGCCGCGCGCTGGCCGGCGGCGAGCTCGGCGACCTGCACCGCGTGCACATGCTCACCGCCGACCCGCGCCCCCCGGCCGCCGAGTACATCCCGCTGTCGGGCGGCATCTACCGCGACTGCCACATCCACGACTTCGACATCCTGCGCTGGGTGACCGGCCGCGAGGTCGAGTCGGTCTACGCGACGGGCGCCAACCGCGGCGCCGCGTTCTTCGCCGAGGCGGGCGACGTGGACACCAGCGCCGCCCTGCTCACCATGGATGACGGCACGCTCGTCACGCTCCAGGGATCCCGCTACAACGGCGCGGGGTACGACGTCCGCATGGAACTGGCCGGCACCCGGCGCACCCTCTCGGTCGGCCTGGACGAGCGGCTGCCCCTCGCCTCGGCGGAGCCCGGGGTCGCCTTCCCCGGCGGCGAGCCGTGGCCGGACTTCGGGGCGCGCTTCGAGCCGGCGTACGTGGCAGAGATCGGTGCGTTCCTGGCGAGCGTGCGCGACGGCGGGCCCAGCCTGTGCGGCGTCCGCGACGCGCTCGCGGCGCTGCGCGTCGCCGAGGCGGCCGAGCTGTCGCGCCGCGAGGGACGTCCCGTCCGCGTCGCCGAGATCGCCCAGGTGACGGCATGAACCACCCGACCGGAGAGGTGAACGTGAGCGGCACGACGGAGAACGGCCAGGGCGGGGCCCTGCGCATCGCGGGAGCGCCGATCAGCTGGGGCGTGTGCGAGGTGCCCGACTGGGGTCACCAGCTCGACCGCGAGCGCGTCCTCGGCGAGATGCGCGCGCTCGGCCTCACGGCCACCGAACTCGGCCCCGATGGGTTCCTGCCGCCGTCCCCCGGGCATCGCCGCTCGCTGCTGGACTCCTACGGCCTGCGGGCCATCGGCGGCTTCGTCCCGGTCGTGCTGCACGACCCGGCCTACGACCCGGTGCCCGAGGCGAAGGCGATGTTCCGCTCCTTCGCCGAGGGGGACGTGGACACCGTCGTCCTGGCCGCCGCCACCGGCGCCGACGGCTACGACGAACGCCCGGCGCTGGACGCCGAAGGCTGGGCGACGCTGCTCGGCAACCTCGGGCGGCTGCTGTCGGAGGCCGAGCCGTTCGGCCGCGCCGTCACGCTCCACCCGCACGTCGGCACCATGATCGAGACGCGGGACGAGGTCGACCGGGTGCTCGACGGCTCGGCGATGCCGCTCTGCCTGGACACCGGTCACCTTCTCATCGGGGGCACCGACCCGCTCGACCTGGTGTCCAGGGCAGCAGCAAGGGTCGCACACGTGCACCTCAAAGACGTGGACGCCACGCTCGCCGAGCAGGTCCGCACCGGAAAGCTGACCTACACCGACGCCGTCCGCGCCGGCGTCTACCGCCCCCTCGGGCGCGGCGACGTGGACGTGGCCGGCATCGTCGCCGGGCTCGGCGCGGCCGGCTACCAGGGCTGGTACGTCATGGAGCAGGACGTCGTGCTGCCCGGCGAACCCCCGCGGGGAGAAGGCCCCGAGATCGCGGTCCGCGAGAGCCTCGCCTACCTCGCGGCGCTCTCATGAGCGAACCCCGTCCCGGGATCGGCCAGAGCGTCATGAGCGAACCCCGTCCCGGGACCGCCCACGGCGGAAACGCCTTCGAGGTGCTCACGATGGGCAGGGTCGGCGTCGACATCTACCCGCTCCAGGTCGGCGTGTCGCTGCGCGAGGTGGAGACCTTCGGCAAGTACCTCGGCGGCAGCGCCACCAACGTCGCGGTCGCCGCCGCCAGGCTCGGCCGCAGGACCGCGGTGATCACTCGCACCGGCGCCGACCCGTTCGGGGCCTTCATCCACGACGCGCTGCGCTCCTACGACGTGGACGACCGGTACGTCACCGAGGTGCCCGGGCTGCCGACGCCGGTGACCTTCTGCGAGATCCGCCCGCCGGAGGACTTCCCGCTGTACTTCTACCGCTTCCCCAAGGCCCCTGACCTGGAGATCCACGCCGGAGAACTCGACCTCGCCGCCGTCAGGGACGCCGGCCTGTTCTGGGCGACCGTCACCGGGCTGTCCCAGGAGCCGTCCAGGAGCGCCCACTTCGCCGCCTGGGAGGCGCGCGGCCGGGCGCCGCTGACCGTCCTGGACCTGGACTACCGCCCCATGTTCTGGGAGTCGGCGCGGGCCGCGGGAGAATGGGTGCGCAAGGCGTTGCGGCACGTCACGGTGGCCGTGGGCAACCTGGAGGAGTGCGAGGTCGCCACCGGCGCCCGCGAGCCGCGCGAGGCCGCCAGGGCGCTGCTCGACATGGGCGTCGAGGTCGCCGTCGTCAAGCAGGGTTCCGGCGGCGTGCTCGGCATGACGGCGGAGCGCACCGTGGAGGTCCCGCCCGTGCCCGTCGAGGTCGTCAACGGACTCGGCGCCGGCGACGCGTTCGGCGGCGCGCTCTGCGACGGCCTGCTGGCCGGGCGCGACCTGGAACAGACCCTCCGGTACGCCAACGCGGCCGGGGCCATCGTGGCCGGACGCCTCGCCTGCGCCCCGGCCATGCCCACAGCCAAGGAGGTCGAGGCCGTGCTCTCGGGGGAAGCCCATGCGTGACGAGGACCGCAGGAGCCTGGCGGAGTACCGCGCCAGGCATCCGGAGAAGATCGCGCAGGCCGCGGCCGAACGCCTCCGCAGGCCGTTGCTGCGCGACCGCGGCCAGCTGCTCATCATCGCCGCCGACCACGCCGCCCGCGGCGCGCTCAGCGTGCGGGGACGCCCGATGGCCATGGCCAGCCGCGTCGACCTGCTCGACCGGCTGTGCGCGGCTCTGGCCCGACCCGGGGTGGACGGCCTGCTCGCCACCCCCGACATCGTCGAGGACCTGCTGCTGCTCGGCGCGCTCCACGACAAGGTCGTGATCGGCTCGATGAACCGCGGCGGCATCCACGGCAGCGCCTTCGAGTTCGACGACCGCTTCACCGCCTACGACACCGACTCCATCGTGCGGATGCGGCTCGACGGCGGCAAGATGCTGTGCCGCGTCGGGCTGCGCTCGCCCGAGACCGCCGCCACGCTCGAATCATGCGCGCGCGCCGTCACGAGCCTGGCCGGGCAGGGCCTGATGGCGATGATCGAGCCGTTCTGGTCCCACCGGGACGAGGGCGTGGTCCAGCACGACCTGTCGCCGGAGGGCATGATCCACGCCGTCCACGTCGGCCAGGCGCTCGGCGCCACCTCCGCGCACACCTGGCTGAAGATCCCGGTGATCGCCGACATGGAGCGGGTCATGGACGCCACCACCCTTCCCACCCTGCTGCTCGGCGGCGATCCCACCAAGGCACCCGACGAGGTGTACTCCTCGTGGGGCAAGGCGCTGCGCCTTCCCGGCGTCCGGGGGCTCGTGGTCGGGCGCGCCCTGCTCTACCCTCCTGACGACGACGTGGCGGCGGCCGTCGACACCGCCGCCGGGCTGCTGGAGGTGTCCTGATGTCCTACATCCCCGCCGGCTCGACCGCCGCTGCTCCCTGGGCGCTGCGCGTGACGCCCGAGCTCGCGGGATGGACCTACGCCGGGCTGCGCACGCTCAACCTGTCCGGCGAGACCGTCGAGTTCGCCACCGGCCCTGAGGAGATGCTCGTCCTGCCGCTTTCCGG
The DNA here is from genome assembly GCF_053602655.1 of Sphaerisporangium sp. NPDC004334. NCBI lineage: Bacteria > Bacillati > Actinomycetota > Actinomycetes > Streptosporangiales > Streptosporangiaceae > Sphaerisporangium > Sphaerisporangium sp. NPDC004334. The sequence continues at coordinate 205,893 of NZ_JBSGDZ010000008.1, forward strand.
GTCGTGCACGGTCGAGTGCGACGGGGAGCGCCTTTCGCTCCACGGCCGCCCGTCGGTGTTCGAGGGCGTCTCCGACTTCGCCTACGTGCCCGTGGAGGCGACCGTCCGCGTCACCGGGGAGGGCCGGTTCGCCCTGCCGTCCGCCCGTGCGACCCGGCGGCTCCCGGTGCGGTACGGGCCCGCGGGCAAGGTGCCGGTGGAGGTGCGGGGGGCCGGGCAGGCCAGCCGGCAGGTCAACAACTTCTGCGCGCCGGACGCGTTCGAGTGCGACAAGCTCGTCGCCGTCGAGGTCCTCACCCCCGAGGGCAACTGGTCGTCCTACCCTCCGCACAAGCACGACACCCCCGGCGAGGACGAGGCGGTGCTGGAGGAGATCTACTACTTCGAGGGCGGCCCCGGCTACCAGCGGGTGTACGGCTCGCCGGGCAAGCCCATCGACGTGCTCGCCGAGGTCGGCTGCGGAGACGTCGTGCTCGTCCCGCACGGCTACCACGGCCCGTCGATGGCCGCCCCCGGTTACGACCTGTACTACCTGAACGTCCTGGCCGGTCCGGCCGGCGAGCGGTCCATGGCCTTCTGCGACGACCCCCGCCACGCCTGGATCCGCGCCGGCTGGCAGGGGCAGGCCGTGGACCCCCGCGTCCCCATGACCACGGCCACCGCGAACGGCCCCGGCGGCACCAGCGAGACGGAGACCCCGGCATGACGACGATACGGCTCACCGTCGCCCAGGCGCTGGTGCGGTTCCTCGCCGAGCAGTGGAGCGAGCGCGACGGCGTCGAACAGCGGCTCATCGAGGGCTGCTTCGGCATCTTCGGCCACGGCAACGTCGCCGGCGTCGGGCAGGCCCTCGCCGAACAGGGAGGCGGGCTGCGCGACCCGCTGCCCTACTACCTGGCCAGGAACGAGCAGGCCATGGTGCACACGGCCGTGGGCTTCGCCAAGGCGCGCAACCGCCTGTCGGCCTTCGCCTGCACCTCCTCGATCGGCCCGGGGGCGACCAACATGGTCACCGGCGCCGCGCTGGCCACGATCAACCGCATCCCCGTGCTCCTGCTGCCCGGCGACATCTTCGCCACCCGCGCCGCCGGCGCGGTCCTGCAGGAGCTGGAGGACCCCCGCTCCTACGACGTCAGCGTCAACGACTGCCTGCGGCCCGTGTCGCGCTTCTTCGACCGGATCAACCGGCCCGAGCAGCTCCCCGCCGCCCTCATGGCCGCCATGCGCGTGCTCACCGACCCCGCGGAGACCGGCGCCGTCACCATCGCCCTGCCACAGGACGTCCAGGCCGAGGCCCACGACTGGCCGGTCGAGCTGTTCCGCAGGCGCGTCTGGCACGTCGCCCGGCCCCTGCCCGACTCCGCCGCCGTCGAGCGCGCCGTGGAGGCGATCAAGGCGTCGCGGCGGCCGGTCATCGTCGCGGGCGGGGGCGTCGTCTACAGCGAGGCGTGGGACGAGCTGGCGCGGTTCGCCGAGGAGCACGGCATCCCGGTCGGGGAGACCCAGGCCGGCAAGGGCGTCCTCCCCTATGACCACCCGCGCGCGCTCGGCGCCATCGGGCACACAGGCACGGCCGCCGCCAACGCCATCGCCCGCGACGCCGACCTGGTCATCGGCGTCGGCACCCGGTACACCGACTTCACCACGGCCTCGCGCACGCTGTTCGGGGAGGTGCCTTTCGTCAACCTCAACGTCACCGCCTTCGACGCCGCCAAGCACTCCGCCGTCATGCTCGTCGGCGACGCCCGCGAGGGGCTGGCCGTCCTGGACCTCGCCGGCTGGAAGGCCGACCCGTCATGGACGTCCCGGGCCGCCGAGCTGGGGCGTGAATGGCAGGACGAGGTCGCGAAGCTGTACGCGGGCGACGAGCTCACCCAGCCGGTCATGCTCGGCGTCGTCAACCAGGTCGCCGGCGCCGACGGGGTGGTCGTCAACGCCGCCGGCTCCATGCCCGGCGACCTGCACAAACTGTGGCGGGCCCGCGACCCGAAGGCCTACCACGTCGAGTACGGCTACTCCTGCATGGGCTACGAGATCGCCGGCGGCCTCGGCGTCAAGCTCGCCGCGCCGGAACGCGAGGTGTTCGTCCTGGTCGGCGACGGGTCGTACCTCATGATGGCCCAGGAGATCGCCACGGCCGTGCAGGAGGGCGTCAAGCTCGTCATCGTGATCGTGGACAACCACGGCTTCGCCTCCATCGGCGGCCTGTCGGAGTCGGTGGGCGCGCGGCGGCTGGGCACGGCCTACCGGGCGCGGTCGGCGGACGGCCGGCTGGAGGGCGACTTCCTGCCCGTCGACCTGGCGGCCAACGCGGCCAGCCTCGGCGCGGACGTCCTTCGCGCCTCCGACCCCGAGTCGCTGCGCGTCGCCCTCACCAAGGCCCGCGAGGCGACCGGCACCACCGTCGTCCACGTCGAGACCGTCCCCGGCCCCTCCCCGCAGACCACCGCCTGGTGGGACGTCCCCATCGCCGAGATCTCCACCACCCCCGAACTCCACGAACGCTACGAACAACACAAACGCACCCAACGCCCCTACCTGTGACCCTCGATCACAGACCCGCCCTTCTGGGGTGGAAGCCTCGGGCGAGGGCGATGATGGCGGTGGCGAGGATCAGGGGGGCGGCGAAGGCGATCTGGTAGTCGGCGGCCTCGGCGATGCCGCCGACGAGGGCGGCTCCCACGATGAAGCCGACATAGTTGAACATGTTGACCCGGGCGATGGCGACGCCCGTGCCCGCCGGGTCCAGCCGTCCGGCGGCCGAGAAGGACTGCGGCGCCACCACCGACAGGCCGACCCCCGCGAGGCCGAAAGCCACGATGGCCAGCGGCTGGTCGGGCGCGGTGACGATCCCGGCGAAGCCGAGCGCGGCGAGCGCGCCGCCGATGCGGACGATCGCCGCGGGCCCGTACCGTCGCACGGCGAAGTCGCCGCCGACGCGCACGACGAAGGTGGCCGCCTGGTAGGCCCCGAGCGCCAGCGGCACGACGGCCGCCGTCGCGTGCATGATCTTCTCCATGTAGACGGAGCCGAAGTTCGAGATCGACGCGTCGCCCACGTACAGGAAGGCCATCGCCAGGCACAACGGCAGGATCGGCCCCCACGGCACCCGCGCCCCGCCCGCGGCCCGCGCGCGCTCGTCACCCGCCACGGCGGCGGGGACGGCGTCCGTGACCGGTACGGCCGGGGCGGCGTCTCTGACCGGTACGGCGGCGGGGAAGGCGTCAGCGCCCGCCACGGTGACCGGCGTGGCATCGACCGCCGGACCGGTGTCGCCTGCCGGTGTGGCGACGTGTTCCTCTTCGGCCGTGAACAGGGTGCGGCCGGCGATCAGGGCGATGGCGACGCCGACGACCATGGCGACGGTGAAGATGGCCGGCAGGGTCAGCCGCATGGCGCCTCCCACCGACGCCCACCCGGCCCCGACGACCGCCGCCGCGCTCCACAGGGCGTGGAAACCGGTGAGGACGGGACGGCCGTACCTGCGCTCGGCCGTGACCGCCTGCATGTTCATGCCGGCGTCGACGGCGCCGAGACACAGCCCGAACAGCACGTTGGCCGCGACGAGCTGCGGCACGTCGGCCGCCAGGCCGGCGCACACCACGGCGAGTCCCGCCGCCGGCTGCGCGGCGCGCAGCACCCGGCGGCTGCCGTACCGCTTGGCGATCTCACCGGCGAGCACGCTGCCGACGCCCGCGATCACGGGGACCACCAGCAGGAGGATCGACAGTTCGCCGTCGCTCAGGTGGTGTTTCCGCTGTAGCTCGGCCACCTGGGTGAGCAGGGTGGCGAAGGTCAGACCCTGGACGAAGAAGACCGCGAAGGTGGAAAGGCGCGCACGCCGGTCACGGGGGGTGGGCACTGCGGCTCCGGAAGAACATGAGGAGGGTTCAAGATTGGCCAAGGCTACGGTCGCGCCCCCCGCCGGTCAATGGTCTGTTGACGCCACTCCAGAGGTCAGGGCCACACCCGGTCGGTCACGGGGGTGTCGGGGGACGGCGAGATGCGCACCGCCCGGGTCTCCTGCACCGAGAACTCGTCCACCACGTGCCGGTTGTGGACCAGGAAGCCGACGAGCCCGGCGACGGCCTGCACGCCCTGGCCGGCGCGGGCGTGGCCGGTCAGCAAGTAGATGTAGGGAGCGGAGAGCTTGTCCAGCAGGAAACGGCTGCCGTGCCGGTGGACGTCCTTCAGGGCCTTGATGGGGATGGGCCGGCGGGAGGTGAACCACACGGCGACGTCCCACATGGGGACCTCCGGCTCCTGCGCGGCCAACTCCTCGTAGCAGGCGACGCAGCCCCGGCGGGCGTCCTGCCCGTGGGGGCACGCCCAGAAGGCGGCATCGTCCCGGTTGTTCACGGTTTCGGCTCCTTCGTGGACGGGTCGGCGGTCATCACGGGCGGCCGCCAATGGAGCAAGGCGGCCTGAACAGGGCCGAGGTCACGATTCTGACCGATCTCACGGCTCAATGTGCTTTTCCCCGGCCGTGTTCCGCCAGGTGGCCTGTGAAGAGGGGTAGGTCCGGGTCGGCTCTGGAGTTAGTGTCGAGGCGTGGAAGCCGAGCGCGGAGCGCACTACGACCGTTGGAACGGCCGCTGGCAGCAGCAGGGGGCTCCCGTGCTGCGGCAACTGCTGGCGGGTTTCATCGCCGCCGGCCGGTCCAACGCCGGCGGGCCCGCGCCCCAGGAGCTCAGGGCGTCCGACGACGACCGCGAACGCGTGGTCACCGTGCTCCGCGACGCCGTCGCCGACGGCAGGCTCACCCACGACGAGCACGAGGAGCGCGTCGAGGCGGTGTTCGCCGCCCGCACGCTCGGCGAACTGGCCGTCCTCACCGCCGACCTGCTGCCCGAGCACCTGCAGCCGCTGCGCGCCGACGGGCGTCCGGTGATGGCGCTGTTCCGCTCCGAACAGCGCGAGGGCCGCTGGGTGGTCCCCTCGCACTACTCGGTCACGGCCGTCGGCAGCGGCGTCACGCTGGACCTGCGCGAGGCGCTGCTGCAGAGCAGCCACATCACCGTGCAGGCCACCGTCGTCGGCGCGACGCTCACGCTGATCGTCCCCGAGGGCGTGCGGGTGGTCATCCCGGCCTCGGCGGTCGTCGGCGGGAAGCGGAACCAGGTGCCCGAGACGACCGCGCCGGACGCGCCCGTCATCGAGGTCACCGGCGTGATCATGATGGGCAACGTCGTGGCCAAGTCGCCCAGGCCGCCGAGACGCGGCTGGGCGCGCCGCCGCAGGCCGTAGCGCCGCCGCAGGCCGTAGCGCCGCCGCACGCCGTAGCGCGGCGGACGGTGGCCGGCCGGTGATCAGGTGGCGGTGTCGAAGTTGATCGCGCTGTAGGCCCGGAGCTTCCAGAGCTGGTGCTCGCTCTCGACCTTGCGCACCGTGCCCGACCTGCCGCGCATGACCAGCGAGTGGGTGACGGCGACCCCGCCGCGATAGCGGACCCCGCCCATCAGCTCGCCGTCGGTGATGCCCGAGGCGGCGAAGAACACATCGTCGGAGGTCACCAGGTCGTCGGTGGTGAGCACGCGGTTCAGGTCGTGCCCGGCCTCCAGCGCCCGGCGGCGCTCGTCGTCGTCCCGCGGCCACAGCTTGCCCTGGATCACCCCGCCCAGGCACTTCAGGGCGCAGGCCGCGATGATGCCCTCGGGGGTGCCGCCGACGCCGAGCATCAGGTCGACGCCGGTGTCCCGGCGGGCCGCCATGATCGCGCCGGCCACGTCGCCGTCGGTGATGAACTTGATGCGCGCCCCGGTGTCGCGGACCTCCTTGGCCAGCCGCTCGTGCCGGGGCCGGTCGAGGAGGACCACCGTGACGTCCGACCGCGAGCAGCCCTTGGCCCGGGCGACGGCGGCGACGTTCGCGGCCACGGGCGCGTCGATGTCCACCGCGTCGGCGGCCTCCGGGCCGGTCACCAGCTTGTCCATGTAGAACACCGCCGACGGGTCGTACATCGACCCGCGCGGGCTCACCGCGATCACCGAGATCGCGTTCGGCATGCCTAGTGCGGTCAGCCGCGTGCCGTCGATCGGGTCGACCGCCACGTCGCACTCGGCGCCGCTGCCGTCGCCCACCCTCTCGCCGTTGTAGAGCATCGGCGCGTTGTCCTTCTCGCCCTCGCCGATGACCACGGTGCCGTCCATGGAGACGGTGTTGATGAGCTGGCGCATCGCGTTGACCGCCGCGCCGTCGGCGCCGTTCTTGTCCCCTCGGCCGACCCAGCGGGCCCCGGCCATCGCGGCGGCCTCGGTCACGCGGACCAGCTCAAGAGCCAGGTTGCGATCGGGCGCGCGCTCCTCGGTGGCCAGCGCGGCGGGTACGGACGTCTCTTCCGACATGGTGCGAGCCCCTCTGAGTTGGACGATGGCGATCGGGACGCCCTGTAGTGGACCTACCAGGTTCCCCGCCGTCTAATCCAGGCGTCGTGATGCGGACGCCGTCACGATCGTAGTTGTCCCCCTTCGGTGGCCGACGGAGGGATACTGTCACCGCATGAGCAGCGACACGGAACGACCGGTGACTGTGCGCACCTCCGAACGCGGCGCCGCCACGCGAGGCGCGCTCCTGGACGCCGCCAGAGAGATCTTCGTCACACGGGGCTTCGCCGACGCGGGGGTCACCGATGTCGTCTCCCGCGCGGGGGCCAGTGTCGGCAGCCTCTATCACCATTTCTCCGGCAAGGCCGACCTTTACCTGACCCTGTTCGAGGAGTTCCAGGGCCGTCAGACGCAGCGCACCAAGCAGGCCGTCCAGGCCGCCCGCGGCGAGGGCGAGACCGACCCGATGCGGCTGTTCATCGCCGGCGCCCGCGCCTATCTGGAGGGCTGCTTCGACGAGCGCGAACTGGCCGCGCTGTTCCTGCGCGGGGACGGGCCGCCCGGCTTCGAGGTGATCATGCGCGACCGCATGCGCCAGTGGGCGCGCCGCAACGCCGCCCTCTTCGAGGAGGACAAGGGCCCCCTGGTCATCGTGGTGACCGGCGCCCTGGCCGCCGCGGTGTCGGAGGTCGTGCTCTCGCAGGACGTCGCCGCGGCGCGGAAGTTCTCCGAGGAGGTCCTGGCGATCATCGGGCAGATCCCGCGCCCGTAGCCCGCGCCGCGCGGGCTGAGTCGGGGGGCGCCCGCCGCGGCCGGTATTCTCCCTGGCTGTGCGCCGATTCACCCAAGGGTTCTACGGGTACGCGTTCGCCGTGCTCTTCTGCCTGGCGATCGTGGGCATCTTCCTGCTCATAGCGCCCCAGAGCCGCGAAGAGCACATCCCGCGGGTGGACTACACGATCACCGTCGCCAACCTCCGCCGCGTCGCCCCGTACGAGGTGCGGGTGCCCGACCCGGTGCCGGCCGGCTGGGTGCCCAACAGCTCCGAAGTCGACCAGAAGGGGCACGTCACCTGGCGGCTGGGATTCGCCACCGCCAAGCGCTCGCACGCCCTGCTGGCCCAGAGCGACGAGCCCGGCGAGGCGTTCGCGAGCCGGCTGGCCAACACCGACAAGAGCACGGGAAGCCGGCAGATCGGCGGCCAGACCTGGCAGGAGCGCTATCGCCCGGACAAGAAGCAGCGCTCGCTCGTGCTCGTCCAGCCGGGCGTGACCGTCGTGGTCACCGGTCTGGCCGACTGGGACGAGCTGACACGGCTCGCAAGCTCCCTCAAGGCGCAACCCAAGATCACCGCCACCCCCACGGCGAGCTGAGCCCTCCCTCGAAAGGGCGGCCGAACCCCGCCTCGGGAGGCGAGCCGATTCCTGCGGCGGAAGGGAAGCCGGACCCCACCTCAGGAGGCGAGCCGAGCCCTGCCTCAGAAGGGGGTGTTCTCCGCCTCGGCCTCGGACTCGGGGGCCTCGCGGCGGGCCATGGCCGCGGCCAGCCTGACCCGCGCGCCCTGCAGCCACTCCTCGCAGATGGCGGCGAGCTTCTCGCCCCGTTCCCACAGCTCGATCGACTGCTCCAGGGTGAGGCCGCCGGCCTCCAGGCGCCGCACGACCTCGGTCAGCTCCTCGCGGGCCTGCTCGTACGACGGCGTCCCGTCTTTCTCCTCAGCCACGGGTCCCACCCTATGGGCATCCGGACCCGCCGGCCGGTCAGGTGGCGGGCTTGTCCACGGTGACCTCGACCCGGCCGTCGGAGAAGCGGAGGCTCAGCCCGTCTCCGGACGTCAGGCCCGCCGCCTGCCGTACGACGTCGCCGGAGGGCAGTTGCACGATGGCGTAGCCCCGTTCGAGCGTCGCGGCGGGCGACAGCGCGACGAGGCGGGCCCGCAGGTGCTCCAGGGAGTCCTCGGCCCGGTCGAGGGAGGAGGTGAGGCAGCGGCGCGCCCGGTCGCGAAGGCCCTCCACCTGCTCCGCCCGGCGCTCGACCTCGCGGACCGGGTCGGCCAGCGAGGGACGGGACCGCAGTGCCGCCACCCAGGACAGCTCGCGGTCGAGCCGGCCGCCCACCACGCGCCGCCCCCGGTCGCGGAGCTGGCGCACCAGGGCGAGCTGCTCGCCGACGTCCGGGACGACCTTCTTGGCGGCGTCGGTCGGCGTCGAGGCGCGCACGTCGGCGACCAGGTCGACCAGAGGATTGTCCTGCTCGTGGCCGATGGCGCTGACGACCGGCGTGCGGCAGGCGGAGACGGCGCGCACCAGAGACTCGTCGGAGAACGGCAGCAGGTCCTCAAGGGAGCCGCCGCCCCGCGCGATGATGATCACGTCGATCTCGCGGTCGAGGTCGAACCTGCGCAGCGCCTCGGTCACCTCGCCCACGGCGTACGGCCCCTGGACGGCGACGGCCTCGACCTTGAACCGCACGGCGGGCCAGCGGCGGCGGGCGTTCTCCAGCACATCGCGCTCGGCCGCCGAGTCGCGCCCGCAGATCAGGCCGATGGTGCCGGGCAGGAAGGGCAGGCGGCGCTTGCGCTCGGCGTTGGCCAGGCCCTCGGCGACGATGACCTGCCGCAACCGCTCGAGCCGGGCCAGCAACTCGCCGATGCCCACGGGACGGATCTCCAGGGCGGTGAACGCGAAGGAGCCCCGGTTGACCCAGAAGTCCGGTTTGACGAGCATGACGACCCGCGCGCCGTCCACCGGCCGGGGGACGGTCGCCTCGTAGACGTTGCGCGGGCAGGTCACGCGCGCCGACACGTTGGCCACCGGATCGCGCAAGGTCAGGAACACCGTGCCGCCACGCGACGACAGCTCGGTGATCTGCCCCTCGGCCCACACGGTGCCGAGCTTGCCGATCCACTGGGCCACCATCTGCAGCACCGACCGGATCGGCAGTGGCTGCTCGGGTGAGGTCTTGGCCGTCATGCGGGCAGCCTACAAACCGTCCTCGGCTATTCGGCCGCTTCGAGCTTCGCCAGGCGCTTGGCGTACATCTGGACGATGTCGTCCCGCGCGGCGGTCTGGCGCTCGTACTCGATCAGCGACCGGATCTGGTCGGCGGACTTGCCGCGGAGCCGGGCGCGCAGCGAGGCCATGGTCATCTCGGAGTAGCCGGGCATCGGCTCGGCGAGCGTCGGCGTGTCGCCGGCCGGGGAAGGCGCCGCGGAGGTGACGTCGGCGGCGGTGGTGGTCACCGCGTCGGCGAGCTTGCCTTCCGCGGTCTTGGCCCGGCGCGCCCGCGGCTTGGGCGCGGGGGCCTCGCCGGTGGCCGTGCTCTCGGCGCTCTCGGCGCTCTGTGTGGCCTTGGCGGCCTTGGTGGTCCTGGTGGCCCTGGCCTTGGGCTCGGCGGCGGAGGTACCGGCCTTCGCGGCGGACGCGGCCGTGCGGGGCTTGGCGGCGGCCCGGGACGCGCGCTTCGCGGGCGCGGCCTTCGCGGGCGCGGCGGGCGCCTCGGCCGCGGGCTCGGCCGTGACACCGGCGGGCGCGGCGGGCGCGGCGGGCGCCGCGGGCTCGGGCGCGACGGCGGGCTCGGCGGTGGCGGCGGCGGGTTCCCGAGCAGCGGCGGGCTCGGGGGCGACGGCGGACTCGGTGACAGCGGACTCCGCGGTGGCGGGTTCCGTGGCGGGCTCGGCGGCGGCCGGTTCCGCGGGCGCCGGGGCCGGAGTCCCGGCGGCGGGCTTCGCGACGGGAGCCGGGGGCGCGGCCTCGGCGGGAGCCGGGGGCGCGGCCGTGGTCGGGGCGGTGGTCGAGTCCGTGGTGGCGGCGTCGTCCGAGGGCTTGGCGGCCGCGCCGTTCTGGTGGTCGGCGGACACCCTGGGCCGGGGGGCGAAGATGACCGGCTCGCGCCTGGCGGGCTTCTCCTCCCGCTCCTCGCGCTCGTCCATGACGACCTGCGGGGAGGTCACGCCGGAGGCCCGCTCGTCGGCGGCGGCCTTGTCGTCGTCGCTGATGAGCCGCTTGATGCCCGTGCGGACGCGGTCGCTCAGCATCAGGGCCTGCCCGACCCCGCTGAGCGCGGTCTGCAGCACGTTGAGCGGCAGGTCCTTGGCCTTCTCCTTCAGTTCCCGGGGGTCTGTGACGGTTTGTCGGACGTTTTTGGCTATGGTGCGGACGATGTCGGTCAGTGACATGCCGGCTCCCTCAGAGGGTCTGATATTGGACGACCAGTCTGATCGGACTGGACCGCATGAGGTCAAGGGGCGGACGGACAGGGCCGTCGCACACGCACCCAAGCATAGGAAAGCAGATATACCGTGCGTGCCGCCGGAACCCGGGCCCACGGCCACCCAGGACGGCGAGAGCACATACCATGAGCACATGATTTCGGAGACCTCTGCGAGCCGACGTGTCCTGGTGGCCAAGCCACGCGGTTACTGCGCGGGGGTCGACCGCGCCGTGCAGGCCGTCGAGAAGGCTCTGGAACGCTACGGCGCCCCCATCTACGTCCGTAAGCAGATCGTGCACAACACCCACGTCGTCAAGACGCTCGAAGAGCGCGGCGCGGTCTTCGTGGAGGAGACCGAGGAGGTCCCCGAGGGCGCCATCGTCGTCTTCTCCGCCCACGGCGTGGCTCCCGCCGTCCACGAGGAGGCCGCCCGGCGGTCGCTGAAGACGATCGACGCCACCTGCCCGCTGGTCACCAAGGTCCACAACGAGGCCAAGCGCTTCGCCGCCAAGGACTACGACATCCTGCTCATCGGCCACGAGGGCCACGAGGAGGTCGAGGGCACCGCGGGTGAGGCCCCCGAGCACATCCAGCTCGTCGACGGCCTCGACGGGGTCGGCCGGGTCCAGGTGCGCGACCCCGAGCGGCTCGTCTGGCTGTCCCAGACCACGCTGTCGGTCGATGAGACCAACGAGACGGTGACCCGTCTGCGCGAGCGCTTCCCGAACCTCATCGACCCGCCGAGCGACGACATCTGCTATGCCACGCAGAACCGCCAGGTCGCTGTCAAGGAGATCGCGCGCGAGGCGCAGCTCGTCATCGTCGTCGGCTCCACCAACTCCTCCAACTCAAAGCGCCTGGTCGAGGTCGCCAAGGACGCCGGAGCCGACGCCTCCTACCTGGTGGACAACGCCTCCTTCATCCAGGACGCCTGGCTGGAGGGCGTCACCACGGTCGGCGTCACCAGCGGCGCCTCGGTGCCCGAAGAGCTGGTCGAGGGCGTGCTGGCCCGGCTGGCCGAGCGCGGCTTCGGCGACGTCGAGGAGGTCGAGTCGGTCCCCGAGAACGTCCGCTTCGCCCTGCCCCACGAGCTGCGCCGCGACCTGCGTCCCGCCGCCTCCCGCTGACGGCCCTTTCCACCTCCGGCAGGCGGGTCAGCGGGCGCCGAGGACGGCGCCCAGAGCGTCGGGCACCAGCGAGGTGTCGATGACCAGGTCGGCGCGGTCGCGCACGCGGTCGGCGGCGAAGTAGGCCCGTTCCTGGCGGGCCCAGCGCTCCCAGTGCGGCCGGTAGGCCTCGCCGTCGCGGCTCAGCGCCCGCGTGCGGCGCACCTCGGGCGGGGCCTCCACCCAGATCAGGCGCGAGAGGTACGGCGCGGCGGCCACGGACCCCGCGCCGGCGCCCTCGACCACCAGCGGCGACGGCGAGGGCACCTCGTGCCACTCGGCGTACGCGCCCCGCGTCCAGTCGTAGCGCCGCCAGCGGGCGGGACGGCCCTCGGCGCGCGGGCGCAGGATCCACCGGACGAGCCGATCGGCGCCGCCGAGCAGCCCGTCCCAGCCCGGGTACAGGTCGTCCATGTGGACGAGGGTGGCGCCCAGCTCGCCGGCGAGCGCGCCGCCCAGCGTCGTCTTGCCCGACCCCGACGGCCCGTCCACGGCGATGACCCCGGGCGGGCGCCCGCGCACGGTCAGGCCTCGGGCTCTCGTGGCGTGCCGTACACGCGGGGCTCGAAATAGCCCTCGGGCTCGGGGACGTAGCCCTGCTCGGCGCCCGGCCGCGCCCGGCGGGGAGCTCCGGCCGCGGTGGCCGCGGGGGCGGAGCGGCCGGCCCGCAGCTCGGCGCGCAGTTCGCTGACGTTGTCGGGCAGTCCGCGGAACCAGGCGACGGCCAGCACGAGCGCGGAGCCGCCGAACAGCCACGGCGCGGCGGCCGAGAGCCCGGTGAACAGGCCGAGACCGAGCGCCTGGAGCAGCGACGGCGCGCCCAACCCGCCGAACAGGGCGCTCACCAGGGTGGCGGCGAAGAACACCAGCGGCGGGGCGACCACCAGCGCGAGCAGGTCACGCGGCTGGACGAGCAGGACGGCGGCCAGGCACGCGGCGCAGAAGACCAGCCCGATGACCAGCATCGACCCGGTCGGCCGGGAGGCGAGCGTCGCGATGAAAATGAGCGCCACGGCACCGCGGGCGGTCAGCCTGACCCCTGGTCGCGCTCGCTCCTGTGCCACCACCGCCGCCCCCTCCGGGCCCGGGCCCCACGGCCGCTCCGGCCGGCCTCATGACAAGTCTCGCGTCAACTTACCGTTCAGGCGAGGGGCCGGGAACGTGCTTGCCGTCTCTTCACCAGCGGCTGGCGGCGTCTCTGCCTCCCGTCCCTGCCCGCCGTCGGGGGACGCGTCCGCTTCGCCGGGGAGGGGCTCCTCGCCGATGAGCTCGGGCATGGAGGGGGTGCGGGGGAGGTCCTCCACCAGGTCGGGCTGGGGGAGGGGGGCGTCGACCACGCCCAGGTCGTTCAGCCTGCGCGCCGTGACGAGCACGCGGCCCTCCAGCGAGCCGACGGTCTTGTTGTAGGCCACGACGGCCCGGCCGAGCGCCTTGCCGACCGCGTCGACGTTGCGGCCGAGCGCCCCGAGCCGCTCGTACAGCTCCTTGCCCAGGTCGAACACCGCGCGGGCGTTCTCGCTCAGCGCCTGCTGCTGCCAGGCGTACTGGGCGGTGCGCAGCATGGTGATCAGCGTCGTCGGGGTGGCGATGTGCACGCGCCTGCGCATGGCGTACTCCAGCAGCCCCGGGTCGCGCTCGAGCGCAGGGGCCAGGAACGCCTCGCCGGGGATGAACAGCACCACGAACTCGGGGGCCGGGCTGAACGCCTGCCAGTACGTCTTGGCGGCCAGCCGGTCGACGTGGTCGCGCAGGTGACGGGCGTGCGCGTCCAGCCTGACCTCCTGCGCCCCCGCCTCGGCGGCCTCCGCGGCCTCCAGATAGGCGGCCAGGGACACCTTGGAGTCGACGACGATGTTCTTGCCGCCCGCCAGGCGGACCACCATGTCCGGCCGCACGACGCCGTCGGCGGTCACGGCGGACGCCTGCTCGTCGAAGTCGCAGAACCGCGCCATGCCCGCGATCTCGGCGACCCGCCGCAGTTGCAGTTCGCCCCAGCGCCCGCGTGCCTCGGGCCGGCGCAGGGCGCGCACCAGGGCGCCGGTCTGCGCCTTGAGCTGCTCGGAGCTGTGCCGTACGAACTCCATCTGCTTGCCCAGCTCGGCCTGCGCCACCCGCTGCCCCGTCTCGCTCTCGCGGAGCTGCTCCTGCACCTTGGCCAGGGTCTCGCGCAGTGGGGCGACCAGGTTCTCGACGGCCTGCCTGCGCTGCTCCAGGTCGCCCGCGGCGTCGGCCCTGGAGGCGGCGAACCGGCTCTCGGCCAGCTCCAGGAAGCGCAGGTTGTTGACGTCCAGCGCCCGGTTGGACAGCGACTGGAAGCGCTGGGTCATCTGCTCCTCGACGTAGGCGACCTTCTCGTCGGCGGCCTGCGCGCGGGCCTCGGCCAGCGCGAGCCGGCTCTCGGCGCCGGCCAGCCGGGCGGCCGCCCGCGACCGGGCGAGGGCGAAGCCGATGACCAGCCCGGCGGCCAGCCCCACCGCCAGCTGGAAGGCGAGTGCCATCACGTCCATCTTCCGCATGATTCCAGGCCCATCGCCCCCATGGGTGTCAGGAACGGCGCCGGGGCACCGTAAACTCGGCGAACGTGAGCTTGAGCATCGGCATCGTCGGCCTGCCCAACGTCGGCAAGTCCACGCTTTTCAACGCGCTGACCAAGAGCGGCAACGCCCTCGCGGCGAACTACCCGTTCGCCACGATCGAGCCCAACGTGGGCATCGTCGGCGTGCCGGACTCCCGGCTGGCCGCACTGGCCGAGATCTACTCCTCCGCCAAGATCATCCCGGCGAAGGTCGAGTTCGTCGACATCGCGGGCCTGGTCAAGGGCGCCTCGGTCGGGCAGGGGCGGGGCAACCAGTTCCTGGCCAACATCCGCGAGACCGACGCGATCTGCCAGGTGATCCGGGTCTTCACCGACCCCGACGTCACGCACGTCGACGGCGACATCTCCCCGAGCCGCGACATCGAGACGATCAACACCGAGCTCATCCTGGCCGACCTGCAGACCATCGAGAAGGCCCTGCCGCGGCTCACCAAGGAGTCGCGGACCAACAAAGACCGCAAGGCCGTCTTGGAGGCCGCCGAGGCCGCCTCCAAGGTCCTGGACGGCGGCACGACGCTGTACGCCTCCGGCATGGACCTCACCGACCTGCGTGAGCTGCACCTGCTGACGGCCAAGCCGTTCCTGTACGTGTTCAACCTCGACTCCGACGAACTCGCCGACGAGGGGCTGCGCGCCCGCCTGTCGCAGGTGGTGGCCCCGGCCGAGGCGGTGTTCCTGGACGCCAAGATCGAGTCCGAGCTGGTCGAGCTGCCCGACGACGAGGCACTCGAACTGCTGCAGTCGGTGGGCCAGGAGGAGTCGGGCCTCACCCAGCTCGCCCGCGTGGGCTTCGAGACGCTCGGCCTGCAGACCTACCTGACGGCCGGGCCGAAGGAGACCCGGGCCTGGACGATCCGCAAGGGCGCCACGGCCCCGGAGGCCGCCGGGGTCATCCACACCGACTTCCAGCGCGGGTTCATCAAGGCCGAGGTCATCTCCTTCGACGACCTGGTCGAGGCCGGCTCGATGCCCGCCGCCCGCTCGGCGGGCAAGGCCCGCATCGAGGGCAAGGACTACGTCATGCGCGACGGCGACGTGGTGGAGTTCCGCTTCAACGTGTAGTCATCGATATGACTCCAGGTTGTCCGCCACCCACGTCGCGGCCAGGTCGGGACGGCGGTACCCGGGCGTGCGCAGCGTGAGGTACACGACGGCCGTCATGTTGTCCTTACGGAAGAGGACCTGCGTCCGGTAGATGTGGGTGCTGACGATGACCTCGCCTCGGGTGTAGCTGAAGGCCTCGTCGCCCACGGGCGGTCCCTGGCGGACCCGCGTCCCAGGGTTCCTTCTCGGCTCTTCCGCCATGCTGGTGCGCGTGGCGGCGAAGAACGAGTGGGCGAAGTCCGATGTCGCTGAGCGGATCAGCGTCAGATTGACGAAGACCCCGATGTCCTCCCTTATCCACATGCAGGAACCGTGGGTCTGGAACTGGCGTTTCACCGGAGTGCCGAGGAGCCGCCCGGCCTGTTGGACGGTCAGCAGCGAGCAGGCCTCCGGGTCTCTCTTGTACAGGCCCTTCTCGGCCTGGACTGGGGACGAGCGCGCCGCGGAGCTCTTTGGCGCGGCGGTGTTTCCTCTCGGCGTCGTCGTCGGCGTCTTCAGCCACACGCCGCGGGTCGCGACCCCGGCCGCGGTGACCATGACCACCGCGAGTATCGATCCCAGAAGCACCGACTTGCCGCGCGGCGTCGGCCGTCGGGGTGGCACGGAGCTCGAAGAGGGTTGGGTGGTCGGGAAGCCGCTGCCCTGCCCGGAAGGCGTCGCCGGGCCTGCCGGGATTCCGTAAGGCGGACCGCCGGGCCTGGGGAGGTGCATGGGCGGTGGCGCGGCACCGGCCGCGACGGGCCGTAGCTGCCGGATCGCCTGGTCGCCGGTGGCCCGCCGAGCGGGATCCTTTTCGAGCAGGCCGGCCAGAACGGGCGTGAGGGGCCCGGCTCGCCTCATCGGATGGGGTTCCTGCATGAGCACGGCGGCGAGCACGGCCGTCGGATTCTCCCGCGAGTAGGGGGCATGGCCCTCGACCGCGGTGAACAGAGTGGCGCCGAGCGACCAGAGATCGGACGCCGGCCCGTCGACCTCGCCCCTGAGCCGCTCGGGGGCGATGAACCCCGGTGAGCCGGTCAGCATGCCGCTCTGGGTGAGAGACGGGTCTCCGGACAGGGTGGCGATGCCGAAGTCGGTGAGTACGACCCGGCCCTCGTCGGTGATCAGGATGTTGGCCGGCTTGAGGTCCCGATGGAGGACGCCGGAGCTGTGGGCGGCGCCGAGGGCGTCGAGCAGGCGCAGCCCGATTTCGGCGACCCGCTGCGGGGGCAGCGGGCCGTGATCGCGGATCAACTGGTGAAGCGAGCGGCCCTGGACCAGTTCCATGACGATCCAGGGCCGCTCGTCGTCGATGACGATGTCGTGCACGGTGACGATCGAAGGGTGAGCGCGCAGCCGGGCCGCCGCCCGGGCCTCGCGCAAGGTGCGCTCGCGCAGTTCGGCGCGCGTGCCCTCGTCCAGGTCGGGCGGCAGCCGCACCTCTTTGATGGCGACGTGCTGGCGCAGCAGGTCGTCGGAGGCCAGCCAGACGGTTCCCATGCCTCCCTTGCCGAGGAGGGAGATGAGCCGATAGCGCCCGACGAGGAAGCGAGGGGATGGCGTATCCACAGAGGGCAACATAGTGCGAGGCAGCGGGATCGGCCGTGCGGCCGTCACCCATCACGAAACGCGCCTGACGGTGCGTGAGCCTGTGACCTGCGGATAGTAAGGCGTGGCCGTCAGGTGATCGGCAGGGCGGCGCGCCCCGCGTACTCTCCAGTGTTTGGGTCGGTCATGCGCTCCGCCGGGGCCGCCGGCCGTGTACGTGCCGCCGCGCGCCCGACCGCGCGGGCGGCCTGGCGGAAGGGAGGCAGTGCGTGCGGGCACTTCGCGACCTCCCCATGGATCGGCGAACGCGATCCCATCATCTGCCCGAGCAGCGGTTATGCCTCCACAGCATGTCCGGTTCACGGTGGTTTCTTGTCAGGTGCGAGCTTTGTCCTTAATGCGAATCTCGTCGGGGAGGTGAGTCCAGGCTCGCGGACGAACAAGGGCACTCTGTCCTGCGTGAACTCGGTAGTGGCGTTCCTGATACCGGAGGAAGACCGACTTGGTCTGCTACGGCGATGCCTGCACCATGGGCGTGGCTTTCCTGGAACAATTGGTGAGGCCGCTAAAGTGAATACTTCACCATGGATAACAGGATCGATAGTAAGACGACACCGCGCCAGCCGGGGGGATCGGCGCGAGCGGAGGCGTGATGGCTCGCAGGTCAAACGTCCAGCACGGTCCGCGGACCGCTGGCGAACCCGAGCATTCGACGTACCCTCCCTCGCCCTACGACCCGGACCTTGACCCCGTGCCGGGTCGCGGACGCAGTGCGCCACGCCGTGGCGGGTGGTCCGGTGGGGGCGGGCGCTGGCTCGTGTGGACGGGCAGAGCGGTGCTGTGGGCGTTGATCATCGTGATCGTCGTCAACGGCGTCCGCGCGCCCATCGAGCGCATGACTCAGGGTGACCAGCCCACCGGCGCGCCGGCCGCGCCTACGGGCACGGGCTTCCCGGAGGCCGACGCCGCCGCGTTCGCCAGCCAGTTCGCGCTCGCGTATTTGAATTACGACGCCGCCAAGCCCGACGACCGGGCCGAGCGATTGAAGCCTTTTCTCCCGGTAGGGGCGGACACTCAATTCGGCTGGGACGGTGTGGGGCGAATGTCCGCCGGTAATTTCCAGCTTTCTGGCATTGATGTGAGTGACGCGCAAAATGCGGTTGTGACGGTTTTCGCCCAGTCCGGCGCGCAGCGCTGGAAGCTCTCGGTCCCGGTCTACTACTCCGAGGGCAAGTTCGTCGTCTCCGGTCAACCGGGGCTGATGCCCGCGGGCGGCCCGGCGAACCTGCCCCAGCTTCCGCAGGCCGACCACGACGACACCGCGGAAAACGAACTGCGACCGCAACTCGAGAACTTCTTCAAGGCCTACGCGGCCGGCGATCCGACCCAGTTGCAGCGTTATGTCATCCAAGGCGAGACGCTCGACGGTTTCGACGGGAAGGTCACGCTGGCCGAGCTGAAGAGCGTCAGCGCTCCGCCGGGCGGCGCCACCCGCGAGATCACCGCCGTGGTCAAGTGGACGTTCGCCCAGGGCGTGGCGCCGTCTCCGGCCGCCACCTCGGGCGGCCAGTCCACAGAGACCGGCGCGCTTGACCAGGCCTACCGGCTCACGGTGGTCAAGCAGGGTGGCAACTGGTACGTCAAGGACATTCGCGGCGGGATGCGGACCGTTGAATGAGACCGCGGCGACTATGGGAGGCGGCGAGGGAGCGGCCAAGGGAGCGCGACGATCCCAAGCGGGTCGGCCGACCGGCGAGCGCGACCATGAGCAGGAGGACCAGAGTTGATAGTGAAAATGATCGTGGAGAACGCGCTGGAGGTCATGACGCCGTCGGCGCCGCCGACCGGCGGCGTGAACACCGCGGGGCTCGCCGACTTCCTCCGGAGGTTCTTCGCCCCGCTGTTCCTCGTCGTGGTCTCCGTCGTCGCCATTTTCTTCCTCTTCACGCGGGAGATCACCAGATTCGTCCAGTTCATCATTCTGGCGGTCGCGATCGGTGTGATCTTCTACGTGCCCAACGTCATCGAGGTGACGGCCAGGGCGATCGCGGGAGCGCTCGGCATCAAATGAGCGCGACCAGGTTGCCGTGACAGGGAGAGGAGGATCGGGTGGACCTGCCTACCTATACCAATATCTGGCGCATTGAGAAGCGGCTCTACAAGCTGTACGACCTTCGGCTGCCGATGCCGCTTCCGATCGTCTGGATCGGTGTGTTCCTGGGCGTGCTGGTCCCCTGGTCGGTGCTCCTGCGCCTTCTCCAGGTCCCCATGGAGATGCCCTGGCACGTGCTGTACCTGGTGCCTCCGGGCATCGTGACGTGGCTGTCCACCCGGCCGGTGATCGAGAGCAAGCGGCTCAACGAACTGCTCCAGTCCCAGCTCCGCTACTTCGGCGAGCCGAAGACCTGGTGCCGCCTCGCGCCGGCCGACGAGCCCGACGAGATCACCTTCACCGCCAAGGTCTGGCGGTCGGCTCCGCAGGCCGCGCTCCTGGCCTCGGCCGAGACCGCGAAGTCCGCCTCCAGGTCCCGGCGCGGCGCCCGCGCCAAGCCCAAGCACACCGCCCCCCGCAAGCGGGCCGTCCCCTCCTGGGCCCCGGCACGGCAGGTCCCCTCCATCAAGGCACGCCCGGGCGAGGTGCGCCCGGCCGTGGCCGCCGCCGCGGCGGCCGTGACCTCGCTGCCGGCCGCCGAGCCCCCCGCCCGCCAGGCCGAACGCCCCCTCGTCACCCGGGGAACGGCCGCCGCCCAACCCGCCGCGGCCCTCCCCGCCATCGCACCGCCCGTCCACGACCCTGCGACCCGGGCGACCGGCACCGCGACACCCACCCCGGCCACTCCCGCCCTCGGCCCCGCGACGTCCGTTCCGGGGTCCGGCATCGGCCGCGCGACACCGGCCATTGGTCCCGCGACGTCCGCTCCCGGGCCCGCCATCGGCCCTGCCACACCGGTCATCGGCTCGGCGACGCCGGTCTCCGGGCTCACCCCGACCGGCTCCGAGGCTCCCGCCGGTCCTTCACGGCCTCGCGTCTCCACCCCTGATCGCATCGTCGTCCGCCGCGATCCGGCCCCTGACCGGCTCGTCGTCCCGCGCCTGCCCTCTCCCGGCCGCCCCGCTCCCGAACAGGGCCTCTCACGCGACCGGGTCACCGAGGCGCAGGGCCTCTCACGCGACCGCGCCCTCCAGGCGCAGGGCCCGTCAGGTGACCGCGTCGCTGAGGAACGGGGCCTGTCACGTGAGCGTGCTCCCGAGCACCAGGGCCTGTCACGTGAGCGTGTCTCCGAGCGGCAAGGGGTCTCGCGTGACCGTGCCGCCGGGCTGCCGGTCTCCGGACGTCCGCAGGCGGGAGCAGCCGCTTCGGGGTACCCCCCGAGCACGCCCGCCTCCGCCGCCGAATCGCCTTCCGCCGAATCGCCGGTCGCGTCCACGGCTCCGGGGGGCACCCCCGCCGAGTCGCCGGCGGCGCCCGCCGCCCACAGGCTCACCTCCGCCGCGCCCGATGCCGCGACCAGCGGCGCCGGCGCCGGGACGCCGGAGCGGTCCGGCGCGAAGGCGGAGGCGACTCCCGCCCCGGGCCAGGGCATCTCGGCCACGCCGCCGCCGATAGGCACCGAGGCGCTGCGCCGCCTGCGCCGGCTCGCGGCTTCCGCGGAAAGCCGCGGCACGACCAGCGTCCCCGGCAGCACCCCTGCCTCGGGTATCGGTCGCCTCGGCATCCCCGCCGGGGGCATCCCCGTCCCAGGCGCCCCTGCCCCGGATCCGGCCGCCACGGCAAGCCCGGCAGGCACGACAAGCACGACAAATACGTCCCCCACTGCTGGTGCGGCGCGCACGGCGAGTACGCCGTCCTCGGGTGGTGCGGCGCCCACGACGGGCACGCCGTCCTCGGCTGGTGCGGCGCCCACGGCCGGTACGCTCCCCGCGGCAGGCACGGTGGATACGGCGCCCGCAGCAGGTGGGGAGGCCACTGCCGCCACGGCAGGTACGGCAGGTGCTCCGGACGCTTCTCGCGTCGCAGGGTCCCCCGGCGTCGCCGGGACCGGGCGTCCTGGGGCGGAGCCGAGCCAGGGCGAGCCGGTGGCCGGTGCGCGGGCCGGTGCCGGGGAGACCGACGTCCGCGAGCAGCACCGCAAGGGGCAGCCGCCTCGTGCCGCCGCCCCGCAGTACCGGCTGCCCGAGTCCCGTACGGTCTGGCCGGTCTCCCGCACCCACCCCTCCGAGACCCCCGCTTCCGAGCCGCGCCCCTCCCGGGCCCTCTCTTCGGAGCGTCCATCCCCGAGCCCCGCCTCTGAACCGCGCTACTCCGAGGCCCCGGCTTCGGCGCCGCGCGCGTCCCAGAGCCCTGCCTCCGAGCCGCGTCCGTCCGAGGCCACGTCCTTCGCCCCGCGTTCCTCCGAGGCGGCCGGTTCGCGGTCGGAGCCGGCGCCGCGCCCGTCCGAGGGGGCGGGTGGTCGTGGAGCCGAGGGCATCGGGACCGAGGCTCCGAGGACCGCCGCCCCGCGGGTTCCGGCGCGGCCCGCCGCGCGCGAGCAGGCGGCGCCGCCGCTGTCCATCCGCGCCGTGCCCACGGGTCCGGGCGCGCCCGCCGACCCGGCGGCGCCGTCGGTCCCCGTGCCCGTGCCCCGTCCGGGAGACGAGCCGCGCGTCCGCCGCGTCGAGTCCGTCGTCGGACGCGACCAGTCGGGCGGCTGGCGACGGCTGGCCCAGGTGGTGGTCGGCGGCGGCGGCCCGAACCGCAACGACGGCATCGAGATGGACGAGGCCAGGGCCCGCACGACGCTCGCGGGCAGCCGCCGCGTCGTCGTCCTCGGCTGCACGGGCGGTGCGGGGCAGACCACGACCACGCTGATGCTCGGCCACACCCTGGCCCGCTACCGCGAGGACCGCGTGGTCGCGGTGGACGCCAACACCGGCGACCACACGCTGACCGGCCGCATCGCCACCGACTCGCCCGAGACGCTGACCTCGCTTCTGGCCGGGCTCGACGGTGTGAGCGGCTACCTGAGCATGCGGGCGTACACGACGCGCTGCGAGTCGGGCCTGGAGGTCGTCGGCTCCGACTCCGACGCGGCCGCGGCCCGGCGGCTCGCCGACCGCGGGTTGTTCTCCGACGAGCGCCTCGCGCACGCCATGCGCGTGCTGGACCGCCACTACAGGCTGATCATCGTCGACCCGGCCGCCTCGATGGCGGCGCGCATGCTCGCCCACGCCGACCAGCTCGTGCTGGTGGCCCCCGCCAGCGAGGACGCGCCGGACGCGGTCGCGATGACCTTCGACTGGCTCGACGGGCACGGCTCCACCGAGTTGCGCCGGCGCGCGGTCATGGTGATCAACGGCGTGAGCCGGCGGAGCATGGCCGGGGTGGAGCAGGCGGAGGCGGTGGCCCGCGGCCGCTGCCGCGCCATCGTCCGCGTCCCGTGGGAGGACGAACTGGCCCCCGGGCACGCCGGCCCGGTCCAGCTCGCGCATCTGCGGGCCTCGGGACGCAGGGCGTACGTCGCCCTCGCGGGAGTTGTGGCAAGCGGCCTGGCGGTGGCGAACCGCCCGAGCGAGGAGGAAGTGGCCCAGTGAGCAGCATGCCGGCGCGGTGCGGGGAGGTAGTGGCTCAGTGACCAGCAAGCCAGCGCGGTGCGGGGAGCGGTCCGCCTGATGGGAAGATCGTCGCGGTCGAGGAGCAGGCTGGCCGTACGCTACTTCGACGATCGGATCCTCCTCACCGACACGTCGGCATGGGCGTATTTCCGGCTTCCGACGGTCAGCTACGAGTTCGTGACCGCCGAGGAGCGGGAGGCGCTGGCCACCAACATCACCATCGCCCTGGCGGCGATCCGCATGACCGACGCCGAGGTGCATCTGCGGGTGGCCCACCGGGCCTATCCCGCCGCCGAGTGGGCGATGGCGCTGAACGCGACCTCCGACGAGGGCGAGGGCTGGCGCGACTACCTGGAGGAGATGTACCGCCACGTCTGGGCCAAGGACTTCTGGACCAAGGAGGTCTACCTCGGCGTGCGGCTCGGCCCGCGGGGCGCGCAGCTCGGCACGGGCGTGCTGGCGCAGCTGCTCGGCTACTACCAGCGCGGCGAGAAGAGTCTGGGCCTGGACGACGACCACGTCCCGGACGCCGAGATCGGCAAGTGGACCGTCCAGGCCGAGCGCCTGGGCCGCGCCCTCGGCTCCAGCGCCCTGTACGCGCGCCACGCCAGCTCCGGCGAGATCGCCTGGCTGTTCCGGCACGCCGCCTCGGGGTCGCTCGGCGACCCGCCGTCCTCGGCCACCCCGTCCAGGCGGTGGGGGAAGGGCGAGATCGAGTCGCTGGTCGAGGGGCAGATCCACAACGGCCGGTCGTTCCTGCGCGTCGAGCAGCCCGAGGGCGACTCCTACGTCGCCCACCTGTCGTTCGCCAGGTTCCCCGACCTGATGCCGTTCCCGGACGGCGAGCCGTGGCTGCACTTCATCGACCAGTTACCGTTCCCGGTCGAGGTCAGCTCGCGGATGCGCCTCATCCCGCCCACCAAGGCGAGCAAGGACGTCGCCCGCAAGCTGGCGCACGCCCGCGACATGGACATCCACATCCGTGAAGCGGGGGCCGAGGCGCCGATCGCCCTGGCCGAGCAGATCGACGCGGCCCGCATGCTGGAACACGGCATCACCAAGGAGCGCCTGCCGTTCGTCTACGGGTGGCACCGGCTGATCGTGGCCGCGCCGAGCCAGGAGATCTGCCTGCAGCGGGTCGAGGCGGTCGTGGAGCACTACCGCGACATGGGCATCGACATCGTCAACTCGACGGGCGACCAGTTCTCGCTGTTCTGCGAGGCGCTGCCGGGCGAGCGGGTGCGGGTCAACGCCTACGCCCAGCGGCAGCCGCTGCGCACGATCGCGGGCGGCATGGCGACGGCCACCGTCGACCTCGGCGACCGCATCGACGAGACCGGCGCCGGGTGGGCCGGCCCGTACATCGGTGAGACGCTCGGCCGGGCGCGGTCGATCGTCCACTTCGACCCGCTCGTGGCCGCGACGCGCAACCGGCCGACGGCCATCGCCATCACCGGCGAGCCGGGCGGCGGCAAGACGACCCTGGCGCTGCTGCTCATCTACCAGATGGCGGTGCGCGGGGTCACCGTCGCGGTCATCGACCCCAAGGGCGACGCCGAGTCGCTGGTTCAGCTCCTGCAGAAGCGCGGGCGCAAGGCCCGCATCATCCCGCTGGGCTCGGCGGCGCCGGGCCTGCTGGACCCCTTCTCGTTCGGGGACGACATCGCGGCCAAGAAGACCATGGCCACCGAGACGCTGCGACTGCTGCTGCCGCGCATGTCGGAGGAACGCGAGTCGGCGATGATCCAGGCCGTCGCGACGGTGTCCAACGGCGCCGACCCGTCGCTGGGCAAGGTCGTCGACCACCTGGAGCAGGCTGAGGACGCAGCCTCGCGCAACCTCGGCGCGGTGCTGCGGTCCATGGCAGAGATGCACCTGGCCCGGCTCTGCTTCGACCCCTCCGGTGGCGAACAGATCGACTCCGAGGGGTGGACCACGGTGTTCACCCTCGGCGGGCTGACCCTTCCCGACGTCGCCACGGCCCGGGACGACTACTCCTACGAGCAGCGCCTGTCGGTCGCCCTGCTCTACCTGGTGTCGCAGTTCGCCCGGCGCCTGATGAACGGCCTGGACCGCCGCGCGCCCAAGGCGATCTTCCTGGACGAGGCGTGGGCGATCACCTCGACACCGGAGGGCGCCAAGCTGGTGCCCGAGGTGTCGCGCATGGGACGTTCCAGGAACACCGCGCTGGTGCTGGTCTCGCAGAACGCGGGCGACCTGCTGAACGAGCAGGTCACCAACTGTCTGTCCTCGGTGTTCGCCTTCCGCTCGACCGAGCGCGTCGAGGTGGAGCACGTGATGGCGCTGCTGGGTGTGGAGCCCTCCGAGGAGCACAAGGCCGCGTTGCGGGCGCTGGGCAACGGCGAGTGCGTCTTCCGCGATCTGGACGGCCGCGCGGGCCGCATCGGGGTGGATCTCATCTCCGAGGACCTGCTGCGCTGGCTGGACACCAATCCGACCCACGACAGGCCCGGCGAGGGCGCGCATGATCCTCGCGGGCGGACCAACAGGCCGGGAGCTGCGCAGGAGGTGCGGTCATGAGTCACCTTGGAAGCGGCGGCAGGACGTCCGTGTGGCGTGCGGGCATGGCGGGAGCGTCGGTGTGGCGTGCGGGCATGGCGAGGACGTCCGTGTGGCGTGCGGGCATGGCGGGAGCGTCGGTGTGGCGTGCGGGCGCGGCGAGGGCGTCGGTGTGGCGTGCGGGCGCGGCGAGGGCGTCCGGGCGTCGCGGAGGCGCGGCGGGCGAGGGCGGACGCGGCAGGCGGCTGCGCCGCAGGGGCGTGCTGATCCTTGCCGTCCTCCTCAGCGTGATCGTGGTTCCCATCGCGTTCTCGCCGACCGTGGCGGGCGCGGCCGGCCCGTGTGACCTCTCGCCCGACCTGTCACCCGAGATCGTGGGCGGCGGCATGGACGGCCTGGTCAAGCCGCCCCCGCCCGACTCCGCCTCCGGCGGCGCCGGCGCGACGGGGACGTCCCCGGCCGCGCAGAGCGCGGTGCCCGGCGTCTCCCCGGCGCCGCAGGGCGGCACGTCCGCGACGGTCGGCAAGGCGGCGGTCCCCGAGCCGCTCACCAACTACGACCGGTACGGCATGGCCGGCCAGTTCTGGCACACCTACGGTCTGGGGTGCAACGACGTCGCGGCGGTGCTCGGCAACGCCTGGGCCAACTCGGTGTTCTCCTGGGCCAAGGACATCGACCGCATGACGATCACCACCTACCAGGCGGCGGCCACCGAGGGACCGCTCCAGTCCATCAAGGACGTGGTGGACGACATCGTCACCAACCTGGCCGACGCCATGTACTGGCCGTACCTGCGGGTGATCGTCCTGCTCGGGGCGGTCTGGCTCGCCTGGTACGGGCTGATCCGCAAACGCGCCAGCACCACGGCCGAGGGCGTCATCTGGATGATCCTCGCCGTCACGGTCGCCGTGTGGTTCTTCAGCCGCCCCGGCGACTTCACCGGCCTGGGCAAGACCGTGACCGACAAGACGGCCGAGGTCGTCAACTCGGCGTTCAGCGGGCTGCCGGGCGCGGGCGGGGCGTCCTGCCTGCCGACCAAGGGCCAGGCCAACCCCAAGGCCGGGCCCGGCGGCTACGGCCAGAACGGCACGCCGGGCGTGGACCAGAACGCCGACGCGCTGTGGTCGACGCTGGTCTGCAAGCCGTGGCTGATGGGCGAGTTCGGCACGGCCGACGCCAAGGCGCCGGTGGTGGCGGTGATGGGGCCGAAGCTGCTCGACATCCAGGCCACCGACCTGCAGGAACAGGTCTCCGGGCAGAAGCAGGCCTCCGGCGCGCACCAGACGAGGTACGAGGAGGAGGTCGCCAAGCCGCTCGAGAGCACCTCCATGTTCTTCCTCTTCCAGGGCAAGGACTGGACCACCCGGCTCAGCATCGCCATCGGGGCGCTCATGGCCGCCATGGTCGCGGGCGTGCTGATCTTCCTGGTCGCGGTGTCGCTCATCGCACTGAAGATCGGTTTCCTGCTGCTGCTCATCCTGGGCCCGGTGTTCCTGCTGCTCGGCGTGCACCCGGGCTCCGGGCGGATCATCGCGATGCGCTGGGTCGAGATGCTCGTCGGCACGCTGCTGAGACAGGCGGTGCTGGCCCTGGTGCTCGGCGTGCTCGTGTACGGGTACGCGCTCATCATCTCCACGAACCTGCCGTGGGGCATGCAGATCATGTTCATCGCGCTGCTCACGATCGCGGTGTTCTTCTACCGGCGTCCCTTCCAGCACCTGTTCGCGTCCATGGACGGGCACACGCTCGCCACCCGGATGCTCGGCGAGGCGGCCTCCGCGCCGACCCTGTCGCGCGCCGCGAACGCCCTGCCGCCGGTCGCGGCGGCCCGCATGGGCCGCTGGGGCCTGCGCAAGGCCGAGCCGGTCATCAACGCGGCGGCCATGGCGGGCGGGGGAGCCGCCGCGGCGGCGGCCGCGTCCGGGGTCGCCCAGGGCCGGGTCAGGGGCGAGGAGGCCGCCGCGGGCGGCCCGCAGCAGCAGGGTTCCCGCGTGCCGGTGGGCGCCCAGCCCGCCCCGCTGGACGCCGACGGGCAGGCGGGCGCGCGGCGCAAGGCCGCCGGGCGCGGCACCGCCATCCCGCGTCCCGGAGCGGCGCCGCCGCTCAACCTGTCGGGACGCGCGGGCAGGGCGGGCGGCGGCCAGGCGAGCCCCCGGCCGCCGACGCGCACCGGCGCGGGTTCCGGCGCCGGCGGCGGATCGCCCGCTTCGGCGGGCTCGGGCGGTGGCGGTGGCGGTTCGGTGGGCGGCTGGTTCGGCGGCCGGTCGGGCGGCTGGGCGTCACGGTCCTCGGCGGCGGGCGGCTCCTCCGGCGGGTCGTCGGGCGGGTCCTCGGGTGGCGGGTCGTCCCGCCGGTCCGAGGCGCCGCGCGCGGCGCGTTCCACGGCCGGCGGCCCCCGCGGCCTGTCCGGCGGCGGCTCCTCCGGCGGTTCGGGTGGTTCGGGTGGTTCGTCCGGTGGTTCGGGTGGCCTGTTCGGCGGAGGCGGCTCATCGGGCCGTTCCTCCGGCGGCCTGTTCGGCGGCGGCTCGTCCGGCCGCTCGTCGGGCGGCTCCTCCGGCAGGTCGTCCGGCGGCTCCTCGCGTTCGTCCGGAGGGTCGTCGCGCTCATCCGGCGGGTCGTCCGGCGGGTCGTCCGGCGGGCTGTTCGGCGGCGGCTCGGGCGGCCGGTCCTCCAACGGGTCCTCGCGGGGCGGGCGCTCGGACGGCGGCCGCTCGGAGGCTCCGCCCCTGTGGTTGCCACCGCGCTCGGGCGGCGGGCGCGGTGAGGACGAGTCCGCGCCGTTCTGGCTGCGTCCGGGCGACGGAGACAAGGACTGACGATGGCCCAGGTGAACGACCGGCGGGGTCTCGTCTTCGCCGGGGTGGTCGTCGCCCTGGCGGCCGTGGGCATCTATCTGTCGATGCGCCCGGCCTCCGGGGGCGACGGCGAGCCGCCGCCCGGCGTGGTCACCACCACGACCGCGGCGCCGCCGCCGTCCTCAGCGGCCTCGCCGGCGCCGGCGATCACCCCCGGCACGTTCGACATCTACGGCTACCTGCCGCTCTCGCGCGAGCAGATCGCCCAGGCGGCCGACACCGCCCAGCGGTTCGCGGCCTCGTACGCCACCTACCGCTACGACGAGGATCCCGCCTCCTACGCCGAGCGGCTGAAGGCGTTCACCACCGGCGAGTTCGGCGCCGTCCTGGCCCGTGACGTGACCACGCCGGCCACCGTGGAGCAGAACCGCGCCGACGAGGTCGTCTCGCAGGGCACGGGCCGGCTGAAGTCCATCCGCGACATCTCGGCGGGGTCGCTCGTCCTGGTGGTGACCGCGGCCCAGCGCATCACGGCCAAGAGCGGGCCGCAGAACCGCAGCGCCGACTACGCGGTCACCCTCACCCAGGTCGGCACCGACTGGCGGGTCTTCGACCTGCAGCCCGCCGACGCCGGCCAGGACGGAGACCCCGGAGGGGCCGGCACGGGGGAGAACGGGGACACCGGCGAGGGGACCACGCAGTGACCTCACGGGTGCGCGTCGCGCTCCTCCTGGGGCTGGCCGGAGTCGTGCTGATCACGCTCGTCATGGCGCCCATGCTCATGAGCACCTTCCCCTCCTTCCTCGGCGGCGGAAGCGGCGTGACCACCGACTGCGCGAACGGCGACAGCGGGGTCGTCAACGTGACCAACGTGTCCGACACCGCCCGCTCCGACATCCCCGCCGACTACCTCCAGCTCTACAAGAAGCACGGCAAGAAGATCGGCGTCCAGTGGACGGTCCTCGCGGCCGTGGGCAAGCGTGAGACCGACCACGGCCGGTCCACCCTCGCGGGCGTGAAGAGCGGGACGAACTACGCGGGCGCCGCGGGTCCCATGCAGTTCCTGATCAGCACGTGGGGCGGCAAGGCGAAGATCAAGATCCCGTCGAAGTTCAGCGGGTACGCCTCCGACGGCGACGGCGACGGCTGGGGCGACGTCTACAACCCGGCCGACGCCATCCTCGGCGCCGCCAAGATGCTCAAGCGCAACGGCGCCCCCGGTGACCTCAAACGCGCGCTGTTCGTCTACAACCACGCCATGTGGTACGTCGAGCAGGTGCTGGAGATCGCCCGACGCTACGCGACCAGCGGCACGCTCGACCTGCCGCCCGAGGCCGACCCCGACTGCGACCCCCCGATCGTGGAGGCCGCTCCGGACGAGGTCGTCCGCCAGATCCTCGCCTACGCGCTGGCCCAGCGCGGCAAGCCCTACATCTGGGGCGGCACGGGGCCGGCGGGGTTCGACTGCTCGGGGATCATCTACATGGCCTACCGGTCGGCCGGGCTGTCCATCCCGCGCACCACCTTCGGCCAGTGGCCGTTCGGCGTGAAGATCAAGAAGGGCGAGGAGCAGGCCGGCGACCTGGTCTTCTTCAACGCGGGCCCGGGGACGTCGTCCGACAATCCCGGGCATGTCGGCATGGTCGTCTCTCCGGGCAAGATGATCGAGGCCCGGTGCACCCTCTGCGGCCCGATCAAGGTCACCACCTACCGCGAGCGCCCCAACATCGTCGGCTACACCCGCCCCCTGCGCAACGAGGACGTCCTGGCCCAGCTCAAACGCCTCCGCACCTGACCCGCGTGCTCGGCACCGCCCTCCTGGCCGCACCACATCGACGAGGCGTACGGCGCCTCCAGGAGCGCTCCGGCGACCGGGACGGCCATGAGCGGCGCCAGAACGGCGAGGACGGCCCCCGCGGCGCCCCGCCGGCCGTCAAGGAGGACTGGTTCCCCGCCCCGGTCGTTATCCGCGGAGTACGCGGTAGATCACCGGGCGGGGCCGGGACACTGCTAGAGCTGATCGTCCCCGGCGAGAGCGGCGCCTGCCGCTTCCCGGAGGTGGCTCGGGCCCGCAGGTTCTGGGAGGCGACAGCGGACCATCAAGCCGCCGCCCGGATTCGGTCGGGCCATCACGGTCATCGCGTGGGCTCTCGCGATCGAAGCGACGATGGAAAGGCCCAGGCCAGAGCCGTCGGCGCTTCGCGTACGGTCGGGCGCCATACGGCGGAAGGGCTCGAACAGCTCGGGAATGCGATCCGCCGGGACCTCTGGACCGGTATTGGACACGACCAGCCCGTCATCCGGTGTCAGCCGTACTTCCACGCTTCCATCGGGCACATTGTGCCGGACCCCGTTCTCCACCAGGTTGGTCACCAACTGGGTGAGCAGTACGGGGTCCCCCATCACGGTGGTGGGCCGGGACCGCAGCGTGACCCTGGGGAAGCCGGCCACAACGTCGGCGGCGACCCGGTCGAACCGCACGGCCTCGACCTCGTCGAGGTCGAGGCCGTGGTCGCTGCGTGCCAGCACGAGTAGTCCGTCGATCAGGCGCTCCGTCCGCCGGTTGGCCTCCAGCAACTCCGCTCTGAAGCGCTCGATCCGTTCGGGTGTCGGGTCGGCCAGGCCGATCTGGATGGCCGCCCGCTGAATGGCGAGCGGCGTCCGCAGTTCATGCGAGGCGTTCGCGACGAACCTGCTCTGTGCGGTCACCGCGCGCTCGAGGCGGTCGAGCATGGCGTCGAAGGTGTCGGCCAGCTCTTTCAACTCATCCTTCGGCCCTTTGAGCGCGATCCGTTCGTCCAGATTCGTCAGCGACAACCGCCGGGCGGTCGCCGTGATCCGCCCCAACGGCCGCAGTGTGCGCCCGGACAGCCACCACCCGGCCCAGATCGAGACACCGATCAGCACGACCCCCACGACCAGCGTGATGATCGAGATGCCGGGGCCGGTGGTGGCGGCGTGCCGCTCGATGACGGGCGTGCCGTCGGGGCCGAAATCGACGACGGCCGACTTGGTCGTCGACTGGTACACGACGCCGTAGGCGAACAGGACGTTGACGGCCACCAGTACGGCCATGGACGTGGCGACGAACAGGACACTGTAGAGCGCGGCGAGCCGGAACCTGAGCGTCATGACAGGTGGTATCCGCTGCCGGCGACCGTCCCGATGACCGGAGGGTCGCCGAGCTTGGCGCGCAGCTTGCTCATGGTGACCCGGACGACCCCGCTGAAGGGGTCGGTGTGCTCGTCCCAGGCCCGCTCGAGCAGTTCCTCCGCGCTCACGATCGCGCCGTCCGCCCGCATGAGCACCTCCAGCAGGGCGAACTCCTTGCGCGACAGCGCCAGATAGCGGCCGTTCCGGAACGCCTGCATGCGCGGTGTGTCCAAAACGATGTCCCCGTGGGTCAGCAGTGGCGGGACGGGCGCCCGGCTGCGGCGTCCGAGGGCCTGGACACGTGCCACGAGTTCCTCGTAGTCGAACGGCTTGGGCAAGTAGTCGTCGGCGCCGAGGCCGAGCCCGGCGACCCGGTCGCGCACGGACGCCGCCGCCGTCAGCATCAGGATCCGCGTACGGGCACCCACTTGCGCGAGGTCCCGGCAGATGGCGTCGCCAGGCGTCCCCGGTAGGTCGCGGTCCAGAACGAGCACGTCGTAGTCGTGGACGCTCAGCCGTTCGGCCGCCGCCGTGCCGTCGTAGGCGACGTCGACCGCCATCGCGTACCGGCGCAGCCCCTCGGCGACCAGGTCCGCGAGAGCCTTCTCGTCTTCGGCCACAAGCACACGCATGACCCAAGTCATACCCGTTCAGGGGTTACCTGGGCGTTAACGAGCGCGGAGACGACCGCGAAACGTCCCCTCCGCGATCGTCTGCCGCATGAGAAGACTCGTCATCGTCCTGGCGTTCCTGGTCGCGGGATGCGGCGCCATCCCGGGCCTCGGCGCCGACGCCAAGAAGCACGACCAGCTCGTCAAGTACGCCCAGTGCCTGCGAAAGCAGGGAGTCAACGCGTCCGACCCGCCGGCCGGTGAGGACGGCTTCAACCTCGACGGCCGTGGTGTGCCCAAGGACAAGCTCGAAGCCGCGCTGAAGACCTGCAAGAAGTACGCCCCGCGGGAGGAACCTCCGAGCGCGGATGACATCGACAGAATGCGCAAGACGGCCGCCTGCCTGCGCAAGAACGGCGTCGACGCGTCCGACCCGACGGCCGCCGAGCCGGGGATCCGAGTCGGCTCGCCGCCGCCCGGCAAGGACCTCGACGCCATCATGGCCGCCTGTCAGAAGGAGGTGGGGGAGTGAGACGGCTGGTCGCCCTGGCGCTCGTGCTGACCGCCTGCGCTCCGACGCAGGCGGCCACCCCGTCGTTCCCCACGACACCCGTCGTCCGTACGGACCTGGTGAGCAGGACCAACGTGGACGGCACGCTCTCCTACGCCGGCCGCACGACCGTGGCTGGCGGTGCCGGGATCGTGACGTGGCTGCCCGTTGACGGCCGGATCATCAGGCGCGGCCGGCCGGTCTACGCGGCCGACGGGCACGCCGTTCCGCTCATCTACGGGCGGACCCCACTGTGGCGAACGCTGTCGGTCGGGCTGCGGGGCCGGGATGTGCGGGTGGTCGAGCGGAATCTCGCCGCCTTGGGCTACTCGCTGGTCGTGGACGACCGGTTCACCTGGGCGACGGCGCAGGCCGTCAAGGCGTGGCAGCGCCACCTCGGCCGGCCCCAGACCGGCACGATCACCCCGTCGGACACCGTCGTGGAACCAGGCCCGATCAGGGTCGCCTCCCGTACCGCACGACTCGGCGGGCTCGCCTCGGGCCCGCTGCTCACCGTCACCGGCCTGAGACGTCAGGTCGTCGTCGACGTTCCCGTCGACCGGCAGCAACTCGCGGTCAGAGGCGGCAAGGTGACCATCACGCTCCCCGGCGGAAAGACCACGACGGGGCACGTCACCACCATCGGCACCGTCGCCAAGGCGGCGACCACCGGCCAGACCGGGCAGGGCACCGAGACGGCCACCATCGCCGTCACGATCGGCCTGGACCACCCGAGGGCCGCGGGACGTCTGGTCGCGGCACCTGTCACCGCCGGGTTCGCCGGCGCCGTTCACAAGGGCGTGTTCGCCGTCCCCGTCGAGGCCCTGCTCGGGCAGGCGGACGGCACGTTCGCGGTCAACGTCGCGGGAAGGCTCGTCCCGGTCGAGATCGGACTGTTCGCCGGGGGGCTCGTCGAGGTCACCGGAGTGGCCGAGGGCACGCAGGTGCAGGTGCCCAGACCATGAGCGTTATCGAGCTGGAGCACGCGTCCAAGACCTACCCCGGTGGGGTGTGCGCCTTGCGGGACGCGACGCTGACGATCGGCCCAGGGGAACTGGTGGCCGTCTGCGGGCCGTCCGGGTCGGGCAAGTCCACCATGCTGCACCTCATGGGGACGCTGGACCGGCCGAGCGAGGGCCGCGTCAGGCTGCTCGGCCACGACATGGCCACTCTGTCCGACCGGCGGCTGTCGGCGGTGAGAGCGAACTGGATCGGGTTCGTCTTCCAGCAGTTCTTCCTCACCGCCCATCTGACGGCCGCGGAGAACGTGGCCACGAGGCTGCTCTACCTGGGCGTCCCCGCCCGCCGCCGCATCATGGCCGCGCACGAGGCGCTCGAACGCGTCGGGCTCGGCGATCGGCTCACCCATCGCCCCCACGAGCTGTCGGGCGGCGAACGCCAGCGGGTGGCCATCGCCCGCGCCCTGGTCGCCCGGCCGGTGGTGCTGTTCGCCGACGAACCCACCGGCAACCTGGACACGGCCTCCGGCGCGGGCATCGTCGACATCCTGTGGAAACTGCACGAGGAAGGCACCACAGTCGTGGTCATCACCCACAACACCGACCTGGCCGAGGCGCTCCCACGTCGCGTGGACGTCTTGGACGGGAGGCTCCAGTGATTCCCGAACCGGCCCGGCTGAGCCCGTGGGACCTGGTCGCCGTCGGGCTGGCCGGGCTGCGGGCACGCCGGGGAAGGGCCGTGCTGTCGGCCCTCGGAGTGGCCATCGGGATCGCGTCGATGGTCGCCGTGATGGGCATCAGCGCGGTCAGCGGCGCCGGTCTCCAGGAGCAACTCGCCCGTGTCGGGACGAACGTGCTGACCGTGGCGCCGGGTCATTCGATCAGCGGGAAACAGGCGTCACTGCCGCTCGAATCGGTCGCCCGCGTCTCCCACATCCCCGGCGTGGTGGGGGCCACCGCCATCGCGTACGTGGAAGGGGCGACCGCGCGCCGTACCAGGCTGATCGACCCGGCGGTCACCAACGGAGTGGGAGTCGCCGCCGTACGGCTGGACCTCCTTGCGACGCTGAAGGGGACGGTCAGGTCCGGCACGTTCCTCAACCCGGCCACCGCCCGGTACCCGGCCGTCGTCCTGGGCACGTACGCCGCGGACCGGTTCGGGATCGACCGGCCCGGACGGCAGATCTACATCGCGGGCCGGTGGATGACGGTCATCGGCATACTCGACTCGCTCCCCCTCGCCCCCGGCCTCGACAACGCCGCGCTCGTCGGCTGGCCGTATGCGGAAAAGGAACTCGGCTTCGACGGCCACCCCACCATCGTGTACGAACGGTCGGCCGACGACCGCGTCACCACGATCGCGAAGGCGCTCGCCGCGACCGCAGACCCCGAACATCCCGACCAAGTCCAGGTCAGCCGCCCGTCCGACGCTCTCACCGCGGAATTGGCCGCGCGTGCGGCGTTCAACGGCCTCTTCCTCGGACTCGGCGCGGTCGCCCTCCTCGTCGGAGGCATCGGCATAGCCAACGTCATGGTCATCTCGGTGCTGGAACGCCGTCAGGAGATCGGCCTGCGCCGCTCCCTCGGGGCCACGCGAGGGCAGATCCGTCTGCAATTCGTGGTCGAAGCGGTGGCCCTGTCCCTGTGCGGGGGCGTCACGGGGACCATCATCGGCCTGGCCGCGAGTCTGTTCTTCGCCTTCGCCCAAGGCTGGCCTCTGGTCCTCCCCACCCAGGTGATCACCCTCGGTGTCACCGCGGCCGTGCTGGTCGGAGTCGTCTCCGGCCTCTACCCGGCCCGCCGCGCCGCCGCCCTCACTCCGACCGAGGCCCTGGCGACGGGATGAACGCACCCTTCTCAGGCCGGGTAGCGGCCGGCATCGACGGAGGCGATGTCGTACTTGCTGTAGCGTGGCCGACCGGCACTTGAAGGGACGACCGGGGAGGCCGCGTGGCGCAGTGGTCGGGGGATCCGAACGAGCCGGGGGACCGGCGTCCACACGGCCGACCGCTTCCGGGACATCCGCTTCCGGGACATCCGCTTCCGGGACACCCACCGCAAGGTCCGCCTCCGCCGCCCCGGCCGAAGAAGATGGGACGGGCGGTCGTGGCCGTGGTGGTGTCCTTGGTCGTGGTGTGCGGGGTGGCGACGGGCGGCTGGCTGGTCTGGCGCAACCTGGGCGGCGGCGGCACCGGGCCGGACGCCGGCCGGTCCGGGCTCGAAGCGCTCAAGAAGGGCACGCTCACCGCGCAGGACGTCGCGAAGATCGACCCGGCCGCGCTCTTCTTCGCGAGCTTCAGGGCGACCGCCATGCAACCGATCATGCGCATCACCGAGGAGTCGTACACCGATCACGGCAGGTTCCAGGCCGCCAAGCCCGACTACGTCTGGGAGAGCGGCTTCGACTACCGCACCAAGCAGTGGCGCCTGGCCTGGGGAGCGGCCGACCAGGGGGCTCCGATGTCGGTCTGCGTCGACGGTCACGCCTACCTGTACAGCTACCGCTTCAAGAACTGGACCGACCGCGGCACCGGCGACCCCATGTGCCAGACGAAGTCGGCCTACCGCTACATCACCGACAACCTCTCCTCCGGCGGCATGACCGCCGCCCAAGCGGACGCGTGGATCGCGCACCTGCGGAAGGAGTACAAGGGCCTTGTCGACCCGGCCGCGCCCCGGCTCGCCGAGGTCAAGGGGAAGCAGTACCTCCGGCAGGTCGTGGACATGACGCCGGTCCAGCGGGCCGACGGACTGTACTACGGCGGGCAGGCGCTGATGTGGTCGTTCAAGGCGTCGGGCCTCGACCCGCAGGCGCACCCCTACAGCTACCGCGGCGCGATGAACAGCGGCTACCACGCGGTCTACTACATCGACCCCCGTTCGCTGCTGCCCGCCTACTCCGAGATCGAGCAGACCCCCGGTCGCGGTTCGGACGGCGGCCCCGTGGCCGGGGGCGGCTGGTACAAGTGGCGGGTCCGGTACCACCTGCCCGGCGGCCTGCCCGAGATCACCCCCGGCGGCCCGCCGCCGCGGCCGAAGGTCGACTGGGGGATCGATGGGGGTCACCCTTGATCTGAGCGCCGGTTGGCGGCCTCCAGCGGCGCGATCCGGGCAGACTCCCTAGTCTTTACCCGCATGGAGAAGATTGTTGTGGCGGCGGCCATCGTCGAAGGGGGCAGACTGCTGGCCGCCCAGCGCGCGGGACCGCCGGCGATGGCCGGCGGGTGGGAGTTCCCCGGCGGCAAGGTCGATCCGGGAGAGAGCGACCTAGAGGCGCTGATCCGCGAGTGCCACGAGGAACTCGGCGTCGGCATCGCGGTGGGCGACCGTGTCGGCGGCGACTGGCCGCTGAGTCCCGGGTACGTCATGCGCGTCTGGCTGGCCCGGCTCACCTCCGGCGTGCCGCACCCCCTTGAGCACTTGGCGCTCCGGTGGCTCGCTCCTGACGAGCTCTACGACATCGCCTGGTTGCCCGCCGACCTACCGGTCGTCCGGGTCGTGGAAGATCTGATCCCCCAGGGTTGAACGCCGCCGAGGTGTGAGATAACAGTCACGGACAGTGATGTGTTTGTCGCGCATCGTATCGGGGGAACGGGGTTCTGCGGTGGCCGGTTGGTGGCAACGTGCTCGGGTGATGTCCGTCGTCGGAGTCGGCGCCGGCGCGCTGGTGCTGGGAAGCGGCACCTCGCCGCTCCTCGCGCGCGCGGCGGAACGCGGGTCGATGGACCCGCCAGAGTCCGTCGATGCCGCCAAGCTCACCGTCCGCCTGATGCTCGCCGGGCGGCCTGCGGAAAAGGCGGGGCCGGTCCGGGCGGGGGACGTCCTGCACTTCCGCGTCCGCCTCGACGCGCAGACCGGGCGGGCCAGGGTGGCGGTGTCCGCCAGCCCCGAGGGGGCGCTGTCCTCCGTCGGCTGCGAGGACCTCGCCCGCACGCCGGTGCGGCCCGGCGCGCGCCTGCGCGTGTGCGATTTCAAGGAGGTCGCCGGCACCAAGGACGTCGACGTCGCGGTGCGGGTACCGCGCGAGGCGGAGCAGGTCGGCGTCACCGCCATCGCCCACCTGCGCGACCCCGCGGGGGTCCAGTGGATCCGGCGCACGGCCGAGGCCAAGCTGCTCATCGACGACAAGGGGTTCGGGGACCTCAAGGCCACCGACGGCCTGCTCCCCGGTCCGGCCGCCGGCCAGTCCCCGGGCGAGGTTCCGCCGGACGGCGTCGCGGCGGGCGAAAGCGGACCGGCGGGCGGCGAGGCACGCGGTGACGGCACCGCCCTTCTGGCCGATCGCGCGGCGTGGGGCGTGAAGCCCGGCGGCAGGCGCTCCACGGCCGGCGGGGACGATGACGACCCGGAGAGCATCGGCGCGACGACCGGCACGGGCGACACCACTGGCGACACCACGGGCGGCGACACCCGCGACCTCGGCGACACGAGTGACGCCGATATCTCGGCCGACAAGCCGGGCACGTCCGGCAAGCAGATTCCCGCGGCTCCGGCGTCACTGCCCCAGCGCCCCGACGCCCGCCCCCGCACCTCGTCAGCAGGCCCCACCGGCCCCGAACCGGCACAGGGCTCCGGGGCCGAGCAGGCCGGAGCCGACCAGAAGGCCAAGCCCGAAAGCCCGGCCGCCAAGCCGGGCTCCGTGCCCGAACTCGCCGGAGGCCGTCCCGCCGAAAGCGTCGCACCTCCCTTGCTCGCGAGCCCTGAGGCCGTGGTCCCCTCGGTCGGTGATCGTGCCGTCGTGGGCGCGGAGCCGGGTGGCCGTGAGGCCGAGGGGGCGGCGGCCGGTGGCCGTGAGGTCGAGGGATCGGCGGCCGGTGACGGTGAGGTCGCGGGGTCGGCCGCCGGTGGTCGTGAGGCCGGAGGTTCGGCGGCCGGCGAGGGGAAGTCCCACGGCAAGACGGGCAAGACGGGCAAGCGGCATCGGGCGATCAGGCCCGAGGCGTCACGGGCCATGGCCGGGACGGACTCCGGCGACGCGCGTCCGGACGCGGTCGTCGCCGGACCGATGCCGTCTCTCCCGCACCCGGCCCCGGGTGTCCCGGCGCGTCCCGATCAGCGGCTTCGTCCCCGTTCCGCGTATATCGCCGGCCCGGCGCACCTTCCCGGCCCCATGCCCCTTGTGGCGCCGGCGTGGGCGCCCCGGGCGATGCCGCCGATGAGCACCGGCGTACGGCTGCCCCTGGCGACGCCGTCCGCGCCGGTGCCGAGTCCCGCGCAGGTCAGGGGCCCGGTCATCGCTCCGGGCGCGGGCAACGCCCCGAGCGTGAAGGCGGCGCCGCGCGTCCAGCCCTACGGCGGGGTCCCTGGGCAGGCCGGGGCGCGGGGCCCGATTCCCGGGCAGGCCGGGACGGTCATCGCGGGCCGCGTTCCCGGCCGGGCGCCGGGCGCCGTCCCCGGGCAGGGCCGTGCTGAGGCGGGCGTCCCGGGCAAGGGCCATTCGGGGACGGGCGCGCCGGGGCGGAGCAAGGTGCAGGGGCGGGGGGCCGTCGCCGGCCAGAGCGGTGCGGGACGGATGCTTCCCGGGCAGGTGGGGACGGTTCCGCTGCCGGCGGGAGCACGGCCGGGCGCCGTCCGGCCCCGGCCGGGGCAGGCCATGGGCGCCCCGGGTGGCGTAGCTCCGGGGGGTGTGCCGGGCGGCGTCATTCCCGGCGGCGGCGCCCCGGGTGGTGTTCCGGGCCTCGTCGGTCCGGGTGGCGTGCCGGGAGCGGCTGTTCCCGGGGCGGCCGTTCCAGGGAGTGTTCCGGGCATCGTTCCCGGGGGCGTCCCTGGGGGTCTTCCGGGCGGTGCTTCTGGGGCCGGCGCTCCCGGTGCTCCGGGGGCCGGTCCGCGGGGCGCGGCCGGGTCCGCCGTCCCGGGGGGCGGTACCGGGGCCGGCGCGGGGGTCGCTCCTGGGGCGGTCCTGCCGGGCGCCGTGCCCGGAGGAGGGCCACAGGGGTCCTCGGCGGGGGCTCCGCCGCCGCAGGATCCCCGCCCCGCCAGGCAGGGCCTGATGGCCGATGCGGGGGACGACGAACTCGAAATGGTCCGCGGCCTGCCCGCCGCCGGGGCGGCGGTGGTGATCCTGGTCGGCGCGCTGTGGTTGCAACTGAGGCTGCGGCGCAGGTTCGCGGCGCGGAAAACCGGGGAGTCGAAGAAGCTCTGAGGTTGAACACCCTTTACTGTTACTTTGGCCGGTCTAGACTTTCGTAGTGATCGGCAGGGTGGCACCTCGGAAGGCGGCATCGGTGAGCGGACGCGTGCATGTGACGGCCGTGTCCGCGGTGTTGGGGGCGCTCGGCCTGACCGGTGTCGTCCTGCTCGCCACGGCGCCGATGACCGCGCCCCGGGCGAACGCGGCCCAGGTCGTGATGGCCGACCCCACCGATCAGGTGGAGCCGACCGACCCGACCATCACCGACGACCCCGGGGCCGGCCCGCTGGACACTCCGGAGCCCGATCCCACCGTGACGGTGACGATCACGACCAGCCCTGACCCGACGGTCACCCGCACCAGGACCGTCACCCCGAAGCCGACCAAGACGGCGACGAAGCCCCCCAAGCCCAAGCCGACGGCGACCAAGACGGCTCCGCTCGCGCCGCCGCCCACCCTTGAGAGCACGCCGTTCACCACCCCGCCGGCGATCCCGTCCAGCGCGCCGCTCATCACCCCCTCCACCCAGCCCGTGGAGACGCCGGCGCCCGACCCGATGGTGTCGCTGGCCCTGGCGAGCCCGACGCCGACGCCGAGCGCCTCGGAGTCCCTGGACGCGGCCGCGTCGTTCGATGACCCGACGCCCGACTCGGTGCCGATCGAGATCCGCAACGCCTCGCCCGAGTACGACCAGCTCACGCTGAGCAGGAAGCTCGCCATTCCCGGCGTGCTGCTGGCCGTCCTGGTGATGCTCGGCGTGCTGATCTTCGAGGGCCGGGTGCGGCGGCTGGCGCACGCGGCGGCGGTACGCAAGGCGGGCCCGCGCGCGCCGGGCAGGCACCGCGGCGACGAGCTCCCCGCCGGCCTGCCGATGCCGGGCTACCCGATCTACCACGGCGGCACGGCGTACGCGCCGATCATCAGCTTCGTCCCGGTGCAGGGCTATCCGAACGTGCCCGGCGCGCCCCAGGGGTACGGCGCCCAGGACCCGCAGGGGTACGGCCTGCCGTACGACCCGCAGGGGTACGGCGTGGTGTACGAGCAGGGGCACCCCGGGTACGGGCACCCGGGCGACGGCGGCCCGGTCGCGCTGCCGGCCGGGATGACCGGCGCCGCCGAGCCGTGGCCCCGTGCGGACGCACAGGGGCCCGCCGGCCCCGGCGCGGGTTCCGGCCTCGCCATGCCCGGCACAGGGCCGCAGAACGGCGATCAGCTCGCTCCAGGACCATGGACGCCGGACGCCGGCGCGCGCGACACGACCCTGCAGGCGCCGCTCCCCGGCGCCGTCCCGGCCGACAAGCCGAGCGCCGGCCTCCTCGGCCTCTTCGGTCGCCTCCGCCGCAAGGGCTGACCCACGCGGACCGTCTCCGCGGCGGCCTCTGCCAGGGCCGTCCGCCTCCGTCGTGAGGGCTGGTCCGCCTGCCATGCACCGGTCACGCCGGACGCGGCGCGGCGAAATCCCTGCAATGCCGTCGGAAACCGACCGGCCTGGGATGAGGGCCGCCGGAAACGGAACAGCTGGTGCGGTGACCACGTACGTTCACCGGGCGCGGCTCTCCACCCCGGCCACGTGCTGGCAGTGATCGGCGCCGGGTCGGCGGGTCGTGGTATGGCGATGCCGGCGCCTGCTACGGCGCCCGAGCCGGTCAGCGTTCGTGGACAGCGCACTAGATACGAGGCCGCCGGAAACCGACCCGCCTGAGACGAGGCCGCCGGAAACGGACCAGCCCGAGACCGGCGGTCTCGGGCTGGGGGGTGGGCTGCGGTCAGCCGGTCTTGCCGGTGGTGGAATCGGACGCGCCGGAGCGCTTGAAGATCTTGTTGCCGAGCCAGACCAGCGGGTCGTACTTGCGGTCGACGACGCGCTCCTTCATCGGGATCAGCGCGTTGTCAGTGATCTTGATGTGCTCGGGGCAGACCTCGGTGCAGCACTTGGTGATGTTGCAGTAGCCGAGGCCGTGCTCCTCCTGCGCCGACTGCTTGCGGTCGGCCACGTCGTAGGGGTGCATGTCCAGCTCGGCGATGCGCATGAGGAACCGCGGGCCCGCGAACGCCGCCTTGTTCTCCTCGTGGTCGCGGATCACGTGGCAGACGTTGTTGCACATGAAGCACTCGATGCACTTGCGGAACTCCTGGGACCGCTCGACGTCGATCTGCTGCATGCGGTACTCGCCGGGCTCGACGCCCTGCGGCGGGGTGAACGACGGGATCTCCCGCGCCTTCTGGTAGTTGAACGACACGTCCGTGACCAGGTCCTTGATGACGGGGAAGGTCCGCATCGGGGTCACGGTGATCGTCTCGTCCTCCTCGAAGGTGGACATCCGCGTCATGCATCCCAGCCGGGGCCTGCCGTTGATCTCCATCGAGCAGGAGCCGCACTTGCCGGCCTTGCAGTTCCAGCGCACCGCCAGGTCGGGGGTCTGCGTGGCCTGGAGCCTGTGGATGACGTCGAGGACCACCTCGCCCTCGTTGACCTCGACGACGAAGTCCTCGAGCTTGCCCTCGCCGCCTTCGCCGCGCCAGATGCGGAACTTGGCCTTGTAACCCATCAGGACTCCTTAACGAGCGCGTCGTAGTCCGCCAGCTCCTCGGCGGTGACGTACTTACTGAGCTCCGCCCGGTCGAACAGTTGGATCAGGTCGTCGCGCATGGAGGGCTGATCGACCTCCTCGACGGTGACCTCGCCGTCGGGGGTGACCGCGCACCGCAGCAGCTTGCGGCGCCACTCGGCCGACATGGCGGGGAAGTCGTCGCGGGTGTGCCCGCCCCGGCTCTCCTCGCGGATCAGCGCCGCGCGCGCCACGCACTCCGACACCAGCAGCATGTTGCGCAGGTCGATGGCCAGGTGCCAGCCGGGGTTGTAGATGCGTCCGCCCGGCGCGCCGGTGTTGGCCGCGCGCTCCTTGAGCTTCTCGACGACCTCCAGGGCCTCCTTGACCTCCTCGGCCTTGCGGATGATGCCGACGAGCTCGTTCATGGTGCGCTGCAGCTCGTGGTGCACCTCGTAGGGGTTCTCCCCGCCGGTCCGCGAGAGGGGGGCCACGGCGTCGATCTCGGCGCTCTTCATCGTCTCGGCCGGGGTGACCGGACGGGCGGCGAGGCCGTCGATGTACTCGGCGGCGCCGGCGCCGGCGCGGCGTCCGAACACCAGCAGGTCCGACAGCGAGTTGCCGCCGAGGCGGTTGGAGCCGTGCATGCCGCCGGAGACCTCGCCGGCCGCGAACAGGCCGGGCACCGAGGAGGCGCCGGTGTCGGCGTCGACCTCCACGCCGCCCATGATGTAGTGGCAGGTCGGGCCCACCTCCATCGGCTCGGCGGTGATGTCGACGTCGGCCAGCTCCTTGAACTGGTGGTGCATCGAGGGCAGCCGCTTGATGATCTCGGCGGCGGGCAGCCGGCTCGACACGTCCAGGAACACCCCGCCGTGCGGGGAGTTGCGTCCCGCCTTGACCTCGGAGTTGATGGCGCGGGCGACCTCGTCACGGGGCAGCAGCTCCGGAGGGCGGCGGTTGTTCGCCTGGTCGTCGTACCAGCGGTCGGCCTCCTCCTCGGTGGTGGCGTACTTGTCCTTGAACACCTCGGGGATGTAGTCGAACATGAACCGCTTGCCCTCGGAGTTGCGCAGCACTCCGCCGTCGCCGCGCACGGACTCGGTGACGAGGATGCCGCGCACCGACGGCGGCCACACCATGCCGGTCGGGTGGAACTGGATGAACTCCATGTTGATCAGCTTGGCCCCGGCGAGCAGCGCGAGCGCGTGCCCGTCGCCGGTGTACTCCCAGGAGTTGGAGGTCACCACGTAGGACTTGCCGATGCCGCCGGTGGCCAGGACCACCGCGGGGGCGTCGAAGCAGATCAGCCGGCCGGTCTCGCGCCAGTAGCCGAAGGCGCCGCTGATCGCGGCCTCGGGGCCGGGGCCGGCCTTCAGCAACTGGGTGATCGTGCACTCGGCGAAGACCTTGATGTAGGCCTCGGGGTCGCCGTGCAGCTTCTCGTCCTCCTGCTGGAGGGCGACGACGCGCTGCTGGAGGGTGCGGATCAGCTCCAGGCCGGTGCGGTCGCCGACGTGGGCCAGACGCGGGTACTCGTGGCCGCCGAAGTTGCGCTGGCTGATCTTGCCGTCCTTGGTGCGGTCGAACAGCGCGCCCCAGGCCTCCAGCTCCCAGACCCGGTCGGGGGCCTCCTTGGCGTGCAGTTCGGCCATGCGCCAGTTGTTGAGGAACTTCCCGCCGCGCATGGTGTCACGGAAATGCACCATCCAGTTGTCGGCGGAGTTGACGTTGCCCATGGCCGCCGCGGCCCCGCCCTCGGCCATGACCGTGTGGGCCTTGCCGAACAGGGACTTGCAGACGATGGCCGTTCGCTTGCCCTGCTGCCGGGCCTCGATCGCCGCCCGCAGGCCCGCGCCGCCCGCTCCGATGACGACGACGTCGTATTCGTGACGCTCGATATCCACTGGTGTTCCTTACGCGAACGGGAAGTTGACGATGCCCTTGGCGACGAGCCGCACGTAGAGGTCGGCGATCATGACCGAGTACATGGAGAGCCAGGCCAGAAGCATGTGCCGCCGGTTCAGCTTGGAGACGAAGGTCCACATCTTGTAGCGCACCGGGTGCTTGGAGAAGTGGTTGAGCCGCCCGGCCGTGATGTGCCGGCAGGAGTGGCAGCTCAAGGTGTACGACCAGATCAGCACCACGTTGATCCACAGGATGACCGTGCCGAGGCCCACATGGCCCCAGTTGCCGTTCGCGTCCCGCAGGGCCAGCACCGCGTCCCAGGTGAGCACCAGGGCGATGAGGATCGCGCCGTAGAAGAAGTACCGGTGGATGTTCTGCAGGATCAGCGGAAGGCGGGTCTCACCGGTGTACTTCTTGTGCGGCTCGGCCACCGAGCAGGCGGGCGGCGAGAGCCAGAACGCGCGGTAGTAACCCTTGCGGTAGTAGTAACAGGTGAGACGGAACCCGGCCGGCAGGCCGAGGATGAGAATGCCGGGCGGCAGCGTCCACCAGTCGCCGAAGATGGTGATCCCGAGGAAGCGGGCACCCTCTGCGCAGTTGGGCGTCAGACACGGTGACGCGAAGGGGGCGATGTAGGGCTCGACGA
Source organism: Sphaerisporangium sp. NPDC004334 (assembly GCF_053602655.1). Lineage (NCBI taxonomy): Bacteria > Bacillati > Actinomycetota > Actinomycetes > Streptosporangiales > Streptosporangiaceae > Sphaerisporangium > Sphaerisporangium sp. NPDC004334. The sequence continues at coordinate 250,234 of NZ_JBSGDZ010000008.1, forward strand.
AGTAGCTCTTGTCGAAGATCGCCCAAAAGCCGTAGACGAGGAATGACGCGAGCGCCGCGAAGGTGATGGCCGGTGCGAGCCACCATCGGTCCGTGCGCAGGGTGCGGGCCGTGATCTGGGCCCGCTGCTTCCTCTGCCCCGGTTCGTTGATCGGCCGGCCGGCCGTTGTCTGGGTCATCGGAGAACTCTCCACCTCCCGCGGACCCCTCTGGTGTCAAAGGTGAGGGTCCGAGGCTTTCACGTAGGGCTGGATGCCGCGCGCGTCGTGGTTCGCGCCGGTCGCACAGCCGCGCGCGGGCCGGTGGGGCTCTACGTTACGACCCTGGGTACCCCGCGTGTGAGAAGGGTCACTCACTTTTTCGGCCGACCTCGTGTGATTCCTGTCACGTCCCTGTCACCCCCGTGTCAGGGTCTACAGACGTTGACCGTTCTTTGGCAGTTTCACGACCGACACGAAGAAATCGTCGATCTGACGGACCACTTTGATGAACTGGTCGAAGTCGACCGGCTTGGCCACGTAGGCGTTGGCGTGCAGGTGGTAACTGCGCAGGATGTCCTCCTCGGCCTCGGAGGTCGTGAGCACCACCACCGGGATGCTCCGCAGGGCGGCGTCGGCCTTGATGTCCTCCAGCACCTCCCTGCCGTCCTTGCGGGGCAGGTTGAGGTCGAGCAGGATCAGGTCGGGCCGCGGCGCGTCGAAGTAGGGGTCTTCCTGGCGCAGGAAGGCCATGGCCTGCTCGCCGTCGCTGACGACGTGCAGCTTGTTCTGCACCTTGTTGTGCTCGAACGCCTCCTTGGTCAGCAGGACGTCTCCAGGGTCGTCCTCGACGAGAAGGACGTCGATGAAGCGGTAGTCATCCATGCTGATCTCCAGTGATCGCGGGCAGGGTCCAGCGGAACGTGGTGCCCGGGTTGCCGGGGTCTGGCTCGTCCAGCCAGATCTTGCCGCCGTGGTACTCGACGATCTTCCTGCACAGTGCCAGGCCGATGCCGGTTCCGGGATACACGTCCCGTGGGTGCAAGCGCTGAAATATTAGAAAGATCCGATCAGCGTACTTGCTGTCGATGCCTATGCCGTTGTCCGCGCAGGCGAACTCCCACATGTCACCCTCCTGCCGGGCGGAGATGTGGACGTGCGGAGTCCGTTCCGAACGGAACTTCAAGGCGTTGCCGATGAGGTTCTGCAGGAGCTGGGCGAGCAACACGCGGTCCCCGAACACCGTGGGCATCGGGTCGTGCGTGACGACGGCGTCGGTGTCCTCGATCTTCGCCGAGACGTTGCCCACGGCGGTGTCCAGCACCTTCTCCATGTCCGTCGGGGCCTTCTCACCGCCCACCCGGCCCACACGGGAAAGGTTCAGCAGATCGTTGATGAGGAGCTGCATACGCTTGGCGCCGTCGACGGCGAAGGTGACGTACTGCTTGGCCCGCTCGTCGAGCTGGTGGCCGTAGCGCTGCTCCAGCATCTGGGTGAAGCTCGCCACCTTGCGCAGCGGCTCCTGCAGGTCGTGGCTGGCCACGTAGGCGAACTGCTCCAGTTCGGCGTTGGAGCGGCGCAGCTCGGCCGCCTGGTCCGACAGCAGCCGCTGGGCCTCGGCGGCGCGGCGCCACTCGCGCAGCATGCGCCCGCGCATGGCGTCCACGCGGCCCGACAGCTCGGCCAGCTCGGCCGGCCGGCGCACCTGGAGCTGGTGTTCGAAGTCGCCCTGCGCCACCGCCCGCACCTGGTGGGTGAGCTGGGAGATCGGCCGCAGCACGATGTACCTGACGATGAGCGTGAAGGCCACCGCCGCGCCGACGAAGACCAGGCCCATCACCAGGAGCACGAGGTAGAAGGTCTTCCAGCCCGCCTCGATGCGCGCGCTGCCGACGTCGTGCAGGTCGCCGAGACGGTCCTGCTGCGCCGACAGGGCCGCGCGCACGGCGCCGAAGCGCAGGGTGTTGACGGCGGCGTAGGTGGTCGCGGTGCCGGTCTTCAGCGTGGGCACCTTGGCGATGACGACGTCGGCGTAGTCGCGCCGCCACGCGGCCGAGGCGACGGTGAGCCGGTCGAAGCCGGCGCGGACGGCCGGGTCGGCCATGCGGGTCACCAGGGGGGCGAGCCGGGCGGTGGCGGCGGCCTCGGCCTGCAGGCCCTGCTGGTAGTCGCGCAGGTACTGCTCTTCGTTGGTGCGCCCGAAGGCGCGGATGGAGCTCTCCTGCGTCGACAGGGCCGTGGAGATCTCCAGGGTGTGCAGGACGGCCGGGTCGATCACGTCGACGACCGACACGCGGGCGACCCGCAGGCGCTCGACGGTCATGACCGTCACGGCGGATCCGAGGGCGAAGGCCAGCGCCACGAGCATCCCGGTGATGGCGAACCACCGTCCGAGGGGCAGGCGCCCGACCCCGCTCGGCGGTGCGGGGGCGGGGAGGGGCGCCAGGTCGGTCATGGCGGGGGCCTGCGGCCGACCAGCACGGCGGCCAGATCGTCACTGAGCGCGTCCCTGTGCATCTCCTGGACCGAGGTGATGATGCGGTCGAGGTCGATCTCGCCCTGCTCGCGGATGAGGCGGATGAGCCCCTCGGTGCCGAGCAGGTCGGGCCCGCCGCCCACCGTCGCCTCGATCAGGCCGTCGGTGTAGAGCAGCATCGACCAGTCGTCGCCGAGGTCGAGGTCGATCGTGGCCCAGTCGACGTCGGTGAAGATGCCGAGCGGAGGACCGGAGGGCGTGTCGGGCACGACGTCGAGGACGCCGCCGTCGACCCCGCCGCGCACCCACACGGGGGGCGGGTGCCCGACGACGTGGAGCTTGGCGGTGCGCAGGCCGGGGTCGATGGTGACCGTGCACATGGTGGTGAAGATCTCAGGGGACTTGCGTTCGTTGCGCAGGACGGCTTCCAGGGTCGTCAGCAACTCGGTGCCCGTGTGGCCGGCCAGCACGAGCGTGCGCCAGGCGATGCGCAGCGCGACGCCGAGCGCCGCCTCGTCCGGGCCGTGGCCGCACACGTCTCCGATGACCACGTGCACCGCCCCGTCGGGGGTCTGGACGGTGTCCCAGAAGTCGCCCGCCAGCAGGGCCTGGCGGCGTCCGGGCAGGTAGCGGGCCTGGTGTTGCAGCCCGTCACGCGCCAGCTCGGGCTTGAGCATGGGGACGGGCAGCAGGCCGTGCTCCAGGCGGGCGTTCTCGCGGCTGAGGTGCTGGGCGTCGGCGAGCTTGCGCTGGGCGAGGTCGGCGCGCTTGCGCTCGATGGCGTAGCTGATGGCGCGGGCCAGCAGGCGCTCGTCGACGTCCTGCTTGACCAGGTAGTCCTGCGCGCCCACGGCGACGGCCTCGACGCCGACGTGAGCGTCGTTGAGCCCGGTGAGCACCAGCACGGCGGTGTCCGGCGCCATCGTGATCACCTGGCGGAGGGCCTCGAGGCCGGTGGCGTCGGGCAGCGACAGGTCGACCACCACGCACTGGACCTCGTCGGTGAGCCGGTCGCGGCTCTCAGCGAGGCTGCGCGCCCAAATGATCTTAGGAGGCGTCGCCGCACCGGCGAGCAGCTCCTCGACGAGGAACGCGTCTCCCGCGTCGTCCTCGATGAGGAGGATCGTCTGCATCTCGTGGGGCGCCGCCGGCGTGCCGGGCGAGAGCGCGGTCACTGCTTCCTCTTGTGACGTGATGACTGACCTTGCCTGTCGCCCTGCACCATATAGCGAAAGTCGTTCTGACGCATGGAAGTGAAAAACCCTGACTTGGGGGTCCGAATAGGACATGAAACGTCGTGTACGTACCGATCTGTTGTAACCCCCACGCGTTACACGGCCGGCAGCTCGGCGAGCACCACACCCTGCGGTAGCGCCCCCTCCTCCGCGGCTTGCGACAGATAAGAGAGCAGCGTAGCGCGGAAGGCCTGAGCCGCCCGGGTCGGTTCGACGTCCTTGCGGTGAGCGAGCGCTATCGTGCGGCCGAGCCCCGGCGGCGCGAGCGGGGTGCCGGCCAGGCCCGGACGCCCGTCCAGCACCATCGAAGGCACCACGGCGACGCCCAGCCCGGCCTCCACGAAGCGCAGCACGGCGTCCATCTCGCCGCCCTCGACGGCGAACCGCGGCTCGAACCCCGCCTGGCGGCAGGCGTTCAGGGTCGCCTCGCGCAGGTCGTAGCCGCGCCGGAACATCACCAGCGGACGGCCGCGCAGCTCCTCGATGCGGACGTAGGCCCTGCGGCCCGCGGAGCCGGACGGAGAGGCGACGACGAGGTTCTCCTTGAGGATCTCCTGCGTCACCAGGGACGGGTCGCTGCTCTGCAACGGCAGGATGATCAGCGCGAGGTCGAGCTGGCCCCGGGCGAGGTCGCGGACCAGGTCGCGCGAGCCGCCCTCCTCCACCAGCAGGTCGATGCCGGGATAGTCGCCGTGGAAGCGGGCCAGCGCGTCGGCCAGCAGCCCGGCGCACAGGGACGGTGTCGCCCCCAGGCGCACCCGGCCGCGGCCCAGCCCGGCCAGTTCGGCGACCTCGCGGCGGGCGGTGTCGGCGTCGGCCAGCATGCGGCGGGCCAAAGGCAGCAGCGCCTCGCCGGCGGGGGTCAGCGTCACGTTGCCCCGGGCGCGGCTGAACAGGGCGGCCCCGAGTTCGGCCTCCAGGGACTTGATCTGCTTGCTGAGGGAGGGCTGGGCGAGGCGCATGCGCTCCGCCGCGTGCGTGAAGTGCGATGTCTCGGCCACAGCCACGAAGGACGCGAGTTGCTGTAGCTGCACGTCTCACAGCGTACGGGGACGGCTCCGGCATCTCCCAGGTCGGCCCGTCCGCTGTGAGATTGCTCGCATCGGCGCCGCGCGCCCGGGCCCGCCGTGCCCGGCGAGCCATGGGGGATAGCGCCTGGCTATGGAGACCAGGCGTTTCATGACTTGGACGCCTGGACGCCCCATCTCTACCGTCGGAAGACGTGACATCGACGATAGACCGAGGCGTTTCCACCGCTGTGGTGACGCCGCGCACCTCGCCCCCCAGGTCCTCCAAGCGCCCCGGCGCGCGCCATGGGCGGCGGCACGGCTTCCTGCGCTCGTCCAACGGCAAGAAGGCCGTCATGGCCGTCAGCGGCGCCGTGCTGGTGCTCTTCCTCATCGGTCACATGATCGGCAACGCCAAGCTGTTCCTCGGCAGGGACACCTTCAACTCCTACGCCGAGTGGCTGCGCACCGTCGGCGAACCGGCCCTGCCGGCTCGCACCGTGCTGACCCTCACCGAGATCGTGCTCGCCGCCGCCGTCGTGCTGCACATGTGGGCGGCGGTCTCGCTGGCGCGCCGCGCGGCCAAGGCGCGGCCGGTCAAGTACGCGGCGAAGCGGAAGTCGCAGGCCGGCGGCTACGTCGTGCGCACCATGCGCTACGGCGGCGTCATCATCGTGCTGTTCGTCGTCTGGCACCTGCTCGACCTGACCTTCGGCGTGGTCAACCCCAAGGGCTTCGCCGCCACCCCGTACGACCGCGTGATCGCGGGCTTCGACCCCTCGCGCTGGTGGGTGACCGCCTTCTACGTCGTCGCCCTGATCATGATCGGGCTGCACCTGCGCCACGGCCTGTGGAGCGCCTTCCAGACCCTGGGCCTGGCCGGCGGGCGAAGCCGGCACCTGCTCAACGCCGGCGCGGCCGTGCTCGCCGCCGTGCTGGTCCTCGGCTTCCTCGCCGTCCCCCTCGCCGTGACGATCGGAGCAGTCAAGTGAACTACACGATCGGCGACCCGATCCGCGACACCAAGGCCCCAGAAGGCCCCATCGAGGACCGCTGGGACAAGCGGCGCTTCTCCGCCAAGCTGGTCAACCCTGCCAACAAGCGCAAGCTCACGGTCATCGTCGTCGGCACCGGCCTGGCGGGCGGATCCGCCGCCGCGACGCTCGGCGAGCTCGGGTACAAGGTCAAGTCGTTCTGCTACCAGGACTCGCCCCGCCGCGCCCACTCGATCGCCGCCCAGGGCGGGATCAACGCGGCCAAGAACTACCGCGGCGACGGCGACTCGATCTACCGGCTGTTCTACGACACCGTCAAGGGCGGCGACTTCCGCGCCCGCGAGTCCAACGTCTACCGGCTCGCCCAGGTCAGCGTGAACATCATCGACCAGGCGGTCGCCCAGGGGGTGCCGTTCGCCCGCGAGTACGGCGGCCTGCTCGACACCCGCTCCTTCGGCGGCGCGCAGGTGTCGCGCACCTTCTACGCGCGGGGCCAGACGGGACAGCAGCTCCTGCTCGGCGCCTACCAGGCGCTGGAGCGGCAGATCGCCGCCGGGACCGTCGAGATGCACACCCGCCACGAGATGCTCGACCTGGTCGTCAGCGACGGCCGGGCCCGCGGCGTGATCGTCCGCGACCTGGTCACCGGCGAGATCGAGACCCACCTCGCCGACGCCGTCGTGCTGGCCACCGGCGGGTACGGCAACGTGTTCTTCCTGTCCACCAACGCCAAGGGCTGCAACACCACGGCGATCTGGCGGGCCCACCGGCGCGGCGCCTACTTCGGCAACCCGTGCTACACCCAGATCCACCCCACCTGCATCCCGGTCAGCGGCGACTACCAGTCCAAGCTGACGCTCATGTCGGAGTCGCTGCGCAACGACGGCCGGGTGTGGGTGCCGGTGCGCAAGGGCGACGACCGGGCGCCGGGGGACATCCCGGAAGACGAGCGCGACTACTACCTGGAGCGGATCTATCCCGCCTTCGGCAACCTGGTGCCGCGCGACATCGCCTCCCGCGCCGCCAAGAATGTCTGTGACGAGGGCCGCGGCGTCGGACCGGGCGGGCTCGGCGTGTACCTCGACTTCGCCGACGCGATCGGCCGGCTGGGCCGCGAGGCCGTCGAGAAGAAGTACGGCAACCTCTTCGAGATGTACGAGCGCATCACCGGCGAGGACCCCTACACCCGGCCCATGCGCATCTACCCGGCCGTCCACTACACCATGGGCGGCCTGTGGGTGGACTACGACCTGCAGTCCACCGTCCCGGGCCTGTTCGTGATCGGCGAGGCCAACTTCTCCGACCACGGCGCCAACCGGCTCGGCGCCTCCGCGCTGATGCAGGGGCTCGCCGACGGCTACTTCGTCCTGCCGACCACGCTCGGCGACTACCTGGCCGGCGGCCCGTTCGGCGAGGTCGGCCAGGCGGACGTGGACGAGGCGATCGGCCAGGTCACCGGCAAGATCGGCCGTCTGCTGTCGGTCAACGGCACCCGCACCGCCGACTCCTATCACCGCGAGCTGGGCAAGCTCATGTGGGACTACTGCGGCATGGAGCGCACCGAGGAGAGCCTGCGCAAGGCCCTTGAGCGCATTCCTGAGCTGCGCGAGGAGTTCTGGAACAACGTCAAGGTGCCCGGCGAGGGGGAGGGCCTGAACCAGGCGCTGGAACGGGCCGGGCGGGTCGCCGACTTCTTCGACCTGGCCGAGCTGATGTGCCTGGACGCCCTGCACCGCACCGAGTCCTGCGGCGGCCACTTCCGCGCCGAGTCGCAGACCGAGGACGGCGAGGCGCTGCGCGACGACGAGGGCTTCGCGTACGTGGCGGCGTGGGAGTACGGCCCCGACGGCACGCCGGTGCTGCACAAGGAACAGCTCGAGTACGAGTACGTCAAGATGACCCAGCGGAGCTACAAGTGAGCGCGGTCACGCGTCCTGAGCCCCGCCCTGCGACCGAGGAACGGTAAGCGGAACCATGAACCTCACCCTGAAGGTCTGGCGGCAGAACGGCCCCGCCGACAGCGGACGGATGGTGACTTATAAGGTCACGGACGTGTCGCCGGACATGTCCTTCCTGGAGATGCTGGACGTCCTCAACGAGCGGCTCATCCTCGAAGGCGACGACCCCGTCGCGTTCGACCATGACTGCCGCGAAGGCATCTGCGGCATGTGCGGCATGGTCATCAACGGCGTCGCCCACGGCGAGCAGCGCGCCACGACCACCTGCCAGCTCCACATGCGCCACTTCGAGGACGGCGCCACCGTCACCATCGAGCCGTGGCGCGCCGCGCCGTTCCCCGTGGTCAAGGACCTGGTCGTCGACCGGAGCTCCTTCGACCGCATCATCCAGGCCGGCGGCTTCATCTCCGTGCCCGCGGGCTCGGCGCCGGACGCGCACAGCGTCCCGGTGAAGAAGGACGACGCCGACTCGGCCTTCGACGCCGCCACCTGCATCGGCTGCGGCGCCTGCGTGGCCGCCTGCCCCAACGGCTCGGCCTCGCTGTTCACCGCGGCCAAGATCACCCACCTCGGCCTGCTCCCGCAGGGGCAGCCAGAACGCGACTCCCGCGTCGTGGCGATGGTCGACCAGATGGACCTCGAAGGCTTCGGCGGCTGCACCAACACCGGCGAATGCACCGCCGTCTGCCCCAAGGGCATCAGCCTCGACGCCATCGCCCAAATGAACCGCGACTACCTCAAAGCCGCCAGGTAACCCTCCGTCCCCCGGGCAAAGGGCCTCGCCTCCGCGCCCGGGGGCCCTTCACGGCACGGCAGTCTGGGAACGGCGAAGGTCCTCGCCTCCGCGCCCTGGGGGCGCTCCGGCTCGGGCCGTATCTCCCAGGCGGCTCCGCCGCCATCGAAGGGCTCCGCCCCTCGAGCTCCCCTCCGAGGGCGCCGAGTCACACGTGGCAGAGGGGCGCTCATGGATGGAGTGAGCCTTCCTTGAGGCCGGCAATGAAGGTGCTCCAAGCGGCGGGGGAGGAGGTGAGCGGAGCGTTATCCGGTTGCTTCGAGTCTCGTATCAGGCGAAGTGGATCGCCACTTGGGCGTCCTCCCATGTGATCCATGTATGTCACCAGGGCGATCTCAACGCAGTTGCCGCCCTGGCCGCTACTCCGTGAGCTTTTCCGCCACTTGGCCTGCGACATGTCCACTATGACTCCCGATATCGAGCAGCGATCAGGACAAGTCGTCGGCCGCCTTTGCGATCAACGCGCGCGATTCGTCCGGCCCAAGTGCGCGAGCACGCAGATGGTCGAATATCACGTTGTAAGTATCCACCTCGGAGGGGTCCTCCAGATAGAGGCTGCCCGCCCGGTACTCGACATAGACCAGGTCGGGATCGATCGACTCGGGAAACTGCAGAATCGTGAAGGCGCCGTCCATGCCGGGATGCGCTCCTGCTTCGAAGGGCAGGACCTGCAGGATGATGTTGTTCAGCTTCGTGGTCGACAGTAGATGCCGGAGTTGAGCTCGCATCGTTGGTGCACCACCCACGACGCGCCGGATGGTCGCCTCGTTCACCACTACCCATATGGTCGGCGCCGCGTCACCAGTGAGTCGCTTTCGGCGCTCCAACCGAACCGCCACTCGGCGGTCAATCTCATCGCTTTCGGGCACGAGAGGCTCGGCCAGGATGGTCGCTCGACTGTACTCTTCGGTCTGCATCAGGCCGGGGATCAGCTCTGACTCGTAGGCGCGTATCCTGACGGCCTCCTCTTCGAGGCTGACATACGTTTCGAACCAACGGGGCACCGCAGCGCTGTACGGATGCCACCACCCGCGTTTGCGCGCTTCCTTTGCCATCGCGAGCAGCGCGTCCCGTTGACTTCCGCCGATGCCGTACAACTCCAGCATCAGCGCGACCTCCCCTACCCGTGGGCCGGAGCGGGCGATCTCGAAGGGCGTGATCGTCGCTGGAGCGCATCCCAGGTGCTCGGCCACCTGCTCACGTGTCAGATCTGCTTGTTCACGCAGACGACGAAGTCACCGACCACGGACCTGAGCAGCCGCGCATGCTCGAACTCGGTCTCGAAGCCGTCCACGGTCGCGGCCTGGCCATCGTGGCGGCCCTGGCTCACGAGAATGGCGTGACCCGTCCCATCGGCCGACCCGGCAAGACGGTGTGGGCCTGCCGGCGGCTTCCGGTGAGGGCCACGGAGTCCGTCTCGGTGGTCGTGGACCGCTGAACGATCAGCGAGCGGTACGCCTCTACCCCTCATGCTGGGGATGGCCGCGCCGGAAATCGTGTGCGGACACCGTGCGGTCGATGGCGGGGGCGAGGTAGTCGAGGGTCAGGGAGGCACGGCGGGTTCGCCATTCGGGGGAGGCCGGGGCGGGCGAGGGCGTCTCGTAGCGGCGTCGTCGGATGTCCTCGACGACCTCGGCCGGGGCACCGAGCCGGGCGAGCACGTCCAGGGCCTCCCGCTTGGTGATCAGGCGCCCCTCGCGCAGGGTCACCGTCGCTCTGGCCAGGGTCAGCAGGCTGAGATCGACCCAGATGTCCTCCTGGTACTCCTCGGGGAACTCCAGGGACGGACGCCAGTAGCCCGCCAGGTCGCCGACGATGAAGTCTCTCAGCTCCTCGTCGGTCACCGGCGGCAGGACCGACGATGGGGTGGGACCGTGGAGGACCACCCCGAACTCGTGCAGCTCACGCCTGGTCACCGGCGTGACGGGGCGGTGGTACAGCTCCTGGTGAGCCCAGGTGAGATGGTCCTGCCCCGGATCGGCCACCTCAGGGACGGCGACATAACTGCAGTGCAGCTTCGCGGCGAGGGGCATGATCTTCTCCAGATGCTCATGCGCCTCCTTGACAGCCCTTTCCTCCTCCGCCGTGCACGGCCGGGCGACGATGGCGATCAAGTCCAGGTCGCTGCGTCCGGGCTGGTAGTCACCGCCCCCCAGCGACCCGTGCGCCCATAACGCGACCAACGGCAGGGACGGCCGAACGGCGCCGAGGAACCGATCGAGAAGGACACGGGTGGCGTCATCTGTCATAAGGCACAGTCTGCGTCCGTTCGGCGCGCCGTGACCTTCCTGCCGTGGGATGGGTCTAACTCAAGTTAGTCCAACTGTAGGTCGACTACCGCGCGCCGTCACCACGGCGGAGCGGTGCGGTTTCGCGAGCACCATGTCGACGACGCGCGTTTCGCGGCAAGGGCCACTACCGCGTGCGGGTGCACTACCGCGAACCCGACTGGGAGGCGTGGACGCCGCAGCACATTCTGGTCATGGTGTACCCGGCAGGCGGCGACCAGGTGGTGGTGCAAGCCCCAGGTCACGACGGGAGTGAGACCGGGCGGGGCGGTGTCTCCGCGCGGTCCGGCCGTCGGGTCGGGGGAAGCACGAAGCAGAGGCTGGCAGGAAGCGGTCACGGGCGTGCAGCTTGCTGCCGTCGAATTGTCTGTTCTGAGGGCTTGCCGTGCCGGAGAGTTGTTCGTGCAAGGACACGAACAAAAGCCCTCCAGAAAAGAGAAACGAAATGACCTCCACCGCTTTCTCCGCCGCCACCGTCACCCGTTCCGCCGGCACCACCTGGGACTCGTACTCGCGCACCGCGGGCACCACCTGGGACGGTTACTCCCGCGCCGCCGGCACCACCTGGGACTAGGCTGAGAAAACCTTACGGCGAATTCCGTCCCGTTGGTTCGCGACCCGAAGCCGATACTTCCTGGAGATTCGTCTCCGGCACCAGCGCACGTGACAAGAAATAACAGACCCACCCGCCCGTGAGGGCCCCCGTCCCGATCATCGATCCCATTGGATCAGCGGGACGACGAAGACCATTCGCGCCGCACATTCCCCGATTTCCGGGACGAGCTCCGATGACAGGCCGACGCCCTGCGCGTCCCCCGGCCCGCCGGACCGGACCGCCGCACCGCGGCCCGGCGACACACTCGGCTCCTCCCCGCCTCCTCTCTCCGTTCTTCCGCGTCTTCGGCGTCTTCCGTCAGGCATCTTCTTCTCCTGTGCCCGAGGTACACCTGCCTGGACGCCGTGTGGTCACGGTCGCGCAGGCCAAGGGCGGCGAGCGTGCCACGGAGTCCTTCGGCGGCGTGCCGCCGGTGTCCTGGGCGGTGAGCACGCGAGGTCGGCACGCCGTGCTCGCGGTGGCAGGAAGCGGTCAGGGGCGTGCAGCTTGCTGCCGTCGAATCGTCTGTTCCGAGGGCTTGTGATGCCGGAGAGTTGTTCGTGTAAGGACGAACACGAAAGCCCTCCAGAAAAGAGAAACGAAATGACCTCCACCGCTTTCTCCGCCGCCACCGCCGCCCGTTCCGCCGGCACCACCTGGGACTCGTACTCGCGCACCGCGGGCACCACCTGGGACGGTTACTCCCGCACCGCCGGCACCACCTGGGACTGAGAAGCCTTGTTCGAGAAAGAATAGAATCACAAACCACCGAGTAACGTCCGATCAAGACGGCGGAACGCCCCGCTGAGAGATGAACGGCACGACCCGGCCGACCAGAATCGTCACCCTCCGCCTACCGGGCTGACGGAGTCGCCGGAGGAAACGTTGAAAGCGCAGCACATTCCCCGCGATCCCCGGCCTTTCATCCTGATACTTCCCAGGTTCTTTTCCGGGATCCGCTCCAGGACGGCTGACCCGCTCGCCGGGCCACACGCCACCCTCCGCTCTCCGCGGCCTCCAGGGCTTCCCGCGCCTCACCGAGTGCGGTGACCGCGGACGTGTACCGGGTCGCCCGCCCTACATCGGCGCCGCATTCACCGTCCCCCCTCTCGCCGGTCCGGCGCCGGAGAAGACCGCCGAGAGCGGGCGAAGAATCCCATCCGGCGAAGGCAGGGGTCAGCGCCCCGGCGAACCTCGGCATCTGGTGAAGGGCGGCTTGGTGTGCTGTGCCTGTCCGGGGTGATTCGGTAGCATTGCACCGCTTCATCCCCCCTGGTGGCCTCGATTCATTCGCCGATGGCACCAACCGCGTCCGCGACCTGCGCGGTCGTCCGGGGCTGTCCGCGCTGAGTGCTGTCATCTGGGGGATTCGTGGCCATGCCTCGCGGCACGCGCCGAGCGTCGGTCGTGCTGGCGTACATCGCCTTCGTGTACGTCGGCGTCAGCGCCGGCGTCGGGGGCGTACTGCTGCCATCGCAGATCGCCGACTACCGCGTGGACAACGCCACGATCGGGATCACGTTCTTCACCTTCTCCGCCGGCTTCATGCTCGCCGGGACCACGGCCGGCGCGCTGATCCAGCGTCTCGGCATCCGCATGACCCTCGCCGTGGGCTGCGGCGCGTCCGTGCTGGCCGCGCTGTACACGGCGACCCTCCCGCCGTTCGTGGCGCTCGTGGCGGTGCAGGTGGTCGCGGGATACGGCATCGGCATCCTGGAGGCGGCGCTCAACACCTACCTCACCAGGCTGCCCAGGGCCACGACGCTGCTGAACCGCCTGCACGCCTTCTTCGGCGTCGGGGCGCTGCTCGGGCCGCTGCTGGCCGCGTGGATCCTCACTCTTGCGCCGTGGACCGCCGTGTGGCTGGCGCTGGCCCTGCTCGCCCTGCCGCTGCTGGCCGGCTTCCTAGCGATCTACCCCAGGGACGACGTCCCGGCCCGCCGCGGCCGGAGTGCTCGTGACGAGACTCCACGTGATGAGACACACGGTGATCCGGACCACCACATCGCGGATGCCGGCTCGGTCGTTGCCCACGGCTTGCAGGCCGCGGATTCCGGCTCGGCCGCCGGCGGCGGCGTCCAAGCCCCGGGTGCCGGCTCGGCCGCCTCCCAAGGGGCGGAGCCAGGCGGGCGCGGGCTGCTGGTCAGTGCCCTGCGGTCGCCCGCGGTGCTGCTGGCGTCCGCGCTCCTGGCCGTCTACGTCGGCCTGGAGCTCGGTGTCGGCAACTGGGGGTTCACCTACCTCGTCGAGGAGCAGGCGCAGCCGAGCCTGATGGCCGGGTACACCATCAGCGGGTACTGGCTGGGCCTCACGCTGGGCCGGTTCCTCATCAGCCCTGCCGCCGCCCGCGTCGGGCTCGGGCCCGCAGGCATGCTCTACGCGTGCCTGACCGGCGTCACGGCGTCCGCCGTGCTGACCTGGCTGGCGCCGGTGCCCGCCGTGGCCGCCGCCGGGTTCGTCCTGCTCGGCTTCTTCCTCGGGCCGATCTTCCCCACCATCATGGCGATGGTGCCGAGGCTGACCGCCGCGCGCCTGGTGCCCACGGTCATCGGGGTCACGAACGGCGTGTCGCTCATGGGCGGAGCCGTGTTCCCCTGGCTGGCGGGCACGGTCGCCCAGCAGGTCGGCATGTGGACCCTGATGCTCTTCGCCGTGATCCTCGGCGTGCTGCAACTCGTCATGTGGCGCTCGGTCGTCAGGCGAATGTCCGCGGAGCCCGTTCCCGACGTGGCACACATTTAAGGCGCCGATGAGATTGGGTGTTCGCTCCCGTTTCCCTGCTATCTTGTGGCATTTGTATTCGTGCGTCGAGGAAAGCCGCGAGGGCGGTCACGCCCTCGCGGGCGGCGTCTTCCGGAGGCTGAGAACGCCTCGCTGATCCGCGGCCGGGCGCCGGGCGGGCCCCGTGGTGGGCGGACGGGTCCGCCATATCGAGCGGACCGCCGCCGCCTCCGCGGCACGCCCGCCGGAAAGCCACCCGCACGGCCGCCGTCCGGCGCTCCTCACACCGCCACTGACCTGCGAATATGTCGAGCGTGACCACCGCGTGCCGACGGTGGCAGGAAGTGGTCAGGGGCGTGCAGCTTGCTGTCGCCGTTTCGTCTGTTCCGAGGGCGCGGAATGCCGGAGAGTTGTTCTCACAAGGACAGAACAGAACAACTCAGAGAAAAGAGATTCGAAATGACCGCCACCGTTTTCTCCGCCACCGCCACCCGTTCCGCCGGCACCACCTGGGACTCGTACTCGCGCACCGCGGGCACCACCTGGGACGGTTACTCCCGCGCCGCCGGCACCACCTGGGACTGAAAACCAGAAAGCCCAATCCGACAACAACCAATCGAATCCGACGACATCGACTTGATTCCGACCGCACGAACCATCGACGGAAGACCGATCTGAAGAGCACCATCCGGCCGACAGAGAACGTCGGGCGCCCGATCGCCGCCCTCGACGCCATCGGCCGAGCAGGACACCAACGAAGCCTGCGGGTGTCAGCGCCACCGCCGCGGTAATCCCACCGGTCCGGCCGGCCGTACCCCATGAGATCCCCCCTCGCCTCCCTCGGCGTTCGAGCACGCCCAAAAGGCATCAGCCGACGCACGAGGCGAACCGTGGCGCCATGTGCGGCATGGGACCGGTCACCGCCGGGTCAGGGCCGTGGGGGGGAGAGCAGCAAGGCGTCGGCCAGGGCGCGCAGGGACTCGGCCAGGCGCGCGGCCTCGCCCCTCTCCAGCAGTTGCAGCACAGGATCGCTGTGCAGGCCGGCGAGCAGCAGGTGCGCCAGGAGCTCGGCGTCCAGATCGGGCCGCTCCGCGGCGATCAGCGTGCTGACGTGTCCGTGCCAGAACCGGTAGACCGGGTGGTCCTCTCGCCGCTGCGCCTCCTCCGGCTTCGGCGTCGCGCTGACCGCGTGCCCGAGCGCGGCCAGCAGCCCCTTGTTGCGTCCGGCGACCTCGACGACGGCGTCCATGAAGGCGAGCAGCCGCTCGCGCGGCGGCGCCCCGGGCCCCAGGGGAGGCGGGTCGTTCTGCACCGCCTCACGCAAGGCCAGGGCGCGTTCCTGCATCAGCGCCACCATCAAGCCCATGCGGTTGCCGAACCGGTGGAACACCGTCCCCTTGCCGACGCCGGCCGCGGCGGCCACCTGCTCGATGGTGATCTGCTCGGGCCGGCGGCGCGTCAGCAGTTCCTCGGTCGCCCGCAGAATCGCGCGCCGGTTGCGCGCGGCGTCGGCGCGCTCATGACGGCCGTCGGTCATCGGCTCCTCTTCCGTTCAGGCTCCAGCCCCTCGTCCGGACGTGCCGGCGGCTTCGCCCGGATCCCGATCGTCGCATCCCGGCTTCTTCCGCCGGACATCCTGGCGGCTCGCGCCCGCGCCGGTCCCGCTCGGCGCCCTTCCTTCGCTGAACGGGCAACTGGACCCACGGTCCACTTCGGTGTTAACTTGACCGACAGTCCAGTTCATCGCGACTCCCAGGAGTGCTTCATGCGCCGAATCCGCTACTACGAGCACGGCGGCCCCGAGGTCCTGACCATGGAGGAGGTGGAGGTCCCGGTTCCCGGCGCCGAGCAGGTGCTCATCCGGGCCGAGGCCGTCGGGGCGAACTTCGTGGACACCGTGTTCCGCCGCGGCCCGGCCGCCGGGTCCCCTTTCCAGCGTCCCCTGCCCGGCCTGCTCACCGGGGATGTCGTGGGCACCGTCGAGGCCGTCGGCCCCGGCGTCGACCCTGGACTCGTGGGACGCCGCGTCGCCGCGCTGGTGGCCGAGGACGCGTTCGCCGACCACGTCGTGACGGACGCCCGGTGGCTCGCCGAGGTGCCTCCGGGGCTCGATGACGGCGCGGCGAGCGTGCTGCCCATGGCCGCCCCGGTGGCGCTGCGCGTCCTGCGCGCCGGCCGGCTCGCGCCCGGCGAGACCGTGCTGGTGCACGCCGCCGCGGGCGGCATCGGGCATCTGGCCGTCCAACTCGCCAGGCTGCTCGGCGCGGGACGGGTCATCGGCACCGCGGGCTCGCCGGACAAGCTGGAGTTCGTCCGCGAGCAGGGCGCCGACGTCGCCATCGACTACACCGACGACACCTGGCCCGACCAGGTGCGGAAGGCGGCGCCCGACGGCGTGGACGTCGTGCTCGACTCCGTCGGCGGCGGTGTCCTGCGCAGCGGCCTCGACCTGCTGGCGCCCTTCGGCCGGCTCGTCGTCTACGGGGCCGCGAGCCGTGAGCTGTCGGAGATCCCGGTCGCCGGTCTGTTCGCGCTGCGATCCGTCACAGGGTTCTCCCTGCTGGCCTGGCGGGCGGCCGACCCGGTGCAGGCACGCGAGGAGATGGAGGAACTCGCCGGTCACTTCACGGCCGGGCGGTTGCGCGCCGTCGTCCACGCCCGGCTGCCGCTGACCGAGGCGTCCGCGGCGCACCGGCTGCTGGAGGAACGGGCGCACCGCGGCCGCGTCCTGCTGCTGCCCTGAGCCCGCCCGCGTTTCGCCGTCCCACGCCCGGGTAGTCGAAGGGGCCATCTCGCCGTCGTGCGGGCGCTCGCCGCGCCTGTACGGCCGGTGGGCCGGCGTCTCTACTCGCGCGGCATGGGTGTGGAGAGGTGATATGGCGCGGAGCGTGGCAGGAAGTGGTCGCGGGCGCGCAGCTTGCTGCCGCCGGATCGTCTGTATCGAGGGCTTGGAATGACGGAGAGTTGTTCGTGCAAGGACGAACGACAAGCCCTCCAGAAAAGAGACAGAGAAATGACCGGCACCGCTTTCCCGGCCCGTTCCGCCGGCACCACCTGGGACGCGTTCTCGCGCACCGCGGGCACCACCTGGGACGGTCACTCCCGCGCCGCCGGCACCACCTGGGACTGACGGCAGAGCCGAGAAGACTCCACAGAGGAACCGAAAGCCGGAACAAGCCCGGAACGACGATCCGGGCGCGCGGAAAGACAATGGAACCACCCTCCGCCCGGCGGAATGAAAGCGGAGAACCCCGATAAGCGTCGCACGCGCGGTCAGCGCCGCCGCGCCGGCGGCATCCGATTTTCCGGCCCGCGGGAAATACCGGGCCTCGGATATTCGAGCGCGGCACATTCGACGCCACTTCCAGGGCGACGCCACTTCCAGGGCGGCGCCGCGCCTGCTCCCGCTCCACAGATCTCTCACCCCGCCCACCGGCGCACCGCACGCGCACGGCCTCTACGGCGCCGGGTGTGCGCCCTGTTCGCCCTCCGGGACATCTCGCCGTACGCGCGGGCGGAAGCCGTCGAACATGACCGCAAGGGCCCGGGGGGCCACGTGGGCCTGCCACTGGCCGCGTTCCACGGCCGTGCACGCGGCGGCCAGGAGGGCGAGGAGCTCGGGCATGCGCAGGTCGTCGCGGACGGCACCCTCCCGCTGGGCGCGGGTCAGCATGGTCACGATGAGGGCGCGCATGTCGCGGGCGATGTCGGACGTGCCGTCCTTGACGTCGACGCCCGCGCCGGTGAGCGCGTCCGACAGCGTCCGCTTCTCCGCCGACACCTCGACGATGCGGGTCAGGAAACCGAAGAAGGCCCGCTCGATGTCGCCGGTGGCCAGCAGGGTCTCCCCTTCGGTGACGAGCTTGCGCAGCCGGTCGGCGATGATCGCCTGGTAGAGGGCTTCCTGGGTCGGGAAGTGCCGGTAGATGGTGCCGAGCCCCACTCCGGCCTCCTCGGCGACGGCTCGCATGGAGGCGGTCAGTCCGTCGCGGGCCAGCACCGTCTCGGCGGCCTCCAGCACGCGCGCGCGGTTGCGCCGCGCGTCCGCGCGCAGGGGCCTGCCGGCCGCGTCCTCGGTCATCTCCGCTACACCGTCATCTCGTTGACATCCGGAACAGGCGTTCCGTATGGTGGCCGACCATAAGCGGAACAACTGTTCCGATCCTAGCCTCGCGGGGAAGCCGGAGAGCACGGATGACGACGTACACGACGATGGGCCGTTCGGGCCTGAAGGTCTCCCGGGCCTGCCTGGGGACCATGAACTTCGGCGACACAGGGGTGGCGAGCTGCGACGAGAGGGAGGCGGCCCGCATCGTCGACGCCTTCGTGGACGCCGGCGGCACCTTCATCGACACGGCAGGCAACTACTCGGGCGGACGGTCCGAGGAGATCGTCGGCCGGGCCGTCAAAGGCAGGCGCGACTCGGTCGTCATCGCCACCAAGGCGTTCTTCCCGCAGGGACCCGGCCCCAACGACCGGGGGCTGTCACGCGTCCACCTCACCAGGGCGCTGGAGGCCAGCCTGCGCCGGCTCGGCACCGACTACGTCGACCTCTACCAGTGCCACGCCTGGGACGCCGACACGCCGATCGAGGAGACCATGGCGACGCTGGACGGCTTCGTCCGCTCGGGCAAGGTCAGGTACATCGGGTGCTCCAACTTCACGGCCGGCCAGATCGTGGAGGCGCAGTGGGCGGCCCAGCGGGTCGGGGGAACGCCGCTGGTCAGTCTCCAGCCCCAGTACTCGCTGATCAGGCGGGTCATCGAGGCCGAGATCCTGCCCGCCTGCGAGCGGCACGGACTGGGCGCCTTGGTGTGGTCGCCGCTCGGCGGCGGCGTCCTGGCCGGCCGGTACGCCGGCGGGACCGCGCCCGACCGCGACAGCCGGATCGGCCGGTTGCTGGCCTTCCCCGGCGCCGCGGGGCGTGCCTGGGCCGACGACCTGCTGAACCCGCGGACGCTCGCCGTCGCCGCCGAGGTGGGGAAGGTGGGGGACGAACTCGGCGCCACGTCGGCCGCCGTCGCGCTCGCCTGGGTGCGGGCGCGCGCCGGGGTGACATCGGTGATCATCGGTCCGCGTACCGTCGCCCACCTGGAGGGCAACATGGCCGGGTTCGCCCTCGACCTGCCGGAGGAGGCGGTGGCCCGGCTGGACGAGGTCTCGTGGACCGGCGACCTCACCCCCGTCACCGGCATGCTCGCCGCCGGGTGATCCCGGGCAGGTCATCCGCCCGCGGCGTCCTCGGCCTCCCAGCGCAGCAGGTCGCCCGGCTGGCACTCGAGCACCTCACAGAGGGCGGCGAGCGTGGTGAAGCGCACCGCCTTGGCGCGGCCGTTCTTCAGTACCGCCAGGTTGGCGGGGGTGATCCCTACGCGGTCGGCGAGCTCGCCCACCGACATCTTCCGCTTGGCCAGCATCACGTCGATGTCGACGGCGATCGGCATCAGATCACCTCGTCCAGCTCGGCCTGCATCCGCGCCGCTTCGACGTCGCGCGCGACGGCCTGGGCGAGCAGCATCCGCAGCACGAGCACGATGAGCGCGACACCCAGGATCGCCAGGCCGACCCCGCCCATGATGACGGTGACGCCCGGGTCGTCCCGCTGGCCCGGCGCGTTGAGGGCCGTGACCGCGAACCACAGGAGGGCGGCCGCCACGATCGCGCCGATCACGGCGTCCACGTACCGGAAGGCGGCGTGGGAGAACACGGTTCCGCGTCGCACCATCGCCAGCAGCCGCCATACGCAGACCAGGGCGACCTGGACCGACACCATGCCCAGGATCGCGATCACGCGCAGCGGGGTCAGCGGGAGCGACCCCTCCTCCGGGTCGGTGGCCAAGGCCCACACCATCCCTGCCTGTACCAGCACGGTGCCTGCGAGCAGCACCGCGAGCACGGCGCGAAGCGCGCGCACCGCCAGCTTTCCCATGACCTGTCCTCCCATCGAGTTACGATGGGAATCTATCGAATGTCGATAGATGAGGCAAGGGTGGGTCTGGAGGGCCGGCGGCGGCTTCCGCGTCGTGGCAGGACACCGCCGCCCCCAAGCCCTACGCCGCCCTGCGGGGTGGCAGGAAGTGGTCAACGCGGTGCAGTTTGCTGCCGCTGAATCGTCTGTTCCGGGGGCTCGCGATGCCGGAGAGTTGTTCGTACAAGGACGAACACGAAAGCCCTCCGGAAAAGAGAATCGAAATGACCGCCACCGCCTTCTCCGCCGCCACCGCCGCCCGTTCCGCCGGCACCACCCGGGACTCGTACTCGCGCACCGCGGGCACCACCTGGGACGGTTACTCCCGCGCCGCCGGAACCACCTGGGACTGAGAAACCGCCCGAACCGCAGATGACCTAGAGCGACTTCTCGATAGAAACAAGAATAGATTCACCGCGGCGATGGCCGACCGCGACCCGAACCTCTTTCATCAAGCCTCCGCCGAACCAGCGCATCGCGCGATTCCCGGGACATCTGACATCCGGACGAAGTTTCCGGCTCCCGGACGACGGCGACGGCAGGCGTCGAAGCCACGAATGACGAGAACGCCGAATTCCATGACGGCGAGAATCGTGGCCGCCACCTTTTGTCCCGCCCCTCGCTTCCCTTCGGCCGCCCACCGGCCGAACCCCCCAGGCCCTCGAGGCCGTCCGGCCACCGTCGCGTCGAGCCGGCGAGGTGCGATGAGGGGCAGGCGGCGGTGGCGTTCAGTTGAGCTCGGCGCGGATCTCCTGGCGCAGGGCGGTGAAGTCGATGCCGGCGTCGGCTATGACGCGGGCGGCCAGGCCGTCGCCCTCGCGGAGCAGGCCGAGGAGGATGTGGCCATCGCCGATGTAGTTGTGACCCAGGTTAATGGCCTCGCGCAGCGACAGTTCGAGCACCTTCTTGGCCCGTGGGCTGAAGGGGATGTGCCCGCCCAGGCGCCGTGTGGGGCGCTTCCGGTCGCGGTCCAGGGCTCCGGGGCCGAAGGCGGCCTCGACCTTCTGGCGTATCGCGTCGAGGTCGATGCCGATCGACTCCAGCGCGTCGGCGTCGATGTCCTCCCTGCCGTCGCCGGTGTGCGACCCCAGGACGCGGGCCACCGCGTCACCAGCCGTGTCGTGGTCGAGGCCGTGGCGGGCCAGTACCCGAGCGGTGACCGAGCCGGTCTGGGCGAGCAGCCCGAGCAGGACGTGCTCGGTTCTGATCTTGTCGTGGTGGAGGACGGTGGCCTCGTGCTGGGCGCGGACCACGGCCTGCCGGGCGTCGGCATGGAACCGTTCGAACATCTCATTTCTCCCGTCTTAGCAGTCCGCGGCCGCCCGCGTACTTCTTGTGGACCGCCTGCCTGGTGACGCCGAGCAGGACCGCGATCTCCTGCCAGGTCCAGCCCTGTTCGCGGGCGTTGTCGACCTGGAGTGCCTCGAGCCGCTCGACCAGAATCCGCAGCGCCCGCACGGCCCGCAGGCCGACGGACGGATCGCGGCTGCCGGCATCGGAGGCCAGCTGTGCCGTATCGCTCATAGCCGTCAATATAGGTTGACACGGCAGGGCGTGTCAACAGTGGTTGACGACCTGCCGAAAAGTGGAAGATCTATTGCGCACATCGGGGACGGTGCGGGGTTTTGGCTGGTGGCCCCGCAAGACGGCCGGAAAATCGATTGCCGAGCGGGGTCCCCGGCTGGAAGCCTGGAAAGGCCATGCGCTCCCTTCCCATCGCCGATCCCGGCGTTCCCGATGCCCGCAGTCCGATCCGGTACCTGTGGTGGGTGGCGCGTGGGCAGGCGGGCCCCGTGTGCGTCGGCGTGGGCTACGCGATCCTGTGGTGGCTCAGCCAGGCCCTGGTCCCGCTGACGCTGGGCAAGGCCATCGACAGCCTCACCGCCGACGACACCGGCGGCCTGGTCCGCTGGTCGGCCATACTGCTCGGCCTCGGCGTCCTCACCGCCTTCGGCGGAGTGATGCGCCACCGCATGGCCGTCTACAACTGGCTGGCCGCCGCCTACCGCACGGTGCAGGTCACCGTCCGCCAGGCCACCCGGCTCGGCCCCACCCTGCCGAAGCTGCTGTCCACCGGCGAGGTGATCAGCGTCGGCAACTCCGACATCGCCCACATCGGCAACACCGTGGACATCCTGCTGCGCGGCGTCGGCGCCGTCGTCGCGATCGGCGCGGTGACGATCATCCTCCTGGTCACCTCCCCGCAGCTCGGCCTCATCGTCCTGGTCGGCGTGCCGTTGATGGCCGTGGCGCTCGCCCCACTGCTCCGGCCGCTGCACCGCAGGCAGCACCGCCAGCGCGACCTGCAGGGCGACCTGGCGACCCGGGCCTCCGACATCGTCGCCGGCCTGCGGGTGCTGCGCGGCATCGGCGGCGAGGCCGTGTTCGCCGGCCGCTACCGCGAGGAGTCCCAGGGGGTGCGCGAGGCCGGGGTGCGCGTGGCCTCGGTCGACTCCGCCATGGACGGCGCCCAGGTTCTGCTGCCCGGCATGCTCATCGCCTTCGTCACCTGGCGCGGCGCCCACTACGCCCTCGACGGCACGATCACGGTGGGCCAGCTCGTCGCCTTCTACGGCTACGCGCTGTTCCTGGTGGGCCCGCTGCGCACGCTCACCGAGGCCGCCGACAAGATGACCAAGGGGCACGTCGCCGCCCGCAGGGTCGTCCGCATCCTGTCACTGGAGCCCGAGGTCGCGGGCGCCGGCACGGCCACCGCCGAGGGGGGCGACCTGGTGGACGCCGCCTCGGGCGTGGTGCTGCGCGCCGGCCGGTTCACCGCCCTGGCCGGCGCGGTCCCCGAGGAGGTCATCGCCGTGGCGGAGCGGCTCGGCCACTACGTCGCGGCCGACGTCACCTTCGGCGGCGTGCCTCTGGGCGACCTGGCCACCGAGGAGGTCCGCCGCCGCATCCTGGTGGCCGACAACGCGGCGCGGCTGTTCAGCGGGCGCCTGCGCGACCAGCTCGACGTCGCCGGCCGCGGCTCGCAGGACGAGATGCGCGCGGCCCTGCACGTCGCCTGCGCCGAGGACATCGTCGACGCCTTGCCCGACGGTCTGGACTCGCACGTCGCCGAGGCCGGGCGCGAGTTCTCCGGCGGCCAGCAGCAGCGGCTGCGCCTGGCCCGCGCCCTGCTCGCCGACCCCGAGGTGCTCATCCTGGTCGACCCGACCAGCGCCGTGGACGCCCACACCGAGGCCCGCGTCGCCGAGCGTCTCGGCACGGCCCGCCTGGGCCGGACGACGCTGGTCTGCACCACCAGCCCGCTCGTGCTCGACCGGGCGGACACCGTGATCTTCCTGGAGGACGGCCGCGTGCGCGCCGAGGGTTCCCACCGCTTCCTGCTGACCGCAGATCCCGAGTACGCCGCGACCGTGACCCGCGGGGAGAGCTGACGTGAGCGCCCAGAGACAGATTTTGCCCGTCGCCGACCAGGCCCAGGTGCGGGCCTACGCGCGGCGGCTGACGCTGAAGTATCCCGGCCGGCTGGCGCTGGCCCTGGGCCTGCACGGCCTGGCCGCCGTCGCGGGGCTCGCCGGGCCGCGGTTCCTCGGCGAGCTGGTCGAGGACGTGCGCGCCGGCACGGGCGCCGACATCGACGCGATCGCGCTGGCCATCGCCGGATTCATCGTCCTGCAGGCCGTGCTCATCCGCTACGCCGTCTACGCCTCGGCCAAGCTGGGCGAGAAGGTCCTGGCCGAGCTGCGCGAGGAGTTCGTCGACCGCGTCCTGGCCCTGCCGCTGTCCACGGTGGAGCGCGCCGGTTCCGGCGACCTGATCACCCGGACGTCGCGCGACGTCGACGCGCTGTCGCGCACCGTGCGCCACGCCGTCCCCGAGACGCTGATCGCCGTGGTCGCCGGGGCGTTCGTGATCGGCGCCCTCGCGCTGGTCGGGCCGCTGCTGGTGCTGCCGTCGCTGGTCGCCGTCCCCCTGCTGTGGTACTCCACCCGGTGGTACCTCAAGCGGGCCAGGGACGGCTACCTGCGCGAGAACGCCGCGTACGCCGAGATCACCGAGGGCCTGAGCGAGACCGTGGAGGGCGCGCGGACGGTCGAGGCGTTCGGTCTGCAGGGCCGCCGCCACGAGCGCACCGACCGCGACATCGCGCGGTCGTGGGCCGCCGAACGGTACACACTGGGCCTGCGCACGGTGTGGTTCCCCACCGTCGAGTTCGGCTACGTGCTGCCCATCGTGGCCACGCTGCTGGCAGGCGGCCTGTTCTACCTTCGCGGGTGGGTCGACCTGGCCCAGGTGACCGCGGCCACCCTGTACGTCCAGCAGCTCATCGACCCGCTCGACCGGCTGCTGTCCTGGGTGGACGAGCTCCAGGTCGGCGGGGCGTCCATGGCTCGGCTGCTCGGCGTGGCGAACGTCCCCGACGACCGCAGCGCCGGCGCCGCGCGTCCCGAGGGCGAACGGCTGGCCGCCCAGGACGTCCGGTACGCCTACCGTGAGGGCCACGACGTGCTGCACGGCGTCTCTCTGCAGGTGGCCCCCGGGGAGCGGCTGGCCATGGTGGGCCCGTCCGGCGCGGGCAAGTCCACGCTGGGCCGCCTGCTGGCCGGCATCCACGGCCCGCGCACCGGTTCGGTGCGGGTCGGGGGCGTTCCGCTGGTCGAGCTTCCGCTGGACGAGCTGCGCGGGCACGTCGCCCTGGTCACTCAGGAGCACCACGTGTTCCGCGGCACGCTGCGCGACAACGTGCTCATCGGGCGGCCGGACGCCGGCGACGAGGCGGTCGAGGAGGCGCTCTCGGCGGTGGACGCCCTCGAATGGGTGCGGGCGCTGCCGGACGGCCTGGACACCGCCGTGGGCTCCGGCGGGGTCACGGTGTCGCCCGCGCAGGCCCAGCAGGTCGCGCTCGCCCGGCTGGTGCTCGCCGACCCGCACACGCTGGTGCTGGACGAGGCCACCTCGCTGATCGACCCGCGCGCCGCCCGCCACCTGGAACGGTCGCTCGCCGCCGTCCTCGCGGGCCGCACCGTGATCGCCATCGCCCACCGGCTGTACACGGCGCACGACGCCGACCGCGTCGCCGTCGTCGAGGACGGCCGCGTCAGCGAGCTGGGCTCCCACGATGAGCTCGTCGCCGCGCAGGGCGCCTACGCCGCCCTCTGGGAGAGCTGGCACGGCGCCTCCCGCCAGCCCGCCGAGCCGGGCGGGACCCGGTGACCGGGGGCGGTCCGGTCACCGGGTGATCTCCTGCCCGGCGCGGCGGTGCCCCCGCCCCGCCGGCGGCCGTCCGCCGGTTCTCCGGTCAGCCGATGGGGTTCCAGCCGTCGGATCCGGCGAGATACCGCTGCGGGGTGTAGTTGGCCGCCTGGGAGTCGGCGAGCTGGGGACGGTTGGAGTTCGTCCCGGCCCCCGCGCCGGTGTTCCGGTATTCGAGGAACCGCGCGTTCTTCCATGAGTTGCCGGACATGTCGGTCCAGGGCTGCGAGGTCTTGATGGTCGCGCTGAGCGAGGACTCCCGGTAGAGCACCTGGGCGTCGGGCCCCCACGGCCGTCCCAGGTTGGTGGTGTTGCCGGTGGCGCCGGTGATCCGGGACTTGTAGATCAGCAGGCCGTAGGTCTTGGAGGCCGCGGTGCGGGCCGCGGTGAGCGGACCGCCGGTGCTGCGCTTCTCGTAGATGTCGCAGTTGTCGAACACGGCGGTGCCGCCGCCGAAGATGAAGTCGACCGTGCCCTCGACGTAGGAGCCTCTGACGTACGCGCGGGCGGAGTCGTTGACCAGCAGGGTGTCCTGGTCGCCGAGCAGCCGGACGTTCGTCAGGGTCGTGCGGTCGGAGTCCAGGCGCAACGCGACGGCCTGCTGGTCGACCGTGCTGCCGTTCTCGGTGTAGTCGTTGGAGACGGTCAGGTTGGTCGCGGTGAAGTCGCGGGCGGACACGATGGCGGTGTAGCTGCTGAACGTGCCGCCGCTACTCGCCGCCGACCGGTTGTTCACGATCACGGTGTTCGCGGGCGAGGAGCCCAGGCCCTGCAGGGTGACGTACGGCTTGTTCACCGTGACGATCTCACGGTAGGTGCCGGGCTTGATGGTGATGGTGACCCTGCCGGTGTTGTTCGACGGGACGGCGTTGATGGCCGCCTGCACGGTCCGGTATTTCCCGGTGCCGTCCGACGCCACGGTCGGCTGACCGCCCGGCGAGGGCGTGGGCGTGGGCGTCGGGGTGGGCGTCGGTGTGGGGCTGGGCGTGGGTGTCGGCGTGGGGGTGGGGGTGGGGGTGGGCGTCGGGGTCGGGGTCGGGGTGGGGGTCGGGGTGGTGGGCGAGCCGGTGCAGGCGGTGCCGTTGAGGGTGAAGGCCGCGGGGACGGGGTTGGAACCGGTCGAGGTTCCGTTGAAGCCGAAGGCGGTGGAGGCCCCGGTGGCCAGTGACCCGTTGTAGGAGACGTTGGAGGCGGTCACGTCGCCGCCGCTCTGGGTGATGGAGGCGTTCCATCCCTGGGTGACGGTCTGGCCGGCGTCGAAGGACCACTTCAGCTGCCAGCCGGAGATGGGATCGCCCAGGTTGGTGATCGTGACGTCCGCGCTGAACCCGTAGCCCCACTGCGCGGTGATGGCGTAGGACACCCGGCATCCCGCCGCGGCCGACGCGTGCGGCGGCAGCAGGACCGAGGCCGAACATACGGCGGCCAGCGCTCCGCCGGCCGACAGCAACCGCTTCAGCATCATGTGGCCTGTACCCCTTTCCCTGCGAAGTCGGAGGCGCGGGGGGAGCTAAGCCGATTAAATTGGGTTAGTCAACAAAGTAACGGCACGTCACTTCGCGAGAGGGATCCCTCTCCCGGCGTGCTAGCTGCGGTTTCGAGTACGGACGCGCGCCCGGTCACCGTCCACGGAGGGCGAAACGTTCATCGCCGGAGTCGTCGTGACGCCGGTGCGTCACTCCCTCCGGAGACCGGAGGGTTTCCGCCGGGCAGGCCCCCTTTCCGGAGGAGGGTCTGCCCGGCGGCCACGGGGTCAGGCGCCCAGGGACTTCTTGAGGAAGTCGACCTGGAGGTGCAGGAGGTTCTCCGCGACGACCTCCTGCGGGGTCATGTGCGTGACGCCCGACAGCGGCAGCACGATGTGCGGACGCCCCGCGGCCAGCAGCGCCGACGACAGGCGCAGCGTGTGGGCCGCCACCACGTTGTCGTCGGCCAGGCCGTGGATGAGCAGCAGCGGCCGGGACAGCTTCTCGGCGTCGGGCATCAGCGAGGTCTGCTCGTACACCTCCGGCCGCTCGGCGGGGTGGCCGAGGTACCGCTCGGTGTAGGCGGTGTCGTACAGGCTCCAGTCGGTGACCGGGGCGCCGGCGATGGCCGCGTGGAACACATCAGGGCGGCGCAGCACGGCCAGCGCCGCCAGGTAGCCGCCGAACGACCAGCCCTTGATGGCGACCCGGTTCAGGTCCAGGTCGTCGGGGTAGAGCCGGGCGGCGCCGTGCAGCGCGTCCACCTGGTCTTCGAGCACCGGGCCCGGCACGTTGTGCAGCACCTCGCGCTCGAACGCCGGCCCGCGGCCCGGCGTGCCGCGGCCGTCGGCCACGATCACCGCGAAGCCCTGGTCGGCGAACCACTGCGGCTCCAGGAAGATGCGGCCGTTGGCCATGACGCGCTGCGCGTGCGGCCCGCCGTAGGGATCCATGAGGACGGGCAGCCGCCGCGAGCCGGGCACGTGCCCGCTGGGCAGCAGGACGGCGGTGGCCAGGTCGCGCTCACCCGTGCGCACCAGCGAGACGCGCGGCTCCAGCCGGGGACGCTCGGCCAGCGAGGCGATGTGCAGGCGCTGCTCGCCGCGCCGCACCTGGACGGTGGTGCCCGGACCGTCCAGGGTCTGGGAGGCGATGAGCAGGGTGCCCGCGGTGAGCCGGCCGGTGTGCACGCCGGGCTCGGTGGTGAGCGGGGTGATCGCGCCGGCCGACCACGTCCACAGGTGGATCTCGGTCGGGTCGCCGCTCGCCCGGAACAGCACGGTGTCGCCGTCGACGCCGAGCACGTCCCGCACCTGCAGGGTCGGCGGGGTCACCGGGGCGTCGCCGATGATCAGGCGCCGTCCGCCGTCGGCGTCGGCCACCCACACCAGCGTGCCGTCCCCCAGCCGCGCGGGGACCCCGCCGACGACGTCCACCCACGCCTCGTCGGTGTCCTCGCGCACGAGCGTGGCCGCTCCCGTGGCCGGGTCGACGGACCAGAGCCTGATCGCCTTCTGGTCGCGGGGCATGGTGACGATCGACGGCCCGTAGCGGTCCCAGGAGGCGTTCACCAGGTACTCGTCCTCGAACGGGACGGGCACGCGCGAGCCGTCCAGCCCGAGGATCACCAGCTCCACCGTCGCGTTGGCCGTGCCGGCGGCGGGGTAGGCGACGGCGGTGGGAGTTCGGCCGGGGTTGGCCGGATCGGCGATGTGCCACACCTGGACGGGCGACTCGTCGGCGCGTTCGGCCAGTAGCGCCGTGCCGTCCGGCGACCACCAGTGGCCGCGCATGCGGTCGAGCTCCTCGGCGGCGATGAACTCGGCCAGGCCGTAGGTGACGTTCTCGGCCTCGGGCGCGGCCAGCGCGCGGTCGGCGCCGGTGGCGACCTCCTGCACGTGCAGCGCGCCGCCGGTCACGTACGCGACCGTGGAGCCGTCGGGGGACAGGCGCGGGTCGATCACCGGCCCGGGCGTTTCGAGCCGGCGCACAGTGCCCGACGGCAGGTCGGCGAGGTAGAGCCCGCCGGACAGCGCGAACGCCGCCGAGGTCACGGCGGCGTCGGTGGCGTAGGCGACGACGCCGCCCGCCTGCTCTCTGGCCCGCTCGCGGCGGGCCCGCTCCTCGGCCGGCAGGTCCTCGTCGGCGGCGCCGAGGTCGGCGGGGTCCACCACCAGGCGCTCGGCGCGGGAGGTGAGGTCGAGCTCCCACAGGCACGTCACGGGGTCGGTGCCCGACCGGCTGCGCAGGAAGGCGACACGGCCGCCGTCAGGGGAGATCGTGAACCCGCGGGGGGCTCCCAGCGTGAAACGGCGGGTCCGTGCGTAAAGACGGGGAAAGCTCTCACTCATGCCCTCATCCTGCCAGGTGGGCTCAGGGCATCGCCGTTCTGTCGGTCGGGTTGGCTAGCCTTCTGGCATGACAGATCGTCGATTGCTGCTCGTGCACGCCCACCCCGACGACGAGACCAGCGGCACGGGCGCCACGATGGCGAAGTACGCCGCCGAGGGCGCCCATGTCACCTTGGTCACCTGCACCCTCGGCGAAGAAGGCGAGATCGTCGTGCCCGATCTGGCCCATCTCGCCGCCGGCAAGGAAGACCGGCTCGGCGAGCACCGCATCGGCGAGCTCGAGGCCGCCTGCAAGGCGCTGGGCGTCGAAGACCACCGTTTCCTCGGCGGCGCCGGCCGCTGGCGCGACTCCGGCATGATGGGCGAGCCCACCAACGACAACCCCTCCTGTTTCTGGCGTGCCGATCTCGACGAGGCGGCCGGCGAGCTGGTGAAGACCATCCGCGAGGTCCGGCCGCAGGTGCTGGTGACCTACGACGAGAACGGCTTCTACGGCCATCCTGACCACATCCAGGCTCACCGCGTCGCCTGGCGGGCCTTCGAGCTGGCCGCCGACGCCTCCTTCGGCGAGGGCGAGCCCTGGCAGGTCGCGAAGTTCTACATCACGGCCATGTCCAAGTCGTCCCTGCGCAAGGTCGGCGAGGCGATGCGCGAGGCCGGCGTCGAGTTCTTCGCCGACGATGTGGAGGACATCCCCTTCGGGTCCCCGGACTCCGAGATCACCACGGTGATCGACGCCCGCGCGTACGGTTCGGCCAAGCTGGAGGCCATGCGGGCCCACCGCTCCCAGATCGACCTCACCGCGCCGTGGTTCGTGGTGTCCCAGAAGGCCGGTGAGGGAGCGCTCGGCGTCGAGCACTACATCCTCAAGGCCGGCGTCCGTGGCCCGGCGGGGCGGGCGCTGCCGGAGGAGGAGGGCGGGCTCGGCGAGCCGGGCGACCGCGAAGACGATCTCTTCGCGGGCATCGGCTAGCCTTCGGAACATGGACGAAGAGCAGGACAAGGCCGACCCATCGCGCCAGGCCAGGGCCGATGCCCGCCGCCCCGGCGACCGGGCCGAGGCCGACGTCCTGCGCTCCGGCGACCGGGCCGAGCCCGACGTGCCGGGCCTCGGTGATGGGGCTGAGGCCCACGTGCCGCGTGCGGGCGACCACTCAGGGGCCGGGGCTGACGTGCCGCGTGCGGGCGACCACTCAGGGGCCGGGGCTGACGTGCCGCGTGCGGGCGACCACTCAGGGGCCGACACTCCCCACCTCGTCCCCGAGAGCCCCAGCACCCCCGGCGTTCCGGGCGGCGGTCCGGGAGGTGCCCAGGTCCCCGCTGGTGGGCCCGGGGGAGCGTGGGTTCCCCCTGGTGGGCAAGGGCCCGTCGGTGGGGTCGCGGCGCAGGGGGAGTGGCCGCAGGGGGCTGAGTCCTGGGCCGAGAGGTGGCGGGAGGAGTACCCGCCGGAGGCCGAGCCCAGTGCCGTGGTCACCGGCGCCGCCTACGGCATGCTGTTCGTGCTCGGTGCCGTCTATGGCGTGGTGTCCGGCCTGCAGCACTCGTGGGGCATCGGCGATCTCGTGCCGCCTGTCCCGATCGTCCTGTCGCTGATCCTGTTCGGTCTGCTGTACGGGGCGGGGCGGCTGATGGGCACCAAGCTGAGCGCCTTCGTCATCGGCATGGGGTGGATGCTCATCGCGCTGGTCTTCGCGATCAAGCAGCCCGAGGGCGATCTCATCGTGGCGGCCACGCCGGCCGGCTACTGGTATCTCGGCGGCGGGGCCATCGCCCTGGTGGTCGCCGTCCTGATGATCCCCTCGCCGGGCTCCTGGCTGCTGCGCCCGGGGCCGTTCGGCGGTGGCAACGCGCGCCCCATGAACATCTCGGATGGTATGTCCGCATAAGCTGGCCAGCGTGCAACAGGGACCCGCGGAGAACCGTCTCGATCAAGAGGTCTTCCGCAAGGTCACCGGCCGCTTCGCCACCGGCGTCGCCATCGCCACTACGCTGTCCGGCGGCGTCGACCACGCCATGACGGTCAACTCCTTCTCTTCGGTCTCCCTGGAACCCCTGCTGGTGCTGATCTGCGTCGAGAAGATCGCCAGATTCCACGCCGCCGTGCTGGACGCGGGGGTTTTCGGCATCTCGATTCTCGGCCACGACGGCGAGGACACCTCGCGGGCCTTCGCCACCCGCGGCCTCACGCTCGAACGGCAGCTCCACCGCTGGTCTCACCGGCGCGGCTCGCTCGGACTGGCCCTGTTCGACAGCGCCATCGCGACGCTGGAGTGCCGGACGACGGCCGTGCACGAGGCGGGCGACCATTCCATCGTGGTCGGCGGCGTCGTCTCGGCGGACCTGCCCCGGGACGTCGCGCCGCTGCTGTTCCACGAGGGCCGCTACCACCGTCCGGGCGGCTGAGCGACAATCGAGGCATGCGCGGTCGGCACCGGGCAAGGCAGGTCGTGAACTACGTCAACCTGTCGACGCCGCTCGGGTTGCTCATCGCCGTGGCCGGGCGGGCCCGGGTGCGGCGTGGCGAGCACGGCCTGTTGTACGCGCACGGGTACCGCATCCGCTTCCCGGTCGCGGGGGCCTTCACCGTGGGCAACGTCGTGGTGACGGCCCAGGAGGAGGGCTATCTGACCGGCGCCCTGCTCCGGCACGAGGCGCGGCACGCCACCCAGTACGCCTTCTGCGTCGGCCTGCCCATGCTGCTGCTGTACGTGCTGGCGGCCGGGTTCTCCCTGGTCATCTGCGGCCACTACGCCTCGTGGAACCCGTTCGAGCGGCTCGCCGATCTGGACGAGGGCGGATACCCGAGGCACCCGGCCCGATGGCGAAGGCGCACCCTGGAGTGAGAGGAATCCCGCTTCGGCGGGAATGTCAGTAGATGACATATCGGGGAGGAAGCCCGCGCAGGCGGGAACGTTACTGGACGACACACCTGCGGTGAGCAGCAGATTTTCGACCACCATGTCGGCATCAGGGAGGACATGACGGATACCTCCGTCGGCTGAGGCATGTTTTCCGCCCACGGGGGATCATGACAGCAGAGTGGTGATCCCCAACTGGAAACAACCCGCCTCCACTCGGTGACGAACAGGAGGGTCGAATGTCGCAAACCGTCAGTCCTGAGGTCTCCCCGGTCGTTCAGCCGAGTGAGCCCGGCATGCCGCTCCCGCTCGCCACGCCGTCGCCCGGACGTGCCCCTTCGTCCCCGGAGCCGGCCGCCTCCGCGACGCCCTCCGGGCGCGCGCCCTCGTCCCCGGGCCCGGGGACGCGCCCGCCCGTCACCCCGTCCTACGAGCCCGCGACGCGCCCGGGCCCGACCCCGTCCCACGAGCCCGCGACGCCGCCCGGCGGGCCGGCCGCGCCGCGCCGGTTCCCGGCCGACTTCAAGGACCGGCTGACCTGCCCGCTGCCCGACTTCCGGGAGATCGTCAGCGTCACCTGGCACGGCGGGCTGCGGCCGGACATCGGCGACGTCGACCAGATCCCGGTCCTGCGGGCCGGCCTGCCGCCTGTCGCCGCGCAGGACGCGGCCGTCACCTGGGTCGGCCATGCGACCTACGTGCTGCGCATCGGCGGGCTGACCGTGCTGACCGACCCCGTGTGGTCGCGCAAGATCCCCGGCGTGCGCCAGCGGCTCACCCCGCCCGGGCTCGCCTGGAGCGATCTGCCGCCGGTGGACGCCGTCGTGATCAGCCACAACCACTACGACCACCTCGACGCCCCGACGATGCGCCGCCTGCCCCGCCACACGCCGGTGTTCGTCCCCGCCAACCTCGCGAGCTGGTTCACCAAGAGGGGGTTCACCAACGTCACCGAGCTGGACTGGTGGGAGAGCGCCCAGATCGGCGAGGTGAGCTTCGACTTCGTGCCGGCGCACCACTGGAGCCGCAGGACGCTGTTCGACACCTGCAAGTCGCTGTGGGGCGGCTGGGTGCTGACCTCGCCGCGGCAGCGGATCTACTTCGCCGGCGACACCGCCTACGGGGACCGCTTCAAGCAGATCGGCGAGCGCTACCCCGGCATCGACCTGGCCCTCATGCCGGTCGGCGCGTACGAGCCGCGCTGGTTCATGCACGTCACCCACGTCGACCCGGCCGAGGCCGTCCAGGCGTGCCAGGACGTCGGCGCGCGGCGGATGGCGACCATGCACTGGGGGACGTTCGTCCTGTCCGGCGAGCCGCTGATGGCCCCGGTCCAGGAGACCCGCGCCGCGTGGATCGCCGCCGGACGCGACCGCACCGACCTGTGGGACCTGGCCGTCGGCGAGACCCGGACCCTGACCGCCGGCTGACGCGGCTCGGGACGGGTGCGGGCGGGGGTGACGAAGGCGAGTCAGAGGACCGTCTCGCGGCGGCGCTCGCCCTCCACCGGCGGCATCTCGGCGAGCGTGAGCAGTGGGCGTCAGCGTGGGCGTCAGCGCGGGCGTCGGAGCGCCGGCGAGGCCCCGGCGGGCGAGGCCCCGGCGGGCCGTCGCCGATAAGGCGTCCCTGGCCGGTGATCAACGTCTTTTCGTCCTGTCCAGAAGCGGACAGCGAATGGTATGCGCCTTTTGCTGGAATTGCGGAAGCGTGTAGGCGTATGTCCGCAGGTGAGGCTTCGCTGCTCCGCTATCGCCTCCAATAAGTGCGAAGCCGGAATACCGGCATGCGGCTGTCCGACGCGCCGCTTTTACCAGCCCTGGAAACCCGGGTCAAGGCATTGATTAGCCCCTTAATGCATGGAATACCGGATGCATCCGCGCAAGCAAGCCACGGAGGAGCATTCAGGTGGAAAACCCCCCGAGCACCACAAGAACCCCACGATCCCCCCGTCGTCTGGCAGTGGCGCTTGGCACCGCCCTTCTTCTTGTCGGGATGGCGGCAGGGCAGGCCGCCGCGGCCCCCGCCCCCGCTCCCGTCAAGGACACCACCGCCCGCCCGATCGAGCCGGCCGGCGCGGTCCCGGGCGGTTTCGCCTCCTGGAAGGACCTGCTGGCCACCCAGGAGAAGCTCGTCAAGGCCGCCGACCGCATCACCGCCGCGGTCAAGGCGCAGGGCGGCGCCGGGTTCGCCGGCATCGTGGCCGCGCCGGAGAACCACGAACTGCGGGTCTACTGGAAGGGCAACGCGCCCAGGCACATCGGAAACCTGGTCGGCCAGGTGCGCCGGGAGGTGCCCGTCAGCGTCCTGCCCGCGGCCTACTCGGCCCGCGAGCTGGAGCGGGAGATGAACCGCCTGGTCCGCAGGTCTCCCGACGCGATCACCGCGATCGCGCCGAACGTCGACGGCTCCGGCCTCACCGTCTCGGGCGTCGACTCCGGCCTGACCCGCTCGAAGGTCGCCGACTCGGCCGTGCCGGTCACCGTGGAGGCGGGCGTCAAGCCGACGCTGGCCACCCGCTGGGACGACTCCCCGCCGTGGTGGGGCGGCGGCGCCTGGCGCAACGCCAACACCGGTGGCGGCTGCTCGACGGGCTTCGCGGTCACCTACGGCGGCACGAGCAGGATGCTGTCGGCGGGCCACTGCGGCGACGCCGGTCAGACGGCCACCGACCCGACCGGTCAGGTGATCGGCTCGATCTCGCCCGACAACAACGGCCTGGACGTGCTGCTGATCAACGGCACCTCCGCGGGCCGGGTGTTCAACAACAACGTCGGCTCCACCTCGCCGGAGTTCAGCAACCCGGTCATCGGCACCACCAGCTCCTACGTCGGGCTGTGGGTCTGCACCTCCGGCGCGTACTCGGGCACCAACTGCAGCATCCAGGTGCAGCAGGTCGGCGTCACGATCAACGTGGGCTACCTGATCACCGGTACGGTGCGGGCCGAGCAGTCGGCGCACACCAACGCGGTCGGCCAGGGCGACAGCGGCGGCTCGGTGGAGGTCGTCAACCCGTCCAACACCCTCCAGGTGTACGCGGCGGGCGTCAACACCGCGATCGACGGCAGCACCGCCGTGGCCTGCACCGGCTACGTCACCAGCGGCCGCACCTGCGCCTGGCGGATGTACTACTCCCCGTGGAGCAACGCGACCGCCGCCTTCCCCGGCATCGCCATCGTCCTCGGATGATCCACAAGATCTGACCCGGGCGATCGGGGGCCGGCGCACACCCGCCGGCCCCTTCTCGCCGCCCGCACGCGGCCGGGCAGGCCCCCCGCCGACGTGGATGAAACCCACACCGTCGGCCGTCGCTCGCGCAAGACGCCGAGGTCGGCGCCCAGGAGGATCGCACAGGTGAACATCCGCCCGAGTTCCCGCAGGTCACCCCGATTACGCCGCCTCGCCCTGGTAATCGGACTCATGCTCGCCGCCGCAGGGATGGGCACCGCCCAGGCCGCGAGCGCCCCCGATCCCGTCAAGCCCCGGACCACCGGATCCGTCGAGCACACCGGACCGGTGCCGGGCGGCTACGCCTCGTGGAAGGACCTGCTGCTCGACCAGCAGAAGATGGTCAGGGCCGCCGACCGGATCACCGCCGCGCTGCCCGGCGACGGCGGCGGCTACGCCGGCCTCGTCGCGGCGCCGGAGAGCCGCGAGCTGCGCGTGTACTGGAAGGGCAGGCCGCCCAAGGCGATCGACGACCTCGTGGGCCGGCTGCGGCGCGAGGTGGCGATCAGCGTTCTGCCCGCGCGGTACTCGGCGCGTGAGCTGGAGGGGGAGGCGAACCGCCTCATCCGGGCGAACCGCGATCTGATCACCTCCATCGAGCCTCTTCAGGACGGCTCCGGCCTGAACGCCACCACGGCCTCGGCCGGCGCGACCCGCACGGCGATCAACGGCGCGGCAGTGCCGGTCAGCGTGGAACCCGGCGTGCGGCCCAAGGTGGCCAGCCGCTGGGACGACAGCCCGCCGTGGTGGGGCGGTTCGGTGTGGGGCACGCCCTCACCCGCCTGCACGACCGGTTTCGCGGTGACCTACCAGGGCGTGAGCAAGATGCTGAGCTCGGCGCACTGCGCGTCGGTCGGCCAGACCGCCGCCGACCCCACCGGCCAGGTCATCGGCACCGTCACGCACAGCAACGCCTCCCGTGACGTGCTGCTCATCGGCACCAGCGCCGGGAGCCAGGTCTTCAACAACCCCGTCAACAGCGTCGCCACGGAGTTCAACAACGCCGTGATCGGCACCACGAGTTCGATCGTCGGCCAGTACGTCTGCACCTCCGGCGGCTTCTCAGGCACCAACTGCACCATCAGGATCACCGCGGTCAACGTCACGATCAACGTGGGCTGGCTGATCCAGGGCACCGTCCGCGCCGAGCAGCAGTCGTTCACCAACGCGGCCGGCGGCGGGGACAGCGGCGGCCCGGTCGAGGTCACCAACCCGAGCAACACCAACCAGGTCTACGCGGCGGGCATCATCACCGCCACCGACTACGGCACCCAGGTCCCCTGCACCGGTTATCGGCCCACGGGCCGCGTCTGCACCTGGCGCATCTTCTACTCCCCATGGAGCAACGCGACCACGGCGTTCCCGGGAATCACGCTTCCCTGACCAGGCGATCGACGGAAAGGGGCCGGCGCTCGATCGCCGGCCCCTTTCCTTGGCATTCACGCGATTCACCGGTGATCGTGGTGAACAATCGATTGAACCGCACGCGCCGAATAAAAAAACCATCGGAAACGGGCGGATGGCCGCGATGGCCGGCGCGCCGGGAAATACGGTGAACCGCCACGCGGTGGAATTTCGTCTTATGTTCGTCAGGTGCGTGACAACCGGGTAGGCCAGGAGGCGTCACCATGAACCAGACCCGTCGCATGGGCACGGCCATCGTGCTCCTCGGCTGCACCGCCACCGCCGTCCTCGCCTGCACCGCCCCCACCCCCTCCGACGGAGACACCCCGCCCCCCTCCACGTCCCCGCCCACCCCAGGGCAGGGCGCCTCACCGTCGACGAACGACCCGCCCTCGGGTCAGGACACCACGGACCGGGCGAACGGTCCCGTCCTGAACCAGGGCACCTCACGCCCCCCGGGCGGTCCGACGCCGGGGCCGGGTGGTCAGGAGCGCCTGGCCGCCCTCGCCGCCCAGGTCGAGGACTTCCTGCGGCGCCGCTTTCCGGGCGAGTTCGCGGGCGTGGTCCTCGACGTGCCCGGTCACGCGGTCATCGTGTACCGGCGGCCGTCCGCGAAGCTGGACGCGGCCCTGCGCGACCGCTTCCCCGGGCAGCCGATCAGGCCGCGCGACGCGGCCCATTCGGCCCACGAGCTCGACGCGGTCGCCCGGCGCGTCACGCAGGACGTCCACTACTGGAAGGCGCGCGGCGTCACCATCACCACGATCGCCGTCACCCCGGACGGCTCGGCCGTGGAGATCGGCACGAGCGACGTCGCCAGAGCCGCCCGCGAACTGCCGAAACGCTACGGCGATGCTCCTCTGAGGTTCATCACGTCCACCCCGACGCTGATCACGCCTCCCACCGCGCCGGGATGACCCGGCCCCGGACCGCCACCGCGGCGAGTCCCTCTCACGCCCGTCGAGCCCGACCGAGCCCGGATCCGGCCGGGCCAGGTCCTCTCACGCCCGCCGAGCCGGACCGGGCCCGGCGGTTCGGCCGGGGCCATGCCCGTCAGGCCGGGCCCGGCTCCTTGCGGGCCAGCAGGAACCCCTGTGGATTGGTCTCGGAGTCGCGGGGCTCGCGCACCAGGCGGGCCGTCATCTCGAACCCCGCCTTGCGCAGCAGGTCCGCGGTACCGTCCACGGGCAGCCGGTGGAACACCAGCGAGACCGGGTGGCCGAACGCCTCGGTGTAGACGCGCGGCTCGTCGCCGACCTGGAAGGCGAGCAGCAGGTGCCCGCCCGGCGCCAGCACCCGATGGAACTCGGCCAGCACGTCCTGCCGGTGCTCCGGTGGGATGTGGATGAGCGAGTACCACGAGACGAGCCCGGCGAGGCCGCCGTCCGGCAGGTCGAGCGCCGTCATCGAGCCTTCCTCGAACCGCAGGCCGGGGTACGCCTCGCGGGCCAGCGCGAGCATCTCGGGCGACAGGTCGATGCCGAAGATGTCCACCCCCAGTTCGCGCAGGTGAGCGGTGATGCGCCCCGTTCCACACCCCACCTCGGCGACCGGCCCGCCACCCCCGGCGACCTCGGCGAACGCGCCGAGCATCCCCCGCTCGAGCGGGCTGCGAGCCAAATCTCCCCGCACCAGCTCGACATAGTCGGCCGCGATGGCGTCATACCCGGCCCGCGTGTCATCCAGAAAAGACATGTCCGTCATGCCGGAGCACTGTAGCCGCACCGGCGGCAAGTCGTCGGTCGTCCCTGAGGCCGGCGAGGTCAGGACCAGGTCTGGCCTTCGGGGGTGTCGGTTACTTTGACGCCGAGGCCGGCGAGTTCGTCGCGGAGGCGGTCGGAGGTGGACCAGTCTCTGGCCTCGCGGGCCTTGGCGCGGGCGTCGAGGAGCTCGGCGGCGCCCGGAGGCAGGACCGGGACGGCGGGAGGCTTGCCGATGTCCGCCGGCAGGTCCAGGCCGAGGACGTGGTCCAGGTGCAGGAACGTCTCGAACTTCGACCCGGGGTCCACCGACTCGTCCCGTTCGAGCTCGCGGAGGGCGCGCAGCGCGGTGGAGGTGTCCAGGTCGTCGTCGAAGGCGTCCTGGGCGCGGCGGGCGTACGCGGCGGCGATCGGGCGGCTCGGGGACTCGGCCCATTCGGCGACGCGCTGGCGCCAGCGGCGGAGCGTGCGGTCGGCGGCGTGCAGCGTGTCCCAGGTGAGGTTCATCTGCTGGCGGTAACGGTGCTCGAGGAAGGCCAGCCGCACCGCGAGGGGATCCAGACCGGCGTTCTCGACGTCCGCGAGCAGGACGACGTTGCCGGTGGACTTGGCCATCTTGCGGCCGTCGAACAGCAGGTGCTCGCCGTGCACCCAGTGTTTGACGACGTCGTGCCCCACGGAGGCGTTGGACTGGGCGCGCTCGTCCTCGTGGTGGGGGAAGCGCAGGTCTTTTCCACCGGTGTGGATGTCGATGTGCTCGCCGAGGAAGCGCAAGGACATGGCCGAGCACTCGATGTGCCAGCCGGGAAAGCCGGTGCCCCACGGGGTCTGCCAGGTCATCTCGCGGTCGGCGCCCTTCCACAGCGCCCAGTCGGCGTGGAAGCGCTTGCGCGGGTCGATCCCCTCGACCCGGTGGCCGGGCTTGAGCGCGTCCAGCCGGTTGCCCGATATCTCGCCGTAGGAGGGGAAGCTCTTGGCGTCGAAGAACACCGAGCCGTCGTCCACGGCGTACGCGTGGCCCATGTCGATGAGCTTGGCGATGAGCTCGATCATCAGGTCGATGCTCTCGGAGGCGCGCGGGGTGTGCTCGGGGGCGCGCATGTTGAGCGCGGCGGTGTCGCGGCGGAAGGCGTCCTCGTAGAAGCGGGCGATCTCCAGCGCCGAACGGCCCTCGCGGCGGGCCTGGGCGAGGACCTTGTCCTCGCCGGTGGGGTCGATCGCGTCGTCGTCGACGAGGTGGCCGACGTCGGTGATGTTCTGGCACACCACCGACCGGACGTGGTGCCGTTCGAGCACCCGGCGGATCAGGTCGGGCAGCAGGTACGACCGGAGGTTGCCCACGTGGGCGAACCGGTAGACGGTCGGCCCGCAGGTGTAGACCCGCACGACCCGCCCGTTCTCGGGGACGATCGGCTCAAGCCGCCTGGACCGGGTGTCATACAGCCGCAACATGCCTCGAGCTTAGGCGATGGATCACCCTGTGTCCGGGGACCGACCACTCCCGGCCACCCACGCCGCCTGCGTCGTCACGGCGCCTCGGGGTCGAGGAAGGCGAGGATGTCGCGGTCGCCGCGCTCGCGGAGCCGGGTGAGGACCTCCTCGCGGGAGGCGCCCTCGGGCAGGCCGATGCGGGCTCCGATGAGGCGCAGCGCCTCGGCCTCGGAGGCGACCGGCGCGGTGTACCCGATGAGGTGCAGCGCCATGTTGATCGGCGGCAGCCCCTGGGCGGCCTGCGGCAGGTAGCGGGTGAGCAGCTCGCCGCCGTCGGACACGGTCAGGAAGATCGAGTCGCCTTCGCCGGCGTTGTAGTCGGCCAGCACCGCCCTGATGGACCCCATCGTCGGCTGGTTGTGCCAGCTGATGACGACGTCGCCCGACGGGGTCGAGGTGGTGAGCTGCCCGCCGGGGGCCATGCCGAGGTGGGCGGCGAAACCGGTGGGCAGCGGCGATCCGGAGCCGCGCAGGTGCTCGGCGTTGACGTCGACGCGGTGCCACCACCGCCCGTCGCGGCTGCGGAAGGAGCGGCGGGTCATCGACACGTCGCGGCGCGGCTGGTACGGCTCGGCCTGCTCGGGCGCGGCGACGCGGATCCAGCCGCGCTGGGTGCGCTCGAAGCCCGGTCCGCCCGCGTACGCGCGCACCGAGCTCTCGCTGACCTCGTAGCGGGTGGTCAGGTTGGCGACGATGCTGTTCACCGACGCCTCGCCGCCGGCCCGCTCGATCTCCCGGACGATCATCTCCCGGATGCCGATGTACTCCTCGCCGCCCCAGCGGGTCAGCCCGTACCTGTTGCGGTCGACGCGCAGGAACCGGTCGTCGGCCGTGAGCTGGTTGCGGATGCCGACCAGGCTGTAGTCCTCGCCGATGCGGCTCTGGATCTCCTCGGGGCTGAGCGGGCTCTCGGCGACGGCCAGCACGGCCTCGGCCTTCTCGTTGACGCTGCGCGGCCAGGGGACGACGTGGCCCTCCAGGATGCGCAGGTGCGGCACCGAGGACAGCCAGCGCTCGGCGACGTCCTCGCGGATGCCGAGCTGGGCGACCATCGTGACGGCCTCCGGCAACTTCACCGGGCCGTCGGTGAAGAGCTGACGCGTCTTCTCCTTCAGCTCGTCGGCGCCGCCGGCGACCAGCCAGCCCTCGACCTGGTCGTACCCGGTCAGCAGGGTGCGGATGAACCGCCAGGCGGGCACGCCCAGCGTGGCCAGCTCGGTGCGGTGCCAGGGCACCGCCGCCGCCAGGTCCTCGGCGGGCACCGCGGAGCCCAGGCGTCCCCGCAGCCAGGCCAGGTGGGCGGCGAGCGGGGTGGCCTCGGGGGTGGCGAGCCGGTTCTGCACGTGGTCGCGCAGGTCGCGCTCGATCTGCCGGATGCGCTCGCGGGTGACCGAGAACCGCTGCGCCAGCTCGTCCAGCGTCACCCGCCGCTCGGCGTAGACGCGGTCGGCGGCGATGGCCCGCTGGCGGTCGTCCAGCTCGGCGAAGATCTCGTCGATCAGCTGAGGGATCGGCCGCTCGGGCCTGGCGGGCGGGGCCGGCGAGACGGCGGCGTCCCGCCCGCCGGCGAGCGGAGCCGCGCCCTCCGGCACGGCCCCGGTGTCGGAGGCCAGCAGCCGCGACAGCACGCCGCCGAACAGGGCGAGCACCTCGTCCCTGGACTGCGGGGTGCGCAGGCACTTGTCCGGGTCGGTCATGCGGAGCAGGGGGAGGATGTCGCCGAGCGGCAGGTGTCCCCAGCAGGTCATGGCGAGATCGGTCAGCCGTCCCGCCACCTGTGCGGTTCCGGCGATCAGGCAGGCCCGGTCCAAGGGGAGCGCCTGCCACCACGCGTCCGGGAGACGGGTGTCGCTCGCGATCGGCTCGACCTGGCTGGGCGATGTCCAACGCAGGGGAGGCACGATGTCGCTAAGGCTCAGATTCATGGGGGTCCAACCGGCATGGGGCTTGAGTCGGGATGAGACTCGCTCTTATCCGCAGTTCAGGTTATTGGGTCATGGTGGCAGGAAGGGACTTGCACGGCCGGAATAGGACACGTACAGCCGTTCCGCCGCCCGTGTACACGCCATGTACAGCAGGCCGCGTTCTCGTTGCAGGTCATGGGCCCGCGCGGTCGGGTCGTCGTCGGCGGGCGTCAGCGTGTCCTGCGCGGGCACGACGCCGTCCGCGATGCCGACCAGGGCGACGTAGCGGAACTCCAAGCCCTTCAACCCGTGCAGGGTGCTGACCCGGACGCCGGCGGCCGAGGGGCCGAGGGCCGCCTTCACCTCGCGGACCAGCTCGGCGGTGCGGGCGGCCACGGCGATCTCGTCGGCGGGGACGCCGTCCTCCAGCCAGGCGGCGACGTGCGCGGCCAGCCCGGCCAGCTCGGCGGCCGGCGAGGTGTACTCGCGCACCTCCGGCCGCCGGCCGGGACGGGTGGCGCGGAAGCCCACCAGGTCGGTGACGCCGTCCACCAGGCCGTCGACCGGCCCGCCTCCGCGCACCCGCACCGCCCAGGTGAGGATTTCCTGCGGCAGGCGGTGGGAGACCGACAGGCGGTGGCTCTCGGCCTTGATGCCGAGCGTGCTGAGCGCCACCCGGGTGTCGAAGACGCGCTGGTGGGGGTCGCCGACCACGAACAGGTCGTCCGGCCCGGGCGGCACGGCGGCCCGCAGCAGGCGCCACTGCGCCGGGTGCAGGTCCTGGGCCTCGTCCACCACGATGTGCCGGTACGGCTCGCGCCGCGGCGCGTCGTCGCCGAGCAGGTCGCCGGTGTCCTGGCCGAGCAGGGTGGAGGCCTGGGTGGCGAGCTGGAGCAGCGTGCGCCTGCCGGCGGCGCGCAGCCGCCCGGTCACGTGCTCGATGGCCTTCCAGACGGCGGTGCGCTCCTGGTCGTCCAGCTCCACGCTGCGGCCCGGGCGCCGCGCGGCCAGGTACTCCTGGACGGTGCACAGGTTCTGCGCCAGGATGACCTGCTCCCACTCGCGCAGCAGGAAGGCCGGGCTGTGCAGATCCCCGGAGATCTCCGACGCCTCCTGCCACAGGGTGGCCAGGTCGGGGCCGCCGACCAGCAGCGGGGGACGGCCCTCGGCCTCGGCGACGATGCGGTGGGCCAAACGCTCGACGTTGCCCACCTCGATGCGCGACCGGGCGGCGGCCTCCTGGACCAGCAGGTCCAGCTTGGCCGCGACGTCGGCCGCCACGCCCTGGGAG
The DNA here is from genome assembly GCF_053602655.1 of Sphaerisporangium sp. NPDC004334. Lineage (NCBI taxonomy): Bacteria > Bacillati > Actinomycetota > Actinomycetes > Streptosporangiales > Streptosporangiaceae > Sphaerisporangium > Sphaerisporangium sp. NPDC004334. The sequence goes on from NZ_JBSGDZ010000008.1 coordinate 293,148, forward strand.
AAGGTGATCAGCAGGATGCGGCCGTCGGAGGCGCGGGCCAGGTGCGCGGCGCGGTGCAGGGCGACCAGCGTCTTGCCGGTGCCCGCCCCGCCGGTGACCAGCACCGAGCCCTCGAACTCGTCCTGGTGGGAGAGCCGGTACTGGGTGGGGTAGAGGAAGGTGCACCAGTGCGGGACGGCGAGGACGCGATCGAGCGCCTCGGGGTCGGGCACGAACACCGCGCGGTCGGGGGTGCGTTCGAGCGCGACCGGCAGGTCGGTGACGTCCACGGCGGCGCCGCTCAGCGGTACGGCCGTCCGCGCCTCCAGCGCACGCCACGCGTCGGCCACCGACCCACCCTGGCCGAGCACCCAAAGCGGGGCGAACTGGCTCTCGGGCAGCAGGGGCTCCAGCGCGTCCAGGTTGGCGTCGGTGGTGATCAGGCGCACCAGGGGGATGAGCAGGGTGTCCACGCCGAGCCCGATCAGGTCGGTGTCGCAGACGTGCGCGAACAGCCGTTCCTCGGTGGTCTCGGCCGACCGGCGCAGCGCTGGCTCGACCCGTTCGAGCGCCTCGGCGTTCCACACCTCGGCCACCCCGATCGCGGCGTTGACGGCGAAGCGGTGCCGCTGCGCGTAGGACCAGGCCTCGGCGTCCGGCAGGACGGTCAGCATCCAGTACACCTCCCGCTGGCGGACCACCACCCCGCGGTGGTGCTCGGCGAGCCGCAGCGTGGCCACCCGCGCGTCGCGGGTGTTGCGCACCCGCTCGGGATGGGGGGCCGAGGTGGTGTTCCGCAGGAACCGGCGCATGGCGATCACCGCGTCCCGGCGCACGGGCTGGGCCAGCGCGTCCAGGTCCCGGAGGACCTCAGGGGCGATCGCGAGCCGGGGCATGCGGCTCCCGTCAGACCATCAGGGACAGCAGGTCGCGGTCCCCGCGTTCGCGCAGCCGGTTCATCAGGTCGGGCAGCCCCACCGGGCCCGTCATGCCGACGCGGGTGGCCAGCACCCGGATCGTCTCCTCCAGCGACTCGGCCTTGTCCTTGGTGGTGTATCCGGCCAGCCTCAGCGCCATGGTGTTCTTGTCCAGGTCGCCGGCCGCGGCGGGCACCAGCCTCGCCCGCAGCACCTTGTCCTCCTCGGCGACGGTCAGGAACAGGTGGGACCCGGGCTGGGCGCCCATCTCCTGCAGTAACGGCCCGAGCGACTCGATGACCGGGCGGGACTGCCAGCTCAGCGTGACGTCTCCGGCCGCGCCGGTCACCGTGTGGCCGTCCCCCGGGCTCATGCCGAGGTAGGCGGCGAACCCGCTCGGCAGCGGGCACTCGCCGCCGGCGAGCTGCTCGGGGGCGACGTCCACCCGCAGCCACCACAGCCCGTCGGGGTGCTTGAAGCACTTACGGGTCATGGACACGTCCTTGAACTGACCGGCCGGCGCGGCCTCCGGTGAAGGCGCGGCCTCGGCGGGCCGCTCGCCGGTCGTCGTGGCCTCGGCGACCCCAGGAGGTCCGGAGTTCTCGCCGGTCTTCTTGGTGCTCTGGATGCGCAACTGCGGGACGTTCTCCAGCCACTCCTTGGCTACCTCGGGGTGGATGCCCAGCGTCGAGACCAGCTCCAGCGCGCGTGCCACCGTCGGTGGACGGTCGGCGTTGAGTATCAGCGCGCAGGTCTGCTCGCGCAGATCGGCGATGTCGCCGGCCACCAGCCAGTCGTCCTGGACGGTGTAGCCGGGCAGAGTGGTGAGGACGAACTGCCAGGCGGGGACGTCCAGCGAGCGCAGCTCCTTGGTGTGCCACTCGGCCGCGCCCATCAGGCGCGACTTGGGCGCGGCGACGCCGAGGGTGCCGGGGAGCTTCTCCAGGTGCTGGGTGTACGGGGCGGCCTCGGCGCTGTCCAGCCAGGCGGCCAGCCGGGCGCGCAGCTCCTGCTCCAGGGCGACGATGTCCTCCGGCGGGACGGCGAACAGCTTTGCCAGCTCCTCGGGGGCGGCCGGGGCGTCGGTGAACACGTGGTTCTGCGCCACCGCCCACGTCTTGTCGTCCAGGTCGGCGAAGGCCGCGTCGATGAGCGCCGCGACGTCGTTGTCGGCCTGGCCGGCGTGGAACTCGTCGGTGCCGGTCGGGTTCGCGCCCGGGATGGCGCCGCCGTCGGCGGGCGTCTCGGACCCTTCTCCGGTCTCGGTGGCCGCGGCCTCCTGGCCCTGGCCGGGTTCGCCGGGACGGCCGGCCGGGGACGGGGCGTCGGGGGCGCTCGGGGCCGTGCCGGGGCCGGCGGCGAGCGGGGCGGCCTCGGCCGGGCGTGGGCCGACGCCGAACGGGCCGGTGTCGCGGCCGGAGGCGCCCGCCTCGGGGCCGGACGGGACCGCTCTGAACGCTTCAGAGCCGAGGGGGTCGGCTTTGAACGCTTCATGCCCGGGCGGATCGGCCTTCAACGCCTCAGGACCGGGCGGGGCCGCTCTGAACGGTTCAGGACCGAGGGGGTCGGCTTTGAACGGTTCAGGACCGAGGGGGTCGGCGTTGAAGGCCTCGGCGCCGTTGGCGTTGAACGGCTCGGGCTCGGGGACGAACGGCCGCGGGCCCGGCGCGAGCCCCACGTCCGGCATGGCGGGCATGGCGGGCATGGCGGGCATGGGCCGCTCGGTGCGCGGCGGCGGGGTGAACATCGACGGGCGGGGGCCGCCCCTGCCGCCGGCCTGCTGCTGCAGGGCCGCCTCGGCCAGCCGGGCCGCGGCCAGGCCGAGCGGGTCGCCGGCGTCGATGCGGTTGCTGCGCCGTTTGGGCAGCGGAGGCGCGGGGCGGCGTACTGGAAGCGGGTCCGCCGGCGCGGGCGCGGAGGCGGCGAACGACGCGGCGGAAGCCGGTGCGGCGGCGCCGGAAGAAGCGGCGGACGCGGGCATGGAAGCGGCGAGGGGCGCGGGGGACGGCGGCGTCGCCGCGACGCCGTTGGCGGACCGCCCGGCGCGGGACGACGAGGCGCGGCCGCCGGCGGCGTCATCGGTGCGGGAAGGGGAGGCCTCGGCGGAGTGGGCGCCCTGGTCGCCCGCCGGCGCGAGCCGGGTGAACACCGCTGTGAACAGCGCGTTCAGCAACGGCTTCGCGCGGATGAAAGGCTGGTCGGCGAGCTCGCGGCCGGTCAGCGCGAGCAGGCCGGTGTAGGAGCCGACACGGTCGAGCGCGATCGACACCTGCGGCTCGTCGGCCTCCTCGGGGTCCATCACGTGCAGCGCGGGCAGGATGTCCCCGACGGCGGCGGCCGGCCAGTGCTCGGTGGCCAGCTCGGTGATCAGCTCGCCGAGCGCCTCGGGACCGAGCACGGCGAACACCCGGCTGAGCGGCACCGATCGCCACCAGGCGTCGGGCAGGCCGGGCGCTTCCCGCAGCCGCGCGAACCCGGTCGCGTCACTCCAGCGAAGCGGAGGCACGAGATCACTCAGGCAGAAGTTCATCCCGTTCCCTCTCCGGTGATTCCAATGACCAGACCATAGTCTGGCAAACCGCGCGATCGTAGACGGCCGTTAGGCTCGCACAGCCGCGAATCGCAGCCTCACGTAGTCGGCCATCCACCCCGATTCGCGGCGTAACGCGGGGGCGGCCAGCTCGTTGACGCGGCGCAGAAGCGGCTCCACGGTGGCGGGCGGCACGCCGTCGAGCAGCGAGCCGGCGAACATGCGGACCCAGTCGGCGGCGCCGCCGGGGCACTCGTCGAGCGGCGTGGGCCGGTCGAAGTACTCCAGCAGGCGGACGGTGAACCCGCCCTTCTCCAGGCGCGTGGCGTACTCGGCCGGGGTGGGGAAGTACCACGGCAGCTCGGGCTCGGGCAGCCCGTACTCGCGCCAGGCGGTGAGCATGGCCGAGGTGAGCGCGGCGCAGTTGCCGGCGCCGCCCATCTCGGCGACGAACCGCCCGCCCGGGGTCAGGGCCATGCGCACGCAGCGGATCACCGCGTCGGGGTCGCGTCCCATCCAGTGGAGCGCCGCATTGGAGAACACCGCGTCGCAGGGCGCCGGGACGCCGAAGTTGGCGGCGTCGCCGATCATGAAGTCCAGCCCGGGGTGGTGGGCCCGCGCCACCTCGATCATCGTGGGGGAGCCGTCGATGCCGAGCGCGGTGGTGCCCCGGGCCGCGATGTCGGCGGTCAGCACCCCTGTGCCGCAGCCGAGGTCGAGGATGCGTTCGCCCGGCCGCGGGTCGAGCAGCTCGATCAGGGGCGCGCCCTGCGCCGAGACATAGCCGAAGGAGCTGTCATAGGCGCGCGCGTTCCACCGCATCAAGCTCGGCGTTTCGTGTCGCAAGGCGATCAGCTCGCATTCTCAGACATCGCTTCCCCGTGTCCGTAAGTACGAATACTTTAGAGCCTTGATGTCCTTGCGACACATCTGTCCGAAAGCTTGCCCCCGGGGACTCAGCCGATCGACCGGGGCCAGTTGGCCTTCAGGTAGGTCTTGCCCTCGTCGGTCTGCGGGATGGTGAGCAGGACGGGCGAGCGCGGGACGGGCGGGAGCTTGGCCGCCGCCTGCTTGTCGAGCCTGCCGGACATCTCCAGCGCCTCCATGCGCGCCGGGCGGGCGAAGCCTTTGAGGAAGAGGTTCTGGACCTCGTCGCTGTAGAGGAACTCCTCCCACAGGCGCGCGGCGGCCGGGTGCGGGGCCTTGTCGCTGATCGCCTGCACGTAGTAGGACGCGAGCGCCGCGTCGGCGGGCACCACGACCTTCCAGGCGGGCTTGTCGTCCCCGGCGGTCTGCGCGGCCTTGGCGGCGTTGACGTAGTCCCAGTCGACCAGCGCGTTGGCCTGGGAGGGCAGGCTGAGGCGGCCCGCCTTCTTCAGCTCGGCGAACAGGGCGAGGCCGCGCTCGGCCTTCGGCCGGCCGCCCTGGAGCGATGCCGCCATGACGCCGTAGAAGGCGGCCGCCGTCTGGAGTGGGTCGCCGGCCAGGGCCACGGCGTACCCGGGCCTGGCCGCCAGGTCGGCGAACCTGGCCGGGGCGGCGACCTTGCGCGGGTCGTAGCCGATGGACATGTAGCCGCCGTAGCCCGCGTACCACTGGCCCTTGAGGTCCTTGACGGCGTCGGGGATGTCCTGCCAGGCGGTCACCTTGTACGGGGAGAAGCGCTGGGCGTTGGCGACCGCGACGTCGACCCCGAGGTCGAAGACGTCGGGCACCTTGTCGGGGACGCGCGCGGCCTTGGCCAGGTCGATCTCGCGCTGGCTGCTCGCGCCCGGCTCCAGCACGTTGATCCGCACTCCGTACTCGCCGGTGAAGCGGTCCATGATGGCGCCGTAGTTGACCCAGTCGCGGGGGATGCCGACCAGGTTCAAGGAGCCTTCCTTGCGCGCCGCCTCCACGAGGCGGTCCATCGTGCCGAACCCCTGGGCCAGGCTGGCCGCCCTGGGGTTGACCGGAGGCTGCTTGGTGTCTTTGGACGTCGTGGATGAGCACCCGGCCACGGCGGTGGCGAGGAGCGCTGCTGCGGCGACTGCGGCACGTGATGTCACGAAACGAATACTCAGCGTCATATCCTCCCGCGTCGAGGAGGCACGCGGAAGTTTGGGCCAGCATTGGCGGACCGGACGCGCGCCGATGCGGCCGGGCCGAGGCGTGAAGCGCGGTGCGGCGCGGGGCGGCTGCGAGGGGCGGCGAGGCGGGCTGGGCGCGGGTCAGCGTTCGGGGACGACCCTCGCGGCGACGAGGGCCTCCTCGCGGACGCCCACCAGCGTGCCGTCGCGCTTGCGCACCTGGAGCAGGCCGTCCTGCCAGGACTCCAGGACGCCGACCGTGTCGCGGAAGCCGTCGGGATCGGCGCGGCGCACGGTGACGCGCCGGCCCACGTCGGCGGGCGAGACGGCGATCACGAGCCTTCCGCCAAAGTGCGGTGTCACACGCTTCGCCCCCCTCCCGTTTCGGACTCATGGCCAGCACGGCAATACTAGGTCTAGCAACCCGCGGTCGAGTCGTGCGAAGGCGCGGAGAAGAAGGAGCCCGAGGTGACCTACGTCATCGCGCAGCCTTGCGTTGATGTGCTGGACAAGGCGTGCATCGAAGAGTGCCCCGTCGATTGCATTTACGAGGGCAACCGCATGCTGTACATCCACCCAGACGAGTGCGTGGACTGCGGCGCGTGCGAGCCTGTCTGCCCGGTCGAGGCGATCTTCTACGAGGACGACACGCCCGACCAGTGGAAGGACTTCTACAAGGCGAACGTCGAGTTCTTCGACGAGTTGGGCTCGCCCGGCGGAGCGTCCAAGGTCGGCAAGATCAACCGCGACCACCCGATCGTGGCCGTTCTCCCGCCCCAGGCGGAGGAGCACTGACCTACCGCACGTCTGGCGACGCCGGGGTACCGTGACCTCCTGGTCGCGGTACCCGCCGACACCGCGCGCCGACGTCTGAGATCCACCTTGGGGGTGTTTCGGTGATCGGGTTGCCCGACTTCCCGTGGGACCGGCTGGTGCCGTACAAGCAACGGGCGCTCGCCCACCCGGAGGGCATCGTCGACCTGTCGGTCGGCACTCCCGTCGACCCGGTGCCCGCCGTGGCGCGCGAGGCGCTCGCGGGCGCGGCCGACAGCCCCGGATACCCCCTCACCCACGGCACGCAGCGGCTGCGCGCCTCCGCCGCCGGCTGGCTGGCCCGCCGGCACGGCGTGAGCGTCGACCCGGACGACGTGCTGCCGACGATCGGCTCCAAGGAGCTGGTCGCCTGGCTGCCCACCCTGCTGGGCGTGGGGGCGGGCGACCGCGTGGTCATCCCGTCCCTGGCCTACCCCACCTACGACGTCGGCGCGCGCATCGCCGGCGCCGAACCGTACGCCGCCGACGGCCTGCTGGGGCTCGGCCCCGAGCGGGTGCCGCTGGTGTGGGTGAACTCCCCGTCGAACCCGACGGGCCGGGTGCTGCCCGCCGAGCACCTGCGCAAGGTCGTCGACTGGGCGCGTGAGCGGGGCGCGGTCGTCGCCTCGGACGAGTGCTACATCGAGCTCGGCTGGGAGGAACGGCCGGTCTCGATCCTGCATCCCGATGTCTGCGGCGGCTCTCACGAGGGCCTGCTGGCCGTGCACTCGCTGTCCAAGCGGTCCAACCTGGCCGGCTACCGCGCGGCGTTCGTCACCGGCGACCCCGCGCTGGTGAAGCGGCTGCTCGAGGTGCGCAAGCACGCCGGCATGATCATGCCGGCGCCCGTCCAGGCCGCCATGGCCGCCGCGCTGGACGACGACCGGCACGCCGACGAGCAGCGTGAGCTGTACGGCGCCCGGCGCGCCGTTCTGCGGCCGGTGCTGGAGAAGGCCGGCTGGCGCGTGGAGCACTCGACGGCGGGCCTTTATCTGTGGGCGACCGACGACCGTAATTGCTGGGATCAGGTCGCCGCACTGGCCGAAATAGGAATTCTGGTCGCGCCGGGCGACTTTTACGGGCAAGCGGGCACGTCGCATATCCGTATCGCCATGACGGCGACTGACGAACGGATCAATGCGGCGGTGCTCCGCCTCCAGTAGGATCCCGCGGCATGACCGTTGCGGTCGTGCTCGCAGTGAGCGCAGCCATTTTCGTCGTCGTGCTGGGCGCTTTCCTCGGCACGCGGCGGCCGAACAAGACGGCTCGACCGGCTCCCCGACCCCCTGAGCCGGCACCCGAGCCGACTTCGCCGCACCCGGCCCTGGCCCGCCCGGTCGTGTTGAACCCCGAGTACCTCGATCCCCGCACCATCAAGGTCGGGGACGTCATCGACCGCCAGGGCATCCGGTCGCGCGTCCTGGGCGCCCTGCACCTCTCCTGGCAGGGCGACCAGTGGACCGAATACCTGCTCGAAGAGGGCCTCGGCCACTACATGTGGCTGTCGGTCGAAGAACGGCAGGGCACCGGCCCCGACGACCCGCCGCACCTCGAGGTCTACCTCTGGACGCCCGTGCCCACCCAGGGCATGGTGCCGGCCAAGAGCATGCTGATCATGGAGGGCGTCGAGTTCCACCCGATGGAACGCGGCACCGCCACCTTCCGCTCCGAGGGCACCACCGGCTACCCCGAGCGCGGCCTGGCGGACTTCGTCGACTACCTCGCGGCGGACGGGCGGCTGCTGAGCTTCAACCGGGTGCAGGGCCAGCCGTGGACCGCCGCCTACGCCCAGCCGCTGGCCCCGGGCTCGATCAACGTGGAGCGCATGCTCTAGCCGCGTGAGACGCGGAGCGCACGCGCCGTGCCCGTGCGAGACGCGGAGCGCACACCGCCGTGCCCGTGCGAGACGCGGAGCGCACACCGCCATGCCCGTGCGAGACGCGGAGCGCGTCTGTGGCCGTTATGGGACGTGCGTGGAGGCGCTCCGGCGTACCCGTACCCGTGCCCGTGCCGGTGGCGTCAGGCGATCTCGACGGTCTTGGCCGCCGCCTTGGCGTCGGCCACCCAGCCGTCCTGGCCGGCCGCCGAGCTCCACGCGACGCCCGCGTAGCGCACCTTGCGCAGCCCGTACTTCTGCGCGTGGGCGACCGTCCAGGAGGCGATCAGCCAGCCCCTGCGGTCGGTGGGGGCGGTGATGCGGTTGTCCGGGTCCGTCTGCTGGCCCAGAGCCCTGGCCAGCTCCTTGCGGGCCTTGGCGGCCTGCACGGGCGCCGGCTTGTCGGGGGCCGGGTACCAGCAGTGCACCGCCTTGGCCGCCCGGCCGGTGAACGCGGCGGCGAGGATCTTGGCGTCCTCCTCGTGCTGGGCGTACGCCGAGCCGTCGGCGGAGCGCTGCACCGCCTGCGCCGCCTCGTGCAGGGGCAGCCGCTGGTAGCGCTTGACCTTGGTCAGCGCGGAGAAGAACTTGCGGGTCGCGTAGACCGGGTCCTGCAGCTGCTCGACGGTGCCCCAGCCCTGCGAGGGCCGCTGCTGGAACACCCCGACCGAGTCGCGGTCGCCGAAGGGGAGGTTCAGCAGCTTGGACTCCTGGATCGCGGTCACGTACGCGACCTCGACCGCGCGCTCGGGCAACCGGCGGTCGGTGGCGACCGCGGCGATCGTCGCGGCCACCTGGGCCTGCTCTATCTCCAGGTCGAGGGTGCCCAGCGCGGTCTTCACCTGGCAGTGCTCGCCGATCGCGAGGGGCTTGGCCCGGTTGAGCAGGTAGTAGACGCCGAAGAAGATGGCAGCGCCCAGCACGACGACGATGCCTGTGATCGTCAGAACCGCCCGAGAGAATCGCCGCGCCACGGACAAGAACCTACCGGCCCCGCCGGGTCGCCCGTGCGGCACTAAGCTCCCCTTGCATGAGCGAGACCTTCGAAAGCCCCTTGCCGGCCACCGTGGACGAGTTGTGGGAACGCCGCGCCGAGCTGTCGCCCGACGACGGCGAGGCCCGCGGTGTGATCGTCGGTGCCGTGGACATGCTCGACACCGGCAAGGCGCGTGTCGCCTTCGTCGACGGCGCCTCCGGCGAGGTGGTCGTGGACGAGCGCGCCAAGCGCGCCATCCTGCTCAGTTTCCGGGTGCTCGGCATGGTCAGGAGCCAGGTGGGCGACTTCCACCACAACGACCGCATCCCGCTGAAGACGTCCCTGGAAGGCGTCCGCGTGGTGCCGGGAGCCATCGCGCGCTGGGGCTCCTACCTTGCCTCGGGCGTCGTGCTGATGCCCTCCTACACCAACATCGGCGCCTACGTCGACAGCGGCACCATGGTGGACACCTGGGCGACCGTCGGCTCGTGCGCGCAGATCGGCCGCGACGTCCACCTGTCGGGCGGCGTCGGCATCGGCGGGGTGCTGGAGCCCCCGAACGCCGTCCCGGTCGTCATCGAGGACGAGGCGCTGATCGGCAGCCGCTCGATGATCGTCGAGGGCGCGCGGGTGGGCAAGGGCGCCGTCGTCGGCGCGGGCACCATCCTGTCGGCCTCCATGCCCGTCATCGACGTGCAGACCGGCGAGGAGCTCTCCCGCGGCCGCATCCCCGACTGGTGCGTCGCCGTAGGCGGCACGCGCCCCAAGGAGTTCCCCGGCGGCACCTTCGGGCTGCCATGCGTCCTGGTGCTCAAGCGCCTGGAAGAGGGGCAGCGCCACGACAAGGCAGCGCTGAACGACGTGCTGCGCCAGCATGGCGTCAATGCCTGAGGTCCCGCCGCTCGACCTGGCCGGGGACGTGCGGGCGCTGACCGCGGCCCTTGTCGACGTCGAGTCGGTCAGCGGAGGCGAGAAGGCCCTCGCGGACGCCATCGAGGACGCGCTCGCGCCGCTGCCGCACCTCACCGTCGTCCGCGACGGCGAGGCCGTGGTGGCCCGCACCGAGCTCGGCCGCGCCGAGCGGGTGGTGATCGCCGGGCACATCGACACCGTGCCGCTCGCGGGCAACCTCCCCTCCCGGGTCGAGGGCGGCCTGCTGTACGGGTGCGGCACCTCGGACATGAAGAGCGGCGTCGCCGTGGCGCTCAAGCTCGCCGCCGGGGTGCCCGCCCCGGCCAGGGACGTGACCTACGTCTTCTACGACTGCGAGGAGGTCGAGGCCGCGCGCAACGGCCTGACGCGCCTGGCCCGCACCCGTCCCGAGCTGCTGGCCGGCGACTTCGCCGTGCTCATGGAGCCCACCAGCGGCGAGATCGAGGGCGGCTGCCAGGGCACCCTGCGAGCCCAGGTGACCGTCAAGGGCCGGCGCTCCCACAGCGCCCGCTCCTGGTACGGGGTGAACGCCGTGCACGGCGCCGAGCCCGTCCTGGCCCGGCTGAACGCCTACCAGGCCCGCGAGCCGGTCGTGGACGGCCTGGCCTACCACGAGGGCCTGAACGCCGTCGGCATCGCCGGGGGCGTCGCGGGCAACGTCATCCCCGACGAGTGCGTGGTGACGGTGAACTACCGCTTCGCCCCCGACCGCTCGATGGAGCAGGCCGAGGAGCACGTGCGCGAGGTCTTCGAGGGGTATGAGGTGCGCTTCACCGACGGGGCGCCCGGCGCGCGTCCCGGGCTGACCCACCCGGTGGCCGCGGCGTTCGCCGGCGCCATCGGCGGCACTCCCCGGGCCAAACTGGGCTGGACCGACGTCGCGCGCTTCTCCGAGCTCGGCGTCCCGGCGGTCAACTACGGCCCCGGCGACCCGAACCTCGCCCACCAGCAGGGGGAGTACGTCTCGCTGGAGATGATCGCCGACTGCGAGCGCAGGATGACCGCCTGGCTGGGCGACGCGGCGTCCTGAGCGTCCTGAGCGTCCTGTGCGTCCTGGACGGGCGGCGCGGGCCCGCCTCGAAGGGGCGAAGCGGCGCGAACCGCTCGTCGGGGCGTCGCGCCGATCAGCGCCGGCTGTGGGCACAAAAGAAAGTGGCTTTCCTCGCCGGCCATTTGGCGGGGAAAGCCACTTTCAGTCCCGAGCAGCACCCTCGGCTCTTAGACGTGGCCTCGCGAAGAATCGGTTCCGCTGCTCGGGACAGATTTTCCAAGATTCTTTACGGCCCCGGCGGGACGTCCCGTTCCGGTACGGCTAGGGCACTCCAGCGGGCGGTTAGCGTGATCGGCATGAGCAAAGCATCACGCGAGGAGCGCCGTCAGGGCCCCTCCCTCGTCCGGGGGAAGTTCCTGCCCGACTCCACCTACGACGAGAGGCTGCTGGACCGGCGCGGCTCGACCGAGTGGCTGCACATGGACCCCTGGCGGGTGCTGCGCATCCAGGCCGAGTTCGTCGAGGGCTTCGGGCAGCTCGGCGAGCTGCCGCCCGCCGTCACCGTGTTCGGCTCCGCGCGCACCCATGCCGACGACGCCGACTACGCCATGGGCGAGAGACTCGGCCAGGCGCTGGCGGAGGCCGGCTACGCCGTCATCACCGGCGGCGGGCCCGGCATCATGGAGGCCGCCAACAAGGGGGCGCGCCAGGCGGGCGGCATCTCGGTGGGCCTCGGCATCGAGCTGCCCTTCGAGCAGAAGCTGAACGACTACGTGGACCTCGGCATCGAGTTCCGCTACTTCTTCGTGCGCAAGACGATGTTCGTCAAGTACGCCTGCGGGTTCGTGGCGCTGCCCGGCGGGTTCGGCACGCTGGACGAGCTGTTCGAGGCGCTGACGCTGGTGCAGACCCGCAAGGTCACCTCGTTCCCGGTCATCCTGATGGGCGGCGAGTTCTGGGGCGGGCTGCTCGACTGGATTCGCGGCACCCTGGTGAAGACCGGCAAGATCTCCCCCGAGGACGTCAACCTGATCCAGGTCACCGACGACGTGGACGAGGCCGTGCGCATCATCGTCGAGTCCGACCGCGAGCGCAACGGCGCCCGCCAGGAGCCCTGAGCGCATGGCGGGCTGTGATGCGAATCCCACGCCACCGAGCCCCTGACGAGGGAGGTTCGATGGCGTGGGGGTTCGTGGGCCGGACGGCCGGTCCTCACGGTGCCCGCGGTTGACCGGCGGGCGGTGGGCCGGCGGGCCGGACGTCCGCGGTGCGGCGGGTCCGCCGCACC